>NZ_JAMYLQ010000007.1:0-217080 GCF_040318115.1 Mesorhizobium sp. M1312 | reverse complement strand
TACGCGACGTTGGCTTGACCACTCTGACCTAAACCATACTCCAGAGACGAAATAGCGTTATCCGCGTCCAACGCGCGACTACTTCGTTAGTTTCGCTGCAGGCCGTATTGAGCTTTTCGCGATCATTGCCGACCCGCTTGATTAGCGCCTCGGCCTGAGGGCCGTGCTCCTGCCTCCGGCCCTTCCATTTTCCCGATTTGCGCGCACAGCTAACTGGCAATAATCAAGAGCAGGAACGTGCCCTCAAATGCCGCCACAGCGTATCCGCTTTCTGCCATCGGCTTTAGAAGCCCGACATTCCGGTTCCGGTCCCCTAAACGGCCTGTCAGCTTTGCGCCCGATGTCGGTCATTCCAACCTCTCGTCTATCCCCAGAAGCTGACATCGCGACCTAGAGATCCCAACCTCACACCTGTTTCCGTCTCACCATTGGAGATCGCCAGTGTAAGCGTGCTCAAGGATCACTGCCCGAGTTGGTCTGCGATCTCGGCATAGGTCCGGGCTTTCTCAATATGCCGCGCGACAGAAGCGAAAGCCTGCGATTTTGACCGTGCCTGCCGCGACGCTTCATGCGTTCGCTTGTCGACGTAGGTAACATCAGCATAGGCGGAAAGACAGGCGAGATGACGGTCGGTCAATTCACTGCCATCCCATTCTCGCGTGTCGGGATGAAACCGTCGAATGGCATTGTAAATCACACCGGACGGCAACCGCTCTTCCTTTACCTTCGCAATCAGTTCCTGCCACGGCAACCTTAGCTTGCGGTTCAGCACTTCCAACTTTCTACGGAAAACAGCCAGGTCGCCCACATCGGCAAGCGTCGTGTCCGGGCCGATATCAGATAAGTCGAGCCCGCTTGCTTGCAGAATCCGCAGCCCGGGATTGTCGGGGTGTATCGCCTTTACGCCAAAGCGAAAGACCTCTTCGAAAAACTCCTTTGATGATTGTTCGGCGTCGGGAATACGTTTGTCGCCACGTTCCCGTATATCCGCCGCAAGGCGGTCATGCAGGCGCTGGAACTGCCGTTGCATATCTTGGGGTGTGCGAAGCTCGTCGTTGAGGAGATCGACCATCTTGGCATCGGAATTGTCCGCAAAATTGGATTTGGATATTGCAACCACTTCGCGGGTTCGTTCTTCGCTCTCGATAAAACCAGCGCGAAGTGCTGTCCAGCTTTCCAGGAACGGCCGAACGAGGTCAGCGCCGCTGGTGAGCCGGAACATGCTTTTTGCCGCTTCGTTGCGCACCGCCTCAACTTCCATTGCCGGATTCTGGAATGCAGCGGCAATCTCAAATGATTGCAGGTCGGTGACCGAGCCAATCAGGTCTTCCTTTCGGAACGACGCGATAGCAGCCACCATGGGCAGGGACCGAAGGTAAGCGACACGTTGCGCCGCTACATCCTCACCCTTGTGCGAAAAAAGCTCCTGGAGGTGGTCCCAACAGAGCAGCAGCACGCTGCCGCTTTCCGCGAAGGCTTGTTCAAATGCCTTGGCCCGCGCCTGCTGGGTATGGTCGGTCGATGTCTTGTCTGCTGCTACCGCGCCGAGATGCGAGGAGTCGAGCGCCACGAATTTGGGGCGGATAATTCGGAATATCTGGTCCGGCATAAATTACGTCCTAGCCAGGGACCTTAAGTCTTCTATCGTGCGGCGCTTCTTCAATCGCTTTGATGGCCCGCACCGCGGCATGGCCGAGGCTGGGATCGATCGACCAGGCCTGCAACAATTTGATGTCGCTCGCGTTGCCTAAGCGACCGAGATTTGCCAACGCTTTCTCAATTACAAACGCAATGCCGAAAAACTCGAAATACCCGGTTTGTTGTGCGGGTTGTTCAAGCGCGGCTCGATAGATGGCAGCCATTTCCTCCGGAAATTCTTGGGCGAATGAAGCGGTCGCCGGCTCCGATCCGGGAAGGCGCTGCGCGCTCTCAGAAAATGTGTGGTCAGTGCCATAGAACTCCCCGGCAACGGTCGCGGCCACGCCAAGTTCGTGGCGTGACAAGATCGCCAGAGACCCCGCGCAGTTAAGCCTTCGCTCCGCCAGCGAAAGGTCATCGCGGTTCAGCCAGTAGATAATTGCCCCACAGGCTAGGAGCGCTTGGTCGGCGGAGGAAAGGGCTTCGGTCGAAAAGTCGGGCAGCGGTGCATGCAGTCGTGCAAGTGCTGCGTAGGCCATTTCGAAAGTGCGAATGGCGTCCTGTATCATGACTTCTTTTTTCGGCGGCAGAGCCGCCCAGCGCGCGAGGATCGGCGCTGTCGCCGGGTCGGCATAGGATGCGACTTCCGCGATCAGGGCCGGCGTGAACATCCAGTGGCCTTCGGCACCCTTGGCCGCCATGATGGTCAGCGCTTTGCGATCCTCGCTCGGCAGGTCATTCCACCCCTCCCAATAGGCCGTATCATAGGGGTGGTCGAATTGCGCATTCCAAAGGCCGTCGGCAGCTTGCCACATCAAGGGATTGTCGCGATCCGCTAGCACCACTTCCATCTGTTCTTTGACGCTTGTGACATGTTCGGCTTGGGCGTCGTCCAAAGCACCGAGGAACTTCAACGCATCAATCATACCCGATGAGTCGAAACCGCCATTCGAGGGCATCAGGTCCTCGATGACAGCAATCAGGGCTCGGCGCTGGTCATCGTTGAGCGCATGGGCACTCATGCCCGCCGCATGCATAAGCGCTAACCGAAGATGATGACCCGCCTTTGGCCAGATGCGATACAGTATGTCCGGCAAGACGGTCCCTAGGGAAGGGTCGTTCCGGTCGGAATATCGGTCCAGCTCGACCAGCAACCCGACTTGACCTGGGCTGAGAGTTTCAGAACGCAATCGCTCGGCAAGATTTGCCGTGGGCGCGACTTTGGGCCCGTTGTAGAGGTGCCCACTATGAATAGGACTGCAAATCTGGCTGAGGCCGATCTCACGCCCGCCGAAACCCGTGTAGCTCACCGAATAAAGGCCGCTGCGCAAGCCCACCTTCTTCTCTTTCGCTTCGTCCCGCAGCCTGCGCTGTTCTTCATCAAGCCGCTGATCCATTTTACCGATCAGGCTCAGCACCTGATCGAGACGTCGCCCGGCTACAAGTTCGGATGGGATTGCCTCAAGCACGGCCCGGTCCTGCGGAGACCAGTCTTGAAGGGTCTCGGGCTGCGCCTGGACGCTCCAATGGAACTCTTCCGAAAGTTCAAACCGCACTGTTTCAGTTTCTTGCGCGATCCGCTCCAGCACGTCGTCACAGCGCTTGTTGGCCCAGAGTTGTGCGTCATTCCCGCATTGACCGCCAAAACATGCTTGCACGACCCATGCATCGGATATGGTGGACAGCACCTGGCGCCGAAAGCTGTCGTCATCGATGGCGCCCAGCACGAAAGGCTTCATTTCGAGATGCTGCGGCCACCGCAGGGCTGCAACCACCGCGTCGGCATCATTGCCGGAGCGCCGGATAATCGCTTCGGCGGCAAACACGTTAAGGAACATCTCGTGACTGAAGCTCACCCGGTCGCCGCGTTTGTTTAAGATGTTGGCCGCTTGAAGCGTTTGCAACAGGTCACCAGAGACCCCTTCGCGATCCGACAAACGGTCAAGCTCGCGAACCGATAGGCCGAAACTTATCCGCTCGGTCATCATCCCGGCAACGCGGGATAGAGCCCGAATGCCATCCGACGCCGAAGAGCCAAGCCGCTCGCGCACATAGGCATCAAAGAGGCCGTATTTGCTGGTGCCGGGCGGCAAGTGTTGACCGAGCTGCCCGACCATTCTGGCTTCAAGGCCGCTTCCGACGGTACCAAGCAATTCCGAAAACGCTTCCATCGAAACGCCGCTGGCGGCCTGCTGGGCAATGGCTTGCTTCATCCTTGTGTCTGGGGCGAGGATGGCATAGCTGCGCGCCGGCAGAAGATCGCCGCGCTCAAGACTTACTCTGCTCGAAACGACGGCGGTTGCGTCATACCGCTTCACAGCAGCAGCAATGCTTCGCGTAAGGCGCTGCCGCTCGGATGGCGTGCATTCGTTGTAGCCATCGACCACCAGCACCAGTCGTCGATCTAACATCCGCGCCGCCGAAATCACCGATGCGGCCGATTTTGCGTCGAGCAGTGCCGCTTCGCGGTTTGCCACCTCGCGCAGATTCCCCTCGAAATCCTTCGCGGGAATGACAATTGGCACCCGCCCAAGGCGCAGAGCCGTGAGGGCTATCTGGTACGACAGGAGGCTTTTGCCGCAGCCTGAATCCCCTGTGAGCAGCAGGTTTTCGTCTAGTGCCGCCTGTTCCAGAACTGTGTCCGAGGAAAGCGTCTCGCCATCACGAAGACATGAGGCCGCGACCATCTCGGAAGCGGGCGGGCCATAGATACGCGTAAACGCATTGCCGTAAGCAGCCAGCAGCCGTTCGGCATCAAGAACCTTTTGGCTTAAGGCTGCGTGAAGCGAGGGGACCGCTATCAGATGATGATGGACGGCGAAGGCGCGCCACCGATCCAACGACCAGCCACGACGATTCACTGACTTGATGAGTTCTGGCAACGCATCCAGGCCGCCTATCGAAACCTTGAAATCACCGGTCGGGATCGATGAACCGGTCGGGATGACAGGGGCGAATACCAGCGCCGCGTCGGGGTACGGAACGTCTGCTTGTGCGAATGCCGCCATCGAATCGCGGAGCGCCAGTTTTTCGTTGAGGGTCTGAACGTAGAGATTGGGAATTTCTCTCCATCGGCCCGACGCAAGTCTCACCTGCCAGTCGCCGTTTTCGCTGCCGCGCACGGGAGAGGTAAAACCTTTGGATTCTACCACAAGGGCAGCGTGGTCGAGGCCAATCACGAGGTCAATTTGCCGGCCACCGAAATTCAGATTGGCGAGGAGAACAGCTGGAACGCCATGGGCCGATAGAAACTCGACGGCATGCGCCAGGGTAGCCCGCTCCGATGCGTGCTTTATAAGATCGCCAATGAAAATCTCGATGGAAGCCATCGCGGCTCTTTTCTCTGTTGTTTCACTCAATTATGCACGAAAGGCGGGCACAAGACCCAGTCGAGATTTAGAGCGCCCATCTGTCCACCGAGCCTCAATGGCGGTTGAAAATTACAATGCCGAAAAGGGGTTTCGGGCTATTTGACCGACCGAATCCCAGGCTATATGCGACGACACGCATTTGATAGAAACTCTTCACTAGCTAGACTGTAAATGACCGATACAGAACTTTCATTTCCTGTAGTGCACATGTATTTTTCAAGGTTTATTTCCGACAATGCCCACGCCCTCCCATCTTGATTGGCTTGTCGATACCGGTGAGCGGCTAAAATCCGCTGACGGTGTTGAAATTGAAGTATGGGAGCTTCAGTTCGGTGACGATCCCGCCGTGCTGTCGGCCTGGGCGAAGCATTTTCGCGAGCATTATGCCGATGACGAGATGCTGAAGAAACTTGTCGACGGAACTGGCAAAAGCGCCAGCCAATATCTGCTTGAAATGAAGTTTCCTGACGAAAAGGCGGCGCCAGGGCCCAGCATCCGGTCGGGCGATTTTGCCGAAATTCTTGTCGCAGATTATATTGAATACAAGCTTGGCTATTGGTGCCCACGGCAACTTCGGTACGACCAGAAATGGAGCCGCAACGAGTCGACCAAGGGCTGCGACGTATTGGGTTTCCAGTTCGTCAATAATGGCGGCATTGATCCAAATGACGAACTTTTTGTTTTTGAGTCCAAGGCAGCGATGTCCGGTAACACGCCTGTTAACCGGCTGCAGGATGCCGTGAACGATTCTGCAAAGGACATATTGCGGGAAGCGACAACATTAAACGCGCTCAAGCAACGTTTTCTGGAGCGCGGCGAAGCGGCTCCGGCAATGAAAGTGCAGCGTTTCCAAGACATGGCCGATCGACCTTTTAAGCGGATAAGCGGCGCGGCCGCCGTGCTGAATTCTTCCTTGTATGATGGGACGCTGGTTTCTCAGACGACTACCGCGGGTCACTCCAACACAGCGAACCTAAAGCTCATTGTCATTCGTGGCGAAACGCTGATGAACCTTGTCAACGCACTGTATGCGAGGGCTGCGAATGAGGCCTGAAGCAAATGCGGAGCGCGTACTCGCCGTTACCCGGTCGAAAGCAAAAATGTACGAATTCGACGTACCGCTGGAGGCGCATATTGACCTGCCACAGCGGCCGGAACTGTTGTTCTCATTAGCCGTCGGCCTATTGGGAGATGCAGCCGCAGCCATTGCAGCCGGCGAAGCAGTCACCGGGCGCGAGCAGACGACACATCAGTCGGTCGTTTTCGTCGCAACTTATTTTGAGGCATTCAATGAAAGTCGTCTTAACGACGACGTGGAGGTCGACTTTTCCCTGCTGGGCGCAGCCGCGTATTACCTGGCGGATAACCCCGGAAGCGCGGTGGTTGTTGCGCGCGGCGCCCAGCCGCCGCCGGTTGCACACGGAGCAGGGTTGGCCTTGTTGTCATATCGCCTGCTGCGGTCCAACTACGAACCAATCGGGGACACTGCTTATGGTGATTATCCTGATCGGATTCTTTCGGCGCTAGCGTCCTATCTCGATGGTGTTGGGAGTGAGGAAGAGGCACTAGCGCTTGCATTGACCGTTCGCGACGAGGCCTATCGCTCCGGCGATGGCCGGGAACTGCTTTACGCAGATATTGCGACCGCCATTCTCCGAAAGAAGATTGGCAACTCTGCGCGGGCAATTTTGCCAACGGCTTCGGGCCTTGCCCTCGAAATCTGGCAACCCGCGCTCCAACGCGCTACGTTTCCGCGCGAATTGTGGCCTTCGCAACAGCGTATCTGTGTAGCGGGGGTGCTTCATGGCGCGTCGGCTATAATCCAGATGCCGACAAGCGCCGGAAAAACCCGGGCGACGGAGCTGATACTTCGTAGTGCCTTCCTCAGCGACCGCGCCTCACTGGCAGTCATCGTTTGCCCTTTCCGATCGCTTTGCCATGATATTCGGGGAGACATGGCGCGCGCCTTCTCGGGCGAAAATGTCGTTTTGAATGAGGCTACTGATAGCTTTCAAAAGGACCTTGCGGTTGAGGATTTCTGGGAACAGAGAACGATCCTGATTGTTACGCCAGAAAAGCTTCTCTACCTGCTGCGAAGAACGCCGGAATTAGCTCAGCATATCGGGCTCGTTATCTACGACGAAGGGCACCAGTTTGACAGCGGTGCGCGGGGCGTCACTTACGAGCTCCTGCTGACCTCGCTTAAATTGTCGTTGGCGGAAAACACCCAAATTGTGCTGATCTCGGCGGTGATCGCGAATGCCCGCAACATAGCCGGCTGGTTGATCGATGACGAAGACGCCGTTGTTGATGGCGCAGGGTTGTTGCCCACGGCAAGACGAGTTGCTTTTGCAAGCTGGCAGACACAGCTTGGCCGCCTTGAATATGTGAGCCCGCTCGACCCCGACGATGCCGAGTTCTTTGTGCCTCGCGTGATTGACCGGGTTTTGCTTCGGAAACTTAAGCCCAGGGACAACGACCAGTATTTTCCAAAAGCCGAGGATGGAGGCTCGATCGGCCTCTATCTTGGGCTGAAGCTTGTTTCCAAGGGAAGCGTTGCCGTGTTTTGCGGCCGTAAAGACAGCGCGGTAAAAATCTGTGCAAATGCCGTGGACCTGTTCGAGCGGAGCAATGCATTCAATCGGCCTGCTCAACAAGCCGATCCCGACGAGGTGCAAAAACTGACGTCGCTGTTCTCGCGCCACATCGGCGAAACGGCCTCAACGACGAAAGCCGCTGCGCTTGGCATCTTTCCGCATCATGCCAGCGTGCCGAACGGCCTCCGGCTTTCGGTTGAATTCGGGATGAAGACCGACCGGATAAAGTTTGTCGTTTGTACCTCGACCTTGGCGCAAGGCGTCAATCTGCCTATCCGATACCTGATTGTCACAGGTGTTTATCAGGGTGGCGAGCGGATGCTCGTTCGGGATTTTCACAATCTGATTGGGCGTGCTGGCCGCGCCGGCATGCATACCGAAGGCAGCATTATTTTCGCCGATACGAAGGTATTCGATAAAAAGCGTCAACTTCGCGATGGATGGCGGTGGCGGACGGCAAAAGAGTTGCTGGACCCAGCGAATTCAGAACCGTCCAGCAGCAGCATATCCGCAATTTTTCAGCCCTTCGAATTTGGGCGGCCTACCCAGAGAATAACGATAAACGTCGAACTTTTGCATAATCTATTGTTCGATGACGAAACCACCGTCGAGGCCACTGTTGCCGCATTGGTGAACCAAAATCCTGGCGTCGATGCCAAGGAGTTCCGGCGATATTTGCAAGAGCGCGTGCGGGTCGTTCATGGCATCGCCTCGTTCCTGCTGGCTCATTTGGATTTTGCCGTGGACGGGCTGGCAGAGCGTGCGTTCAACCTTGCCAAGAATACGCTTGCCCATTACCTCGCCAATGAAGGACAACAGGTACAGATCGAAACCGTCTTCCGAACGATTGCCGAGCGGATCCTTGCAGGGGCGGCGACGGAAGAGTTGCGCGCGACACTGCGACGGTCGCCGCTGACCCCAACCACGGTCAATAGTTTAAAGGCATGGCTTGCTGACAATCGAGCGTCTCTGATCCAAGCCCTTCAGGGGGGAACGCTTCTCGCGCCGATATCGGCCGTTGTCCTTCAATACAACCGCAGCAGCACAATCACATCGCTTTCCGATCAGACGATCATGCCGCTGATCATCGAAAGTTGGGTGGAAGGCGCACCCTTCGCTGCCATCTTCCAACTGATGGTAGAGAGGGGCATTCGCATTGGCGGCAACAACCGGCGCCCAACGGTCGAGGATGCCGTCGCTATCTGCGAGAGCGGATTAGGATACGAAGGAGCGATGATACTCGCCACCATTGCCGACCTTGCCGAAGGGGATGAGGGAGAATTGCCTGGTGCTCTTGCGTTTCTTCAACGGCAACTAAAATGCGGCCTGCCATCTCTTGCAGCCCTTGGGTTTTTCGAAGCAGGATTTGCCGACCGCGTTGTCGCGCAGACGCTTGCAGATGCTTTTCCAATCGTCGGTGATCGCGAAACCGCCCGGTTTGCCGCCCGCATTGCGGCACCTCGAATCCGCGAGATTCTCAACCCGTTCCCCACCTATTTCAGCTCCGTGCTGGACGAATTTGTAGCATGAGATAAGCCGAGCAGCGCAGCCATTCGTTCACGCTAAGCCTCAGGACGCCGTTGCAACACGACGTCGTGAGGCCATTCGCCAGTTGGCTTCGGTACGCGATCTTCTGGAGGCGGTGAGAAGGGTTGATTCGACGTCGATGCCTGAGCATAAGAGCCATCATTATGTGCCGCAGATGTATATGCGTCTGTTCGCGCGCGCCGGCGATAACCGGATTGGTGTCTATGTGATCGACCGTGCCAAGTTCATTCCCAACGCCCCAATACGCGGTCAGGCGTGCCGCAACTACTTCTACGGAAAGGATTCGCGCGCGGAGCGCGCCTTTGGTTATCTAGAGGGCCATGCGTCGAGAATTTTTGCCGAAGCTATCAATCACGACCGGCTACCGGTGCCTGCGAGCCAAGATCATGAATGGCTGATCTTTTATCTCGGCATGCAGCACGCCCGGACGGTAGGGGCAGCAGAGCAGCACAATGAGGGATCGGAGAAGATCTCCAAGGCGATACTCCGCCAGAAGGCTGAGTTCGAAGAAAATAGCGAAATGCTCGCCGCGCTCGACAAAGTTCGGATCAGGCGGACGAACGCGGTTTCCGAGCTAGTGAGCTACGCGACGATCGGCGCCAGCCTTCTATCCGATCTTACGTTCGTACTCATCCAGAACGGTAGTGATACAGCCTTCATCGCGTCCGATACTCCTGTCGTCTTCCATAACAGGTTGTATGAAGGTCAACACATCGGCGTTACCGGCTACGCAAACGTGGGGTTGCAGCTGTTCCTGCCATTGGGCCCACGGCTGGTCCTTTTCGGATTCGACAGCGGAGCGTACACCGTGCAGAAGAATGCGGGAGGTCTCGTCAGGGTCGACGACGACGCACAGGTTCGCCTAATTAACGACCTTCATTGGGAATCTGCTTATGCGGTATTGCTCGTGTCGCCGGATACGTCCGAGCACGCTTTGCAAGCATCGGCATTGGATTGGTCGTCATGCCGTCGCACCGAGCGAACGATATTCCGCGAAGAGATCGTATTTCAATCGGACAGCGAATTGCGAACGCGGCACGGATCGGGCGAGGCGCCTTCGACAGTGCCACTCGATCTTCCGTTCATCAACTGCAAATTGCTCAAACCGGCATTGCTTACGTCGTTGGAGGTACCGCCTTTTCGAGACCCTGACCGTGTCGCTCGTGTCGACCGGGCATTGGAACTGCAGCGGCGAACCTGACACTTCGGAATGAGACCGGCGGCTTTTCGATCTTCGCTCCCTAGAACAGTCGGACGGCTTACGGCCCCATAACAGGACGTTGATTGTCTTCGCGCTGAGCGTCAGCAGTTGGCGCGAGTTCGCCGTTTACTGACCCAATCCGGCGGCCAGGATCGGCGGCGGAAACCGCTTCTGTTCGGGCTTGAGCTTGCCGTTCACAATACCTGCACCATAACAGTTGTGTGGGAATGGATTTTCGCAACTCCGTTGATGAAGCAATCGATGGATACTTCAACGTCCGCTGGCCGGCGTGACCGGGCGATACAGACAATTCGCCGACGCTGGTGGTCAGAGAGCGTCCTCGGTTCGGGCTCGCGATCGGAACCCAGTCGAGATCGTCTCTTGAACGGAAGACGGCCCCGTTGCCGCTGGTGATCTGAGATGCACGAACACGCAAAACAGAGCCGGGGCACCGATCGACTGAGTCCACAAAAGCGCCGCGATCGGCCGAGGAAGACCCACAACAAGCGCCTTGCTGAGCAGATTCGCAAGTTTCTCCGCAAGCACTATGCGAGCAAATATCGGGTGCGGTAAACAGTGGTCGCTGCACCTGGAACCCCAATGTGCAAGGGAGATTGTCATGGCAGAGAACATTGCCCAGAAAACCTGTACGCCCTGCCGCGGCGGCATACCGCCGCTGACCGAGAAGGAAGCCGGCGGATATCTTTCTCAGACGCCCGGCTGGAATATTCTGGAGGCGGGACACCTGATACGCCGCAAATTTAAGTTTGCGGATTTTCGGGAAGCACTCACCTTCGTCGACAGGGTCGGCCGGTTGGCGGAAGAGGAAGGGCACCATCCGGACATCTGCTTCGGCTGGGGCTACGCGGAAATCTCGCTGCAGACCCATAAGATCAGGGGCCTGCACGAGAACGATTTCATCATGGCAGCGAAGATCAATCAGCTAGCTGGTCTGTAAGAGCGGCCCTTGCTCAGCGCAGGCCGAGCTGCGTGTCGCATTTTGCTAACGAAATCTGAAACCGCTGCCGATAGCCGGTTCCAGATTATCCCCATGACCCCCAGAAATCTCGTCGTCTGCTGAAACCCAGGCTCTCCCAAATCGTTGTGGTGTTAAATGGAGGACCGACTATGCGCAATTTCCTGATCAATTCCGCCCTTGCGTTGGCAATGGGCATTTCGGGCTTGCCGCTGAATACCGGCTCCAGCGCAGCACAAGAATTCGAGTTCAGCATCGGCCGCGATGGCCCGCAACTCCGCACGCGCGAACGTTGCGATCCTTACGAAGACGATGACTGCTACGAGGGTCGTTATGTCGAGCAGCGTGTCGTTCGTCGCGGCTGCACGGAAGACCGAGCGCTCGACAAGGCCGAGCGGATGGGCGTCCGGCCGGCCCGCATCGTCACGGCGGGTCGTCGCACTATCGAAGTGCGCGGTCGGTCGCGCGATGGTGAGCGCGTCTATCTGACGTTCGGCCGCGAGCGCGGCTGCCCCGTCTACTGACGCAAGTCAGTGCGAGCCGATGACCACGGCATAGGTGCCGAGTGTGCGGGCGGAGTAAAACCGTCCAGCGGCTAGGCTGTGGGACGAAAACCGCCAGAAGTTGGACTACCCCTTGGAGCGACTCCCGTTAGCGCGAACGGCCGCTTTGGAGAGGTGCCGGGAACGTCCGGTCATGGCGCTACCGCGACCTTTCTCAGGAAGGCTGCACACCGACGCGATCTTCCTTTCGCCTTGCGCAAACCTCCCTTCCGAGTGAGGCGTTCAGTGCGTCGGCTTGGTGGACTGAGGTACTTCTGAGTGGGACAACAACATCGAAAAACATTGGAAAAGATTTGAATACTCTGAAGTCCCACTGATCTCTAATCAATTGATTTTTATGGCTTTCTGAATACCCTCCGGGCCCACCATTGTCGCTCAATATCAATAATTTGTGGCCGACGTCTATCTAAAGTGGGTCACTTGAGCTCCGCTATACCCGCCGTATTCAGATTGAATGTTGTCGCCTGACCACGATCCAAGGGCAGGAGAAGCGATCTTGTGCCTGTTTCTATCTCCTGTTCGTCGGTCGGCCGACGACCCCAGCGGCGATCGGCTCGATGCGCTTTTCTGCGCGATCCAGACGGCCTGGGCGTGGACGAGGCGAAGCGAGCGATACGGCACGCCGGAACATCTCGATCCGCTCGAGGGATGGATCGCCGATCCATCCCTCCGCGAGATCCAGGAACCCGCCGGTCGGGCTCAGCCTGAACCCGGCACCTCATCGGCTCGGCGTCTACTCGGCTGCGTCGCTCTCGGAAGCCAGGGTCGGGCCGGCTTCAGGCCGCCTGCGCCGGAATGTCCTGCGCAGAGCAACGTAGAAGACCGGCGTCAGGAAGAGGCCGAACAACGTCACGCCCAGCATGCCGGAGAACACGGCCGTGCCGAGCGATTGGCGCATTTCCGCGCCAGGCCCGCTGGCGATCACTAGCGGCACCACGCCCAGGATGAAGGCGAATGCCGTCATCAGGATCGGCCGCAGCCGCAGCCGGCAGGCCTCGACAGCCGCCTCGACGGCGTCAAGGCCGCGCTCCTCACCTTGGCGCGCGAACTCGACGATCAGGATCGCGTTCTTCGCCGCCAGGCCGATGAGCACGATCAGCCCGATCTGCACGAGGATGTTGTTGTCGAGACCGCGGATGGCGACGCCCAAGAGGGCGGCCAGCACGCTGAGCGGGACGATAAGTACGATGGCGAAGGGCGTAATCCAGCTTTCGTATAGCGCGGCGAGCGCCAGAAAGACGAACAGAACCGACAGGCCGAAGATGAAGACCGCCGTGTTGCCGGTCTGCCGCTCCTGGAAGGCGAGTTCAGTCCATTCGAAGGAAGTGCCCTGCGGCAGCGATTCGGCTGCGATCCCCTCCATCAGGTCGAGCGCCGTGCCGGTGGCGACGCCCGGCGCTGCATTGCCCTGAAGCGGCACGGAGACATACATGTTGTAGCGTTGCACGAGCGAGGGACCGGTGACGTCGCGGATCTCGACCAGTGTGCCGAGCGGCACCAGGTCGCCGGCCGCCGAGCGCACCTTCAGCTTCAATATGTCGTCGCGATCGATGCGGAAAGCCTGGTCGGCTTGCGCCCGCACCTGGTAGACGCGACCGAAGGCATTGAAATCGTTGACATAGGCGGTGCCTAGATTGATTGACAGCGTCTCGAAGATGTTGGGGATCGGCACGTTCAGCATGCGCGCCTTGTCGCGGTCGATCGCCAGAAAGAATTGCGGGCTGGAGGCCGAGAAGGTGGTGAAGACGCCCATCAACCCGGGCGTCTGGTTGGCCTTGCCGGCGATTTCGTTGGCCAGCGCCAGAATCGGCCGCATGTCGGCACTGTTGCGCTCCTGGAGCATCATCTTGAAGCCGCCGGAGTTGCCGATGCCCCGCACTGGCGGCGGCGGCAGCGCGATGATGAAGGCCTCCTGGATGCTTTGCAGGCTGCCAAACAGCGTGCCGATGATCTTGTCGGAAGTATCGCCGCTCTCGAGCCGTTCCTCGAAGCTCTTGAATGGCGCGAAGATCACGCCGGAATTGCTGGCGTTGGTGAATGTCGCGCCGTTGAATCCTGCGAAGGCGACGGCGTTGGCGACACCCGGCGTCTCGCGGATGATATCCGACGCCTTCTGGATGATTGCGTCCGTTCGGGCGAGCGAAGAGCCCTCCGGCAATTGCACGACGACGATCGCATAACCCTGGTCCATGTTCGGGATGAAGCCGCGCGGCACCGTCTGCAGCATGTGATAGGTCGCGTAGAGCAGGCCTGCGAAGACGAGCAGCATGGCGGCAAGCGCCAGAGTCGTGCCGACCAGTCTGTGCACCAGCCACGCATAGCCGTCCGCCATCCTGTCGAACCCGTTGTTGAACCCGTTCGCCAGAGCGCGGCCGATCCTTGCCAGGAAGAAGTTCGAATGTCTCTCTATGTGGGGCTTGAAAAGCACGCCAGCGAGAGCCGGCGAAAGCGTCAGCGAGTTGAATGCGGAGATCGCGGTGGAGACCGCGATGGTGATGGCGAACTGCAGGTAGAACTGGCCGGAAATCCCGGGAATGAAAGCCGCCGGAACGAAGACGGAGATCAGCACCAGCGAGATCGCGAGGACCGCGTTTCCCACTTCATCCATGGTCTTGTGCGCAGCGGCGCGCGGAGCGAGCCCCAGCCGGATGTTCCGCTCGATATTTTCCACAACCACGATGGCGTCGTCGACAACGATGCCGACCGCCAGCACCAGCCCGAACAGAGTGAGCATGTTGAGCGAGAAGCCGAAGGCGAGCAGCACGGCAAGCGTGCCGATCAGCGAGACCGGTATCGCCACGATCGGCACGATCGCCATGCGCCACGACTGCAGGAACACGATGATGACGATCACCACCAGCAGGATCGCCTCGGCGATGGTGACATAGACCTCGTTGATAGATTCGGCGATGAACTCGGTCGGATTGTAGATGATCTCGTAGGCCAGCCCCTCCGGGAAATCCTCCGAAAGCTCCGCGATGGTCTCCTGGATTTCTTCCGCCGAGGCCAAGGCATTGGTGCCCGGCCGCTGGAAGATGCCGAGCGCCACCGCTGCCTTGTTGTTGAGATAGGAATTGGTGACGTAGTCCCTGGCGCCGAGCTCTATGCGCGCCACGTCCTGCAGGGAGATCAAGCGGCCGTCCTCAGTCGACTTGACTATGACGTAGCGGAAGTCGCGCGCTTCTTCGAAGCGCCCTTGCGTGGTGACCGTATACTGGAAGGCCGAGCCGTCGCCAATCGGCGGCGCGCCGATCGAGCCGCCCGACACCTGGACGTTCTGGTCGCGCAGCGCCTGGACTACGTCGCCTGCGGTCATGCCGTAGGCGGACAGCTTTTCCGGGTCGAGCCAGACGCGCAGCGAATATTCGCGCTCGCCGAAGATCTGCACGTCGCCGACGCCGTCCAGTCTCAGCAGGACGTCGCGCACGCGCGAACGCGCATAATTCGAGACGTAGAGCTGATCATATGTGTCGTCGGGCGACAGCATATGGATGACCATCATCAGGTCGGGCGAACTTTTCGCCGTGGTGATGCCGAGCCGGCGCACCTCTTCCGGCAGGCGCGCTTCGGCGATCGAGACGCGGTTCTGGACCAGCACCTGCGCCGCGTCGAGATCGGTGCCGGGGCGGAAGGTGATGGTGAGCGACATCGAGCCTTCGCCGGAGGAATAGGACGACATGTAGAGCATGTGCTCGACGCCGTTGATTTCCTGTTCGATCGGCGTCGCCACGGTCGCGGCGACCGTCTCGGCGTCGGCGCCCGGATAGGAGGCGCGCACCACGATGGTCGGTGGCGCGATTTCGGGATATTGGGCGACCGGAAGCTGCGTATAGGCGATGCCGCCGACGAGCACGAGCACGATCGACAGCACCACGGCGAAGATCGGGCGGCTGACGAAGAAATGGGCGAAGTTCATTGCGTCTGCCCTTCGGCTTCAACCTTGGGCGGCAACGTGGTCATCTCGGACTTGACGGTGACGCCCGGCCGCACTCGCACCAGCCCGTTGATTACCACGGTCTCTTCGCCGGTGAGGCCCTCGCGGATAACGCGATAGCCGTCGATGCGCGGGCCGGTGCGGACCGGCTTGGCCGAGATCAGGCCTGCCTCGTCGACAACGAAGACGATGCGGCGGTTCTGGTCGGCGCCGATCGCCTCGTCAGGCAGAAGCACGCCCGGATGCGGCAGCGAGCCGGGCACGTTGATGCGGCCGAACATGCCCGGCTGCAGCACGCCGTCCTTGTTGTCGAAGCGCGCCCTGGCCCGCATCGTGCCGGTAGCTTCGTCCAGACGGTTCTCGGCGAAGTCGAGCTTGCCCTTGAACGTCGCTTCATCACGGTCGGCGACACGGACGACAACATCGACGCCGCCGGCGCCCTCCTGCATGACGCCGCCGCGCTCGCGGGCGTCGCGCGCATAAGCGAAGTAGGTCCGCTCATCGATGTCGAAATAGAAGTCGATCGGGTCGATCGAGACGATGGTGGTCAGCACGGTCTGGTCGGCCTGCACCAGATTGCCCGGCGAGATGAGCCGGCGGTCGACCCGGCCGGAAAACGGCGCCTTGATCTCGGTGAATTCGAGATCGAGACTTGCGTTTTCAAGTGCCGCCTCCGCGCCGTCCAGTTGCGCTTGGGCGGCGAGATATTCGCGGCGGCGGTCGTCCAGTGTCGAAACCGGTATGTTGCCTTCGCGCGACAGGGTCTCGGCGCGCTCGAACTGCATCTTGCTGAATTCGACCAGGGTCTTGGCCGAGTCGACCTGCGCCTGCGCCTGGTTCAGCGCCGCCTTGAACGGCCGCTGGTCGATGGTGAACAGGAGGTCGCCCTGCTTGACCAGCGTACCGTCCTGGAAATGGACCTGGTCGAGATAGCCGCCGACGCGGGAGCGCAGCGAAACCTGGTCGACGGCTTCGAAACGGCCGACGAACTCATCGTCCTCGACGATATCGCGCACCAGCGGCTTGGCTACCGTGACGACGGGCGCGGGAGGCGCTTCCTGCGCCTGTGCGGCCGGGGCCGTGAGCAAGCCGATCGCCGCGAAGGCCGCGGCGGCGAGCCATTTTGCAGGGACGTTTCTGCTGGAGGGGGCGGTCAGAGAAACATGGCGGAGGCGTGCAGTGTGAACCATGGTTACCCCTCGTAATCGGCCCTTCATGCAAAGTCCGTAACATCTAGGCAGCGCGTGTGCCGCACAAATCAATTTTTTGAACTGACCACCACAACCGACAGCTTGCTATAGAACAAACATCGAACATCATCAACCTTGACAAGGAAGCGGCTAACCGGGGAGCGCGAACGCACATCTCGCGTTTATCCGCTGCGTAGGCATCGCCATGCGCTCGAGCTAAAGCGGATCTGACGAGCCATGGCGCATCCCGACGTGCGGCGGTTCTGTCGGGAGGAACAGAGCCGCTCTCGCATAGAGGTCTTCCGACCTGCTTCTCATTCTGACGAGCGGCGAGGTCGCCTGGGTTCTCCGGCCCTAAATGGGGATCATCTATTCGTCGAGCGCGATGCTCGCACCACTATCGTCGATATCTTCAATCCCGGCATGATGTCACCAGCCAGCAGCTTCTCCTTCGACAGCAGCCCGGCATCTTCAAGCGCCTCGAAATCCCGCAGCGTGTCGAGGCCGAACTCCAGCAGGAATTCTTTTGTCGTAACGTAGGTGTATGGCGCGCCTGGCGTCAGGCTGCGCGGGCCCGAAGCGATCAGCTTCGCCCCGCGCAGATGGCCGATCAGATCGCGAGAAATCTCCTTCCCGAAGAAGGACGACAGTTCGGCGCGCGTAATCGGCTGAAAGTAAGCGATGCACATCAGCACCAGCACGTCCCCACAAGCGGCGTGCTGCGAATTCAATGGCAAGACGTGTCATGGTGCCAAGGTCCCACCGGTGTACTATGTCGACCCCAGCTACTTTGCCGATGTCCGTGACCTGATGTACCAAGTCTTGAGGTCGGACTGGACCTCTGTTCTGGCCACAGAACTGCTGAAAACGTCACGCGTCAGGATCATAAAGCAGGCACGCATTCAACGTGGCCTGATGATGACGGTCGTGTCTTTCATCATGCTGGGAGGCGAGCAGTTTTTGCGCGTCGCCGTCGTTCAATGAGAAAGTGTAGCGGGACGAAGTCCCGGAGAATGGTGAAGGCCACCCGAGTTTTGTCGGCGGAAAGCCCCGCTCCTCCATCCAATCAGACAGTTGGGCATGATCACTCCGCGCCCGAGAAACAGAATTAACCACATTCGAAGAAGGCGAAGGCGGTTGGGTTTGTCACCGATCCGTCTTGGGTAACATGTTACTGTTGGAATTGGGGGCATCCGCAGCACGTCCAGGCGCAAAGGCAAGGAAGATGCCGACCTTAAGCAATGGCAGTGAACTCAT
This sequence comes from Mesorhizobium sp. M1312, assembly GCF_040318115.1. Taxonomy (NCBI): domain Bacteria; kingdom Pseudomonadati; phylum Pseudomonadota; class Alphaproteobacteria; order Hyphomicrobiales; family Phyllobacteriaceae; genus Mesorhizobium; species Mesorhizobium sp. M1312. The sequence goes on along the minus strand of NZ_JAMYLQ010000007.1, from coordinate 198,805 downwards.
CGTATGGAACGAACCCGAGAATCCCAATCCGACCCCTGACGCGGTCCTCTTCAGTATTACGGAAACAGACGGCGACGTAATCGGACCGATAGGCGCAAAGCCGGATTTCCCTTTCGGTGGGGTCGAACTGGCTTCGGTCGATGTCTTCGACGGCTTTTTCACCATCACCAGCTTCAGCCACGAGGGCAGGACCGAAACCTGGACGACAGTGGAAACGCAGGTCTTCGACAACGAAGGCAATTTTCTCCGCACCCTGTCCGACCAGGCGGCCTTCCAGTCGGTCCGGATCGTCTCGATCAGCGCCGACAGCCCCGACGACCTCACGGTGACATGGATCGGGGCGAACGAATATTTCGGCGGCGAAAACACCCAATACGGTCAGCACCAGATCATCTTGAAAGGGGGCGTGCTTCAGTCCGACACCTTCGTTAATCACGCGCCCATCGTTGCCGACCTGGACTTGTCGATTTCGCAGGCGCAATCTCTCGACGACGTCAAGTTCAGCGCGACAGATGCCGACTACGATCTCTTGAACTTTATCGTCTTGGACGGGCCGGACAGCGGCACCCTGGAGCAGGAGACGAGTTTCGACGGTAACCACTACCCGTTTCACCAGGGTCATTATGGGACAACCCTGCACTATCATGCGGATTTTCTGAGCGGAAACCTGTTCGACTACACACCGGAGGCCGGCTTCATCGGCACCGACAGCTTTACGGTTTACGCTACGGACGGCCAGGGTAACAGCAATGTGGCGACGATTACGATCACAGTCACTTCGCCGGCCGAATCCATTACCCTGACCGACGTCAAAAATATCGCGAGCTACGCAAGCCATGATCATGCCGTGCTCGTCGCCGCGCTGGGCGGGGGCGACCGCATCAGCGGCACCCCGTTCAACGATACGCTCGACGGTGGTGCCGGCCACGACCAGCTGTTCGGCGGCGCGGGCGCGGACGACATCATTGGAGGCGCGGGCACCGATTGGCTGAAGGGCGGCGCTGGCGATGACGAGATCAGCGGTGGTGAGGGCGCAGATGGCGTCCGCGGTGACACTGGCGACGACGTCCTCGACGGCGGCGCCGGCTCCGACGACATGCGAGGTGGTGCTGGCGACGACATTCTCAATGGCGGCGCCGGCCGCGACCGGCTGGCCGGCGAGGGGGGCAGGGATGTCTTCGTGTTCGACGCACTTGGGCCGGCGAACTACGACAGGATAGGAGACTTCAATGCCCTCGACGATGTGTTCTGGCTGGACAGCTCCGCATTCGTCGGGCTGTCGGCCGGCTCGCTTTCCGCTGCGGTTTTCGTCGTCGGCAAGCACGCCATCGATGACAACGACCACATCATTTACGACAAGGAGACCGGCGATCTGCTGTTCGATGTGGACGGGGCAGGAGGGGCGGCGACTGTTAAGTTTGCCGCCCTGGACCCGAGCACATTCCTCACAGTGGACGACTTCTTCGTGTTATAGGCGCGCATGATGGGGCGCAGCTAAATAGACCGGGCGTGATCGCGCCCATGCGCAGGATTTCCTCCCCGTTGCGCAGTAAAAGGCGTCAGGGCTCATCCGAGCCTTCATGACCCGACCGGCTGGTCTGCAACGGTGAGGATTTCGACGAACCGCGCCGATCTTTTCATCCGTATTGAGAAACCTTGCATTTGACGGATGCAGTGGTGCCACGCGGCAATCCATCGTCGTGAGCCAGCCGATGCTATTGTGCCAGTTTCGCCGCACTGCGGGTGGTTATATAATCCAAGACAGCATGAAGAAGCTTTCCGACTTCCTGTTCGGCCAGCCCGGGTGCAATTCCTGATTCGGATAGTTGAACGAGAATTGCCTTGGCGGTGTTGCGCCAGAAGGCGTTCGCGTCCTCCCCGTTCTTGGACTCCAGGACCAGGGCGATCCCTTCGACCAATTTCCGCCGCCGATGCAGCGGAAATGCGCTTATGTTTGAATCGCACATCGATCACCTCACTCCTTCAGTCTCGCGAATAAGCATTGGCGGGTTAGAAAATTTGGTTAACAGCGCTCTTTTTGATGGTGGTCAGCAATGGAACAAAGCGTCCGCTGGACTCGATGGTCGGTGCCGCGAATAGCGGCTGGACGCAGCGGCATGGCGAGTTCGAGTCCCTGTTGAGGTATTACGGCCTAGGCCTGACGGCGCGGGAGTTCGGCCAGTGCATGAGTGCCAGCATGCGGCTCAGCTGGCGGCCGATCGACGCCTGAGGCTTACCGGATCGGCGTCTCGCCGCGAAACAGCGGCTGGTGCGCCCGCATCAAGGCGGTAATCCGGTCGGCGACTTTTCGTACCGGCGGGGAGTGACGTTCCTCGTGATGGGTGACGATCCATTGTTCGGTTTCGAGTTCGGGGATAGGCAGAGCAACGCGAACCAGCCGCGGATCGCAGTCACCGACGAAGCACGGAAAGATCGAAAGGCCGGCGCCGGCGGCCACCAGTTCGCGCACCGAATGGGTGTTGTTGCCGCGCACGGCGATGCGGTCGCCGTGATGGGCACGCAGCCAGCGCGCCGAGGCAATGTTTGCCCCTTCGCCGGTGACGCCGACGAACAACCCGGCGGCGATGCCGTTGATCAGGTGGCGTCCGGAATAAATGGCGTAGGCGACCTTGCCGCTCTGACGGCCGGCCAGCCACTGCTCGGTCGGGCGCTCGCTGCGGATGCCGATGTCGGCGGCACGGCGGCCGATGTCGACGCGGTCGGTGGTGGTGACGAGCTCCACCCTTATGCCGTCATCGACCGTCCAGATCTCGCCGATATGGGCGGAAACGAAGGCTGAGGTCCATGGCCCGGCCGAGACGCGGACAATGCGGTCGGGCAGGTTCCCCTCGCGCCAGCGGGTCAGCGACTGCATTGCTGCCTCGACATCTTCGGCGCGCCGCAGCAGTTCTTCACCGACCGGGGTCAGCCGGTAGCCTGTCTGCTGACGCACGAACAGCGGTTCGCCGATCTGCTTTTCGAGCGCGGCGACGCGTCGTCCAAGGGTGGCTGCGCTGAGGCGCGTGGTTCCCGTCGCTGCGCTCAAGCCACCCAGCCGCGCAACGTCGAGAAACAACCTCAGATCGTCCCAGTCGATATCCATTTTGCAGAAATGAAAAACTCCTTGCGACCGTGGCAGTAGCGCGAAGCGGGCGTCACGCGCAAGTATGCAGTCATTGAAGGCGTTGGACATTCCTGCTTGGAGCGACGGTGACAGCGCCTCGGCTGGCCAAGAAGCCAGCGCAATCGTTTGGATCGCGCAGATGCTTTGCGCTTTCGACCAACCCAAGCGCGCGGGCATTCGGCGCGCCAAAGGAGACGATCATGTTCCATAAACTTCGACGCCGTTTCGCCCGCTGGCTTGCCTATCGCCAGACGCTTGCGAGCTTGAGGCAGGCCCCAGACAGCACACTGGCGGATGCTGGCATTTCTCGCGAAGAGATCCGCGAGGATGCCCGCCACGCCAGCCTGCGTCGTTGAGATAATGGAGGCGGGGCATGCAGATAATGGAGCTTTGGGATGGCCGCTCGGTACCGCGCATCGGGATCGGCACCTGGGCGGCGGGTGGCGCCGCGCGCTGGCGTGATACCGCGATCATCTATGGCGAGGTCGATAACATCCGGTCGCAAGCCGCTGGCGATGGCGCGCGGGTGTTCGACACGGCTGCCGCCTATGGTGCCGGCTTAGCGCAGCGTCAGGGCCTGAGACAGCGTGCGATCACCGCATTGACTCAGTAAACTTAGCCTCCGATTGCCGCTATGGTTCGGACCAGCCTGTCCGCGACACAGGTCGATGCTCCAGCCGCCATGAGCATCTGCGGCAAGATCAACCATTCCAGCGTCCAGGTTGCACCAGAGCGCTCTTGCTCATGGATCAGCGCATGATGCATTCCCGACAATTGGACTGCGTTGTAGCGGGCAAGCGTCACCAGCATCTCGGCGTCGACGGGATTGCGCTTGTGCGCCATGGCGGACGATGAACCGCCGCCCGCCAGTTGGAGCTCGTCGCCTGCCTGCGCCATCAGCGCAATGTCCTGCCCGAACTTGCCGAGGCCGCCCGTCACGAGCGACAGCCAGTTGGTCAGTTCAGCGATGCGGTCGCGCTGGCTGTGCCATTGCGGCGCGTCGCCGAGGCTCAGCCGCTCGGCCAGCGCGGCACGGACGGCGGCGCCCTTGTCTGCGAACTTCTCGAGTGTCCCGACGGCGCCGCCGAACTGGATGACGAGAACCGATCCTCGCACCGATTGAAGTCGCTCGTGGTGGCGCACCAGCGGTTCGCGCCAGCTTGCGACGCGGTCGGCGACGGAAATCGGGATCGCTGCCTGCATTCGGGTTCGGGCCATCAGCGGGCGATCGCCAAACCGGTGGCCGAGATCGGCGAAGGCGACCACCAGAGCCGAAAGCCGTTCTTCCAATAGGTCGATACAGGCGCGAATTCTCAGGATCATGGCCGTGTCGGTCACGTCCTGGCTGGTCGCACCGAAATGCACATGCTCCGAATGCGGCTCTCCCACAGCATGCCTGATCTGCCGCACGAGCTCCGGCACCATGACGCCGTCGCGCTCCGTTCCGTCCCTCAGGGCCTGGATTTCCGGCCGGAAGTTGTCGAGGACGCGCCCGATTGCCCTTGCTGCAGCCGCCGGGACGATGCCGAGTGCACCTTCTGCATCGGCGAGCGCTTTCTCGAATTGCAGCATCGTCGCAAGTTCGGCCTCGACGCCGAGCAGCGTCGCCATTTTCTCATCGCCGAGAAGCCCGGACAGGAGGGGATTGTCGAATGCTGCGATCATATGTCGAAGAAGACCGTCTCGTTGATGCCCTGGAGATGAATGTCGAACTTATAGATGTCGCCATCGCGCGGCGCGACCAGCGTCGACACGCGCTCCCTTTGCTCAATGCGCATCAGGACGGGATCCTCGGCGTTAGCCGTTTCCTCGTCGCTGAAATACATGCGGGTGTGAAGGCCAATGTTGATTCCACGCGCGACGATCCAGACCGTCAAATGCGGCGCCATCTTGCGGCCGTCAAAAAAGGGCGCTCGACCGGGTTTGATGGTCTCGAACATACATTCGCCCGTCGTCATGTCGGTGGGCAGCCGGCCCCAGCCGGTAAAATTCGGGTCAGCGGAGCCGCGCAGATCCGAGGGCGAATTGTAGATGCCGGCCGCGTCCGCCTGCCAGATCTCCACAAGCGCGTCTTTCAGCGGCGAGCCGGCGCCGTCGATCACCCGGATATTGACCCTGATGCGTTCGCCCCTGGTCTTGTCGTTGACCATCGCGGTGCCAAGGTCGCGTTCATAGACGCCCGAGATACCGGCAAAGTTGGGCGTCAGCCCTATATGGACGTAGGGTCCCGCGGTCTGCGAGGCGCTTTCCTTCAGGCGGCTGAGACCCTGGACCATCAGTTGCCCTCGATGCGGTTTTCGAACAGCGTCGGGCGGCGACCGCGCAGTACAATGTCGAATTTGTATGCCCGCGCATCCATCGGTATCGTTGCCTCCATGTCGAGCGCGGCGGTGAGGCCTTCAATAGCGCGGCGGTCGTTGATGGTCCGCACGATCGGGCACCTCCAGATCATCGGGTCGCCCTCGAAATACATCTGGGTGATCAAGCGCTGCGCGAAGCCGTGCCCGAAGATCGAGAAATGGATGTGAGCTGGACGCCAGTCGTTGGGTCCGTTGGGCCAGGGATATGGCCCCGGCTGGATCGTACGGAAACAATAGGAGCCATCCTCGCCAGTGATGGTGCGGCCGCAGCCGCCGAAGTTCGGATCGAGCGGCGCGAGATAGGTTTCCTTCTTGTGTCGGTAGCGTCCGCCCGCGTTGGCCTGCCACACCTCCAGCAGCGTGCCGGCGACGCCGATACCGCGCTCGTCGAGGACGCGGCCATAGACAAGGATGCGCGGCCCGATCGCGCTTTCGCCCGGCCCGGCAAAATTGTGTATGAGGTCATTGTCCAGTTCACCGAGAATATTGTGGCCGAAGACCGGCCCCGTAAGCTCCGACAGGGTGTTGTCGAGGGAAAGAAGCGCCCGTTGCGGCGAGCGCAGCACGGAAGTCTTGTAGGCTGGCGTGAAGGCCGGCGGATGCCAGTTGCGGTCGCGCTGAAAGAAGGCGCCGATTTCCGGCGTGCGGTTGGCGGGAACGCGCGAGCTGGTCATGATTTGCCGGCCTGAGCGTCCATTTCGTCGAACGTCTTCCTGGCGATCTTCATCGCGTGATTTGCCGCCGGTAAGCCGGCATAGATTGCCACATGCAGCAGCGCCTCGCGTATGTCGTCGCGCGTCGCCCCGGTGTTGACGCTGGCGCGGATATGCATCGCGACCTCTTCATCCTGCTTCAGCGCGGCGAGCAGCGCGATGGTGAGCATGGAACGCTCGCGCCTGGTGATGTTCGGCCGAGACCAGACGTGGCTCCATGCAGCCTCCGTGATCAGTTCCTGGAAAGGAATGTCGAATTCGGTCTTGGCCGCCTCTGCGCGGTCGACATGGGCATCACCCAGGACAGAACGCCGCGCCGCCATCCCTTCGACGTGTCGGGCGCCGTGTTGTTGCTTGCTCATTTGCGCTCTCTTCGCATGTCGGTCAGGAAGCCACGGATCAGCCCGGCGAGCCTTTCCGGCTGCTCGACGCATGGGATGTGGCCCGCACCGGCGATGACTTCGAAGCCTGCGGCGGGGATCGAGCGGGCCAGCGCTTCGACCAGTTCCGGCGGCGTCGATCCGTCCTGATCGCCGACAATGCAGAGTGTCGGCACTTTGATCGCGGCGGTCGTAGCGGTGAAATCGGCGTCGCGGATAGCCGCGCAGGCAGCAGCGTAGCCGGCCGGATCCTGGCGCGTCAGCATCGTTTTATACCCTGCCAGTTCCTCGCCGCGATTCTTATGGAAATTCGGCGTGAACCATTTTCGCATCACGTCGTCGGCAAAGCTCGCGATGCCCTCCGACAGGGCCGCGTTGATGCGCCCGTTCCACATCTCGGCAGTACCGATTTTCGCTGCCGTATCGCAAAGGATCAACCCCTCGATCAAATCTGGCCGAGTCTTGTAAAGGCATTGCGCAATGACGCCGCCGATCGAAAGGCCGCAGATCACCGCGCGCCTTACGCCAAGATGGTCGAGCAGCCCTGCAAGGTCCCTCGCATGAGTCTCGATTGTTTGCGGCGCGTCACCCAGTTCGCTCAGACCGTGTCCGCGCTTGTCAAACGCAACGAACGTACAATCGTCGGCGAGCCTTCGCTCGACCTCGTTCCAGATGCGCATATCCGTGCCGAGCGAGTTCGCGAAGACGACCGTCGGCCTGCCTGCTGTGGGACGATGCCGATAGTGGATCGTCGCGCCGTTGATGCAAGCAAAGTTCATAGCGGTCATATCTTTGGCATTCCTTTGGGCCGCATCAATCGTTTTTGCGCGGCGATGCGGAATGGTGCGTTCGGCGCACCATATCCTGCATACGCGCCGCGCCGTTCAACGAACTCGATAATGAACCCCTCTCCGAATGTCGGCGCATAGAGCTGGAAAAATTCGCCGTTGTCGTCGCGGTCATAAAGGATATTGGCTGAGCGTAACCGATCGGCGACCTCCGGATCCAAGCCGAAGCGCGCTTCTACGTCGTCGTAGTAGTTCATCGATATCTGAAGTGGTTCGAAGCCGTTGGCCTGCAGCTTCGCCGCCGTCGCAAAGATGTCATCCGTCGCGAGTGCCAGATGCTGGACGCCGGAACCAAAGGTTTCGGCGATGAAATGGCCGGCCAGCGTGCGGTGACTCTCGGCGCCATTCAGCGTGAGGCGGAACCGCTTGTCCAGACCTTCGATCACCTGGCTGCGCACGAGGCCGGCCGGGTCGACGATGTCGACCATGGGGGTCTTGGTCGTCCTGAAGATCGAGACATAGAACAGCAGCCAACTCGGCATCTCCTCCTGTGCCATGGTCTGCCCGACATGATCGATGTGGGTGAGGCCGACGCCATTGCCGGAACTTGCCGGCATGACCGGCGTGAACTCTATGTCCCAGACCTTCGCCAGGTCGGTCTTGGCGTCGAGGAAGTAGATCAGCCCGCCACCGACGCCGCGGATCGCCGGGATCGACAACTCGCCGGGCCCGACCCGCTGGTGAAAGATCTCCGCGCCCAGTGCCTCGGCGCGCGCGACCGTGGCGGCGGCGTCCTCGACCTTCAGGCCCATCGCGTATGCCGACGTGCCATGGACAACAAAGGAAGAATGGGCAAAGCCCTGCCGCTCGGTGTTGATGACAATATTGATCTCGCTCTGGCGGTAGAGCGTGACCTCCTTCGAGACGTGCCGACCGGCCTTGACAAAGCCGAGCATGCGCAACAGCGATCCAAGCTGTTCGGCGTCCTGGCGATCGGCCGCGAACTCGATGAACTCGACCCCTCCAACCCCGATGCGGTCGGGCATGGGCGGGATGGCCATGTCAAGTGCCGGTTCTTCACGCCGCACCTGATCCATCAACCATACGAGCGAACGCCGTCCGTCGACGGAGATCGCCTTTGCCGACCCGCCACGGAACTGGTCGTTGAAAATCTCGAGCGACAGATAGCCGTCATAGCCGGTTGCCGCGACCGCCTGCATGAACTGTCGCACCGGCAGATCACCTTCGCCTGGCATGTTGCGGAAGTGCCGGCTCCAATAGAGCAAGTCCATTTCGATCAGCGGCGCGTCGGCGAGTTGGACAATGAAGATCTTGTCCGCGGGTATCGAACGGATGGAGCCGAGTTCAATCCTGCGGGCCAGCGTGTGGAAGGACTCGAGAACCAGCCCGACGTTCGGATGGTCAGTCCTGCGCACGATTTCCCACGCATCGCGATGATCGTTGACGTGACGCCCCCAGGCCAATGCCTCGTAGCCGACGCGCAGACCGCGCTTGGCGGCGCGCTCGCCAAGCTCGTGAAAATCCTTGGCCGCCCGGTCGATCCCGCCAAGCGAGACCGGCGACACCGACGAGCATACCAGCATCAGGTCGGTGCCGAGTTCCTGCATGACGTCGAACTTGCGCTCGGCACGATCAAAGGCGCGGTTGCGCTGCGGCTCCGGCAAACCCTCGAAGTCCCTGAACGGCTGGAAGAGCGTTATGGTCAGACCTGTGTCACCAGCCATTCGGCCGACGTCGCGCGGTGAGCCGTCAAAGGCGAGGAAATCGTTCTCGAAGATTTCAGCGCCGTCGAAGCCGGCGGCGGAAATTGCCGCGAATTTCTCCGCCAGGTCACCGGCGATCGACACCGTCGCGATCGAAGTCTTCAAACGCGCCTCCTCCCTGGTTCGTTGTGAACGAACCAGTTCGTACATAGACTAAGGCAACGCTGGCAGCACCGCAAGTTTCGGCGCGCTCAGCATTCTGCGGGAGCTTCGTCCTTCGCGACAAAACGCAACAGCATCTCCACGCTGTTGCGTTTGAGCCGCTCGAGTTGTGCCGGCGCGCCGAAGTCGCGTCCGAAGATCATCGAAAAGGTGGTGCGATTGGAAACGTTGAAGAAGCACAGCGCGCTTACCTGCCAATGGAGTTCGACCGCGTCGAGTCCCGGCCGGAAGACCCCCTCTTCGACACCGCGTGAATAGATGCGAGAGATATGGTCGATCGCAGTCACGTTCAGTTCGCGGATCGCATCCGATTGTTCGAGGTATTGGCCGTGATGGATGTTCTCGATCATCACCATGCGGATGAATTCCTCGTGTCGGTGATGGTGGTCGAACGTGAACTCCACTAGGCGTGCCAGTGCCGCCACGGGGGGCAGACCTTCGATATCAAGTTGAGCCTCGCCCTCGCGCACTTGGCGATACGCGTTCTCGAGCGCGCGCAGGTAGAGGCCTTCCTTATCGCCGAAGTAGTAGTAGATCATGCGTTTGCTGAAGCGCGTGCGCGCTGCAATCTCGTCTATGCGCGCGCCCGACAAGCCGTTCAGTGCAAACTCCCTGGATGCGATCTCCAGGATGTTGCGGCGCGTGCCCTCAGGGTCCTGGATACGCGTCGTGCTCGCGTCCGGCTTCGGTTTTCGTTCTTTCTTGATAACGGCCATGCAGTTCGAGTTCCCGCCCCGGCGCAGCCGGCATTTGACTAAACTAACCAGTTAGTACATCATTCGCAAATCGCGACGGACTCATTTACCGGCGCGTTTGGCGTGAACACAAGGGCGATCCAGGAATTGCCGCATTTGGGCTGGGAGGCGGCGCGCGACAGGGAGGAATTTCGGGAGATGGGCGACAGCCTTGTCGACCTCCTTTGCCGTCTTGCGGACGAGCATAAGGGCGCCGCCAGCGGCGACAGCGAAAAGGTCGTGATTGGCCTCGTCGGACGCGGCATTCAGTCCTCGCGCACTCCCGGCATGCACGAGCGTGAAGCCCGGCGCCTCGGCATCGGCTATTCGTATCTTTTGCTCGATTTCGACAGGCTCGAATTTCCGGACGCGGCGATCGGCGACTTGATCGCGGCGGCGCAAATTGCCGGCTTTCAGGGCCTCAACGTCACTCATCCGTTTAAACAGGCTGTCATTCCCGTCCTGGATGCGTTGTCGCCGGAAGCGCGCGCGATAGGCGCGGTGAATACGGTCGTGTTCGCTGGCGGACGCAAGGAAGGCCACAACACCGACGGCTGGGGTTTCGCGCAGAGTTTTCGCGAGGCGATGACAGGCGCATCGATGGGCTGCGTCGCAATGTTCGGCGCCGGCGGAGCGGGCGCCGCAGTCGCAAACGCGCTGATGGAAATGGGCGTTGGCCGGCTGTTCGTCGTCGACAGCCAACCCGATCGCGCCTCGGACCTGGCGTCGCGCATGGGCGCCTTGTTCGGCGGCCGCGTCGAAGCATGGCCGGATCCGGCCGCAGCGGTGCGCATGGCAAACGGCATCGTCAACACGACCCCGGTGGGCATGGCGAAATACCCCGGCACACCATTCGACGCGGCCCTTCTGAGAGCCGAACAATGGGTCGCCGACATAATCTATTTCCCGACCGAAACAGAGCTGTTGCGCGCTGCCCGCACGATCGGCTGCAGAACGCTGCCTGGCATCGGCATGGCGATCTACCAGGCCGTCCGAGCTTTCGAACTCTTCACTGGACGCAAGGCCGACCGCCGCGCCATGGCGGATCACTTCGAGGCCGCGGCATGAAGGCAATGACGCCTATAATTGTATGAAGACCACAGGGAGGAAATCGACATGAAAGCTGAAATGAACCGACGCCTGTTTATGGTCGCCGCTGGCGCACTCGCCGCCGGGACCGCCGTTCCTGCATTCGCGCAGGACAAACCGAAGCTGCGTTTCTCGGCTGTTTTCTCGGAACAGGACATCCGGGCCGAGATGATGAAAATGTTCGCCGACGCCATCAAGGACGACTTTGCCTTCGAGGGTTACTACGGCGGCAACCTGTTCAAGCAGGGCACCGAACTTGTCGCCATCCAACGCGGCAACCTCGAAATGGGCAACGTTGCCCCGCAGGACATCTCCAAGCAGATTCCGGCATGGTCTATCGTCACCGCCGGCTACCTGTTCCGCGACGCCGCGCACCTGAAGGCGTTCTTTGCCAGCGATGCCGGTGCGGAGCTGAAGAAGATGACCGAGGACCAGCTCGGCGTGAGGGTGCTTGGTCCCACCTATTTCGGCCTGCGCCAGGTCGGCCTGAAGCCAGACAAGGAAATCAAGACTCCCGGCGACATGGCCGGCATCAAGCTGCGTATGCCGGGGGGCGACGCCTGGCAATTCCTCGGCCAGGCGCTCGGCGCGAACCCTACGCCCATGGCATACGCCGAGGTCTATACCGGCCTGCAGACAGGCGCGATCGACGGGCAGGACAACCCGTTGCCCAACGTGGAGAACATGAAGTTCTACGAGGTCATGTCGCAGATCGTCCTCACCTCGCACCTTGTCGGTTTCGACCTTCTCAGCATCTCGAAGAAGGTGTGGGAGGAGATGGGGGCCGAGAAGCAGGCAAAGGTCCAGGCCGCGGCGGACAAGGCGATCGACTTCTCGACAGAAAAACACCTGACGCGCGAGAAGGAACTCGTTGAAACATTCAAGGGCAAAGGCTTGAAGATCTACGAGCCCGATGTCGCTGCATTCCGCAAGCATGTGCAGGAGCAATATCTTGCCTCCGACCTGGCCAAGGAATGGCCGGCCGGGATGGTCGACAAGATCAACGCGCTTTGACGCGACAAAACTCGCCGGCAGGTCCGCTTGTGACCGGCCGGCCTCAACTTGTTTGGCCGCCAGGGAGGCATTATGAACCCGGGATTGAGAAAGGTCGGCGGCTGGCTCTACCGGCGCGCCGAGAACGCCATCGCCACCGCAATCGGCGCCATGTTCGCCGCGTTTCTGCTGCAGGTTGCTTTTCGCTACCTTCTCAACTGGCCGACCGGCTGGAGCAACGAGCTCACCGTCGTACTCTGGATCTGGGTTGTGCTGTTCGGCGCAGCGTTCGTCGTTCGTGAAGAAGAGGAAATCCGTTTTGATCTCCTCTACGCCGCAGTCGGTCCGGACATAAGGCGAGTAATGACGCTCGCCTTCGCGATCGCTCTCGTCGCGCTCTATGGCTGGTCCTTTCCGGCCGTCTTCGACTACGTGACGTTCATGAAGGTCGAGAGCACCGCCTACCTCAAGATACGCTTCGACTGGCTGTTCTCGATCTATCTCGTCTTCGTGGTCGCCGTAATCGCCCGCTACCTGTGGCTCGCGTGGCGTGCTCTGCGCGGCGAAGCACCGGCGGAATTTGACCCCACGAAAGCGAGCTCCGGCGTATGAACCTCGCGAGTCCCTTTTCGCTGTCAGTCGTTGCGATCACAGCGCTGGCCTTGCTTGGCCTGCCGATCGGTCACTCGATGATCGCCGGGTCGATCCTTTATCTCTGGCTTGCAGGGCTCGACATGGGCACCTCCGCCGAGCAGCTGCTCAACGGGCTCTACACAAGCTACATTCTGCTAGCCGTGCCGATGTTCATTCTCGCCGCGGAGTTAATGAACGCCGGAACAATGACCGACCGGCTGCTGCAATTCTGCAACGCTGTCGTCGGCCGTTTCCGCGGCGGCCTGGCGCAGGTCAACGTACTGCAGTCGATCATCTTCGCCGGCATGTCCGGCTCGGCCATCGCCGACGCCGCGGGCACCGGCAAGATGATGCAGCAACTCATGACCAAGGATGGCAAGTACCCGGCGAGCTATGCCGCTGCGCTGACAGCCGTCACCTCCGTCATCGGCCCGATCATTCCTCCGTCAATTCCGCTGGTCATCTACGCGCTAATCTCGGATGCATCCATCGGCTACCTCTTCATTGCGGGTATCGTGCCGGGCCTTCTTCTCGCCCTGTCGCAGATGATCATCGTCGCCATCGACGCGCGCCGGAAGAACTTTCCGGTCGAGAAGCCGGTGCCGCTCAGGGAATTTCCGGGGATCACCTTGCGCGCATTTCCGGCGCTGATGCTGCCGGTCGTTCTGCTGGTCGGCATAAGGGGCGGCGTGATGACCCCGACCGAGGCTGCGGCGGTCGCCGCCGGCTACGCGCTGCTCATCTCGGTCGCGATCTATCGCAGCGTGACGCCGGGTCAACTCTACCATGCGCTTCTCAACAGCGCCCGCACCACCGCCTCGATCGGCATGCTCATCGCCGGCGCCCTGGTGTTCAACTACGTTGTCACGGTTGAGAACATTCCGCAGTCCCTGTCGGTGATCCTGCAGTCCTGGGATCTTTCGCCGATGGGTTTCCTGATCCTCGTCAACATCCTGCTGCTGCTACTGGGCTGCGTGCTGGAGGGGACGACTATCCTGCTGGTAATCGTGCCGGTGCTGATTCCGACGGCGAAGGTGCTCGGCGTCGACATGGTGCATTTCGGCGTAATGGTCGTCGTCAACATCATGCTCGGGCTCGTCACCCCGCCCTACGGCTTGCTGCTGTTCATCATGACCCGTATCGCAGAGGTGCCGCTGCGCGACCTGGTGCACGACGTAATGCCGTTTCTCTACGCCATGATTGCCGCCCTGATGCTGATCACCTTCTTCCCATCGCTGGTGCTGTGGCTGCCGCGCCTGCTGGGCTATCAAGGATAGGACCATGACCAAGCCAATCTTCGTTCTCAACGGCCCAAATCTCAACCGGCTCGGCATGCGCGAGCCGGAGATCTATGGGAGGACGACACTCGCAGAAATCGAGGGGATGTGCCGTGACGCCGCCGGCGACCATCCGATCCGTTTTCACCAGTCGAACATTGAGGGCGAAATCGTCAACTGGGTCCATGAGGCGATCGACGAAGGCGCGGGCATTCTGATCAACCCCGCGGGTTTGAGCTTCATTTCGATTCCGGTGCTTGACGCGCTCAAAATGTTTCCGGGCCCGATCGTCGAACTGCATATCTCGAACATCCATCGCCGCGAGGAGATCTATCATCGGTCGCTGGTATCGAAGGTCGCCACCGGCGTGATCGCTGGGCTTGGCGCCAAGGGGTATCCGCTCGCGATCCGCTGGCTCATGGACCAGGGCGACCGATAGTGTATCGCCATGCCTGAACCCTGTATCATCGCCGTTGCGATTACCGGCTCGCTGCCGCGCAAGGAAGACAATCCTGCGGTGCCAATCAGCGTGGCCGAACAGATCGAGTCGACCCAGGAAGCCTTTGAAGCAGGTGCGTCGCTGGTGCACATCCACGTGCGCAATGACGATCAGAGTTCATCGTCTGAACCAACGCGCTTCGCTGCCGTTCAGGCGGGGGTGCGTAGGCACTGCCCCGGCATGATCGTCCAGTTCTCGACCGGCGGGCGCGGTCGTGATCCTGCCGCGCGTGGCTCGGCACTTTATCTGAAGCCGGACATGGCGTCGCTTTCGACCGGTTCGGTCAACTTCCCGTCCATAGTCTACGAGAACCATCCCGTCCTGATCGTTGATCTCGCAACCGCGATGAAGGCAAATGGCGTGCTGCCGGAGATCGAGATCTTCGACCTCTCGCACCTTCACACTGCCAGGCGGCTGGCCGACGGGGGACTTATGGGTGAACGCCCGCACATCCAGTTTGTCATGGGCGTGCAAAACGCACTGCCTGCGGAGGAGAGATTGCTCGATGTGCTCCTCAGGGAAGCGAAATTCCTGTTTCCGCAATCCACCTGGACGGCGGCCGGAATAGGCCGCAACCAGACGATCGTGATGCAATGGGCGTTGGCGCGCGGAGCAGACGCAGTGCGTACCGGATTTGAGGATAATATCAGGATCACTAGGGAACGCCTGGCGCGCAGCAACGCGGCGCTCGTCGAACTCGCGGCGGCCTCAGTCGAGAAGTTTGGTCGGCGTGTGGCCACCGTCAACGAGGCGCGCCAAACGCTTGGTCTGGCCTCAGGATCATAATTCCTGGCTGCAACTTCGCGCCGCGCTGTCGGACCTGTTGCGCCTTGGCAACGTCCTCGTTGATCCTTCAGACATCGCTATCCGCGACAAGGAGGAAGCTCGACGCCTGGCGCACCCGACATCAATAAGGCCGGCCTTTGCCACCGAGCACGACAAAAGTGCACTGTCACCGTAATTCGTAATTCAAATCGAGTCTAACGTGGAGACCGCCAGTTCGACGCATGGCGTTGTCAAAAACTACTCCTTCATCGTCGTCAGGGAGGGTGATGGCGAGCTTGTAAAGATCAACGACGCGATCACCACTAGGAATTCCTTTCTCCCGTTAAAGCGCTCGTACAGCGCTTGTCTCGACGCCCGATGAGGTAGCTGGATTCGCCCTGAGACCTTAGATTCGACCGCTACTGCCTCTCGTGCAGATTTGTGGTATTGTGTTGATGCTTGGTGCTGTGGGGTCCGCTTATGGACCGGAAGCTTGCCGCTATTCTTGCAGCCGATGTCGTTGGATACTCCAAAATGATGGAGACCGACGAGCAGGGGACCTTTGAACGCCTGCGCGCCGGCCGCAAGGAACTGTTCGAACCCGAAATAGCGAGACACCACGGCCGCATCTTCAAACTCATGGGCGACGGGCTGCTGGCAGAATTCGCAAGCGTAGTGGACGGCGTCGAATGCGCGGTCGCCCTGCAGCGTGGGCTTGCGGAACGGAATTCATCTGTTCCGGAGGACGACCGCATCAACGTGCGGATCGGCGTGAACCTTGGAGAAGTGATCATCGACGGCGAGGACTTCTACGGAGAAGGCGTCAACATCGCTGCGCGCCTAGAACAGATGGCCGAGCCGGGCGGCGTTTACGTTTCGGGCAAAGTCGCCAAGGAAGTGGAGAAGAAGCTGGCTTTCGGCTTCGAGCCGATGGGCAATCATCGGATGAAAAACATCGATGAGCCCGTGCCTGTCTTCCGCGTCAAGATCGAAGGCGCTCCAAAGATCAGGTCCCGTTCCCAGCGTCGAAATCCATACGCGCCGTGGGCAGCCGCGGCTTCTGTAGCCGTGCTTGCGGCGGCCGGTGGGGCGTGGCTCTATTTCGATCTTTTCGGCACTCCGGCATCCGCCGGTGCTCCCTCGATCGCCGTGCTCGCATTTGACAACATGAGCGGCGATCCGAACCTTGGCTATTTCAGCGATGGCGTCAGCGAGGACATTATCGCTGGCCTGGCAAGATCGACCGACCTGTCGGTCATAGCCCGAAACTCGTCGTTCACCTACAAGGGTAAGCCCACAGACGTCCGGCAGATCGGCAAGGACCTCAACGTGTCCTACGTTCTCGAAGGGAGCGTAAGGAAAGACGCGGATCAGGTCCGTATCGTCGCGCAGCTTGTCAATGCCAAGACAGGGGCTCACGTCTGGGCGGAGAAGTTTGATCAG
Organism: Mesorhizobium sp. M1312; assembly: GCF_040318115.1. Taxonomy (NCBI): domain Bacteria; kingdom Pseudomonadati; phylum Pseudomonadota; class Alphaproteobacteria; order Hyphomicrobiales; family Phyllobacteriaceae; genus Mesorhizobium; species Mesorhizobium sp. M1312. Next base: position 182,061 of record NZ_JAMYLQ010000007.1, on the reverse strand, counting down.
TCGGGAGACAACCCGATGGCGCTGCAGGACGCGGTTACGGAGAAGATCGTCGGAGCGCTGGCCAGTGACACCGGACAGATAAAGCGTTCGCGTTACAGCGAGGCATGGAGCAAGGACGCCGCGAGCCTGGAAGAATACGACTACTATCTCCGAGGTCATGACAGGCTTCTTCAAAACACGCCGGAGGGGGCAGAGGAAGCTTATCAAATCTGGACGGAGGCGCTTGCCAAATACCCTGACTCTTCACTCCTGAAGTTCAAGATGGGTTTTCTGTATTACATCCGCGCCAGCAACGGATGGTCAAACCATCCCGAGGAAGACCTGCGCCTCGTGGGAAAGATGGCAAAGGAGGGCATGGCCAAGCCGAACCTGTCGCCTTTGGAGAAGAAGTTGGGAAACTGGCTTCTTGCATATGCAAGTCACGTCGAGCGTGACTTCAAGAAGGCCCTGGCTCAAGCAGAAGCGGCAATCGCCATGGCACCCGGTGACGCATACATGGCTGCTGTCTTGGCTGATGTAGCCACCGGAGCTGGCGATACGGAAAAGGCGGTTTCATGGTCCGACTTCGGCATCCGGAACGATCCGGCTTTGTCCTATCTGTATTTGTGGTTCAAGGGCTGGGCGCTGACGGCAGGCGACAAATACCAGGAGTCGGCCTCCGTCATGGAGGAGCAGGACGACTGGGTGGTCCACATTCCCGTGATCAAGGCCATCAACCACGTCAACATGGGGATGTTGGACGAAGCAAAAGCGAACATACAGAAGGCACTGGAGGTCGATCCGAGTTGGTCGGCTGAAAAATGGCGGGAAATCACTTTTGTCAGCAACGATGTGCTGGACCGACAGGTGACCGACTTGATCAAGGCGGGATTGCCGGCGAAGTAGTCTTCCTTAGCCGGGACGCGATCTGCGCAGCGCGATCCGTGTGTCCGTGTCAGTGCTTCGTAGTGAGGGCTTTTCTATTGCGGTGACAGGTGCGGCCGGGAGACCGGCAGGGAGTAGGTGGTGGAAGTCCACTGCGATGAAGGATTTGCAACCCGCCTTAATGGGCCCGTCCGGTTCTGTGCGGGGGCGCTCAGCAATGAGCGTCCCTACCGCAATTGCACCAATTTCTTTTCCCCGCCTGGCCGCGTTTTCCCGATTTCACGGCTTTTCCGGTTTACTCGGCGATCCGGTCCAGAAGTGGTTCGCTGCCCACCGGCCGTTCAGATGCCGACATCTGCAGCGCGGCGATGCAAGTCGAGCCGTGCGTTCAACTACACACAGCGACAGCCGAGCGAACATAGCAAAAAGTGCACTGTCACCGTAATGGCGTGATGACACTGTCACCGTAACGGCAACTCACCCCAGCCAATATCTCGGCCCCGGCCCCTTGCGCCCTGCCATATCGGCAGGGTTCGCAAGGCTACACCGGTCGATCGACAGGCAGCCGCAACCGATGCACTCGGTAAGCCCGGACCTCAGGCGCTGCAACTCGGCGATGCGCTGGTCGATGCGCTTGGTCCACTGACCCGACAACCGCGACCAATCCCGACGCGCCGGCACGCGATCGGCTGGCAACTTGGCGAGCTCGGCGCCGATCTCCTCAAGCGTCAGCCCAATTCGCTGCGCGAAGACGATGAAGGCGATCCGGCGCAGCACCGAGCGCGGATAGCGCCTATGCCCCGAGCCGGCCCGCTCGGAAGCGATCAGCCCGCGCTCCTCGTAGAAACGCAATGCCGAAGAGGCGACGCCGCTGCGCCGTGACACGTCGGTGATGGTCAGCATGGAATCCATGCAGGAACGAAAGCACGATTCCCGCTTGACTTCAAGTTAACTTGAACTTGTAGCAAGGGCAGACAGATCTGAAGGAGCACTGGCAATGCAGACGAATATTGATCTTCAGGGACTTCGCGTGGCGGTCACGGGCGGCACGGCCGGCCTCGGACTGGCGCTTGTGCGGCAGCTTGCCGAGCAGGGTGCGTCCGTCGCCTTCGTCGCACGCACCACTGCGAACGTCGAACGCATCGCTGACGAGACGGGCGCGCACGGCATTGTCGGCGACATCGGCAACAAGGAGGACATCTACCCGATCGCGTTGCAGGTCACTGCCAGCCTCGGCGGGCTCGACGTCCTGATCAACAATGCGTCGAGCCTCGGCCCTGTCCCGCTGGCGCTGCTTGCCGATACCGAGTGCGAGGAGCTGGAAAAAGCGCTCGCGGTCAATCTCGTCGGCGCGTTCCGGCTGACGAAAGCGCTGTTCGGTGCGCTTGCCGCGTCCGCACGCGGGGGCCGTGGCGCGCTGGTGATCAACATCTCCAGCGACGCGGCCGTGAACGCCTATCCCGGCTGGGGCGCGTATGGCGCGAGCAAGGCCGCTCTTGCCCATCTGACGGCGATTTGGGACGAGGAGGCAAAAGCCGACGGCATCCGGCTCCTCGCGCTCGACCCCGGCGATATGGACACACCGCTGCACGCGCTGGCGCTTCCTGACGCCGATCCGGCCACCTTGAAGCGCCCCGAAGTGGCTGCTGCCGAGATCATCGAAAAGATGCTCGACGCGTTGCCGGTCAGCACAACGATTCTCGCCGGGGCACGCGGATGATTGCCGCGGACCATCCCGATCGGCGCTCCGCAAGGCTGTTCGTCGTCGAGGCAGACGGCGCGATGCGCGACCTGCCGCGCGTTGTACTCGCGACGCTATTCGATCCCGGCGATCTGGTCGTCGCCAATGACGCCGCGACCTTGCCCGCCAGCTTGCGCGGCACGCATGTCCCCGGTGACGAAGCGATCGAGGTCCGCCTGGCAGGCTGGCTGTCACTTCCCAATCCAACCCGCTTCGTGGCAATTGCCTTCGGCGCGGGCGATCACCGCACGCGCACGGAAGACCGGCTGCCTCCGCCGCCGCTGTCGCCAGGCGATCGCCTCCGGCTCGGTTCGCTTGAAGCCGTCATAGAGCGCCTTCTCGACCATCCTCGCCTCCTCGAGCTGGGCTTCACAGGCAACCGCGCAGCGGTGCTTGCAGGCCTGGCGCGGCACGGCCGGCCGATCCAATACGCGCATGTTCCCGAACCGCTGGCCCTGTGGGATGTCTGGACGAAGATTGCCGCCGCGCCGGTCGCGTTCGAGGCGCCATCGGCAGGCTTTGCACTCGACTGGCGCACGCTCCAAGCCTGGCGTCGGCGCGGCGTCGGCTTCGCAACAGTCACGCATGCCGCGGGCGTTTCCTCCACCGGCGATCCCGCGCTCGACCTGCGCCTCCCTTTCGACGAGCCGTACCACATCCCTGAGCGCACCGCGGCGCAGGTTGCGCGGGCGAAGCTGCGCGGCGGCCGCATCATCGCGATCGGCACGAGCGTGGTGCGCGCGCTTGAGGCGGCCGCCAATCCCGGCGGGAATGTGCGTGCCGAAAATGCCATTGCGACAGGACGCATCGCGCGGGGCACGCGGCTTCACGTGGTCGATGCGATTCTCACAGGCGTCCACCAGCCCGGCGAAAGCCATTTCGAGCTCCTGCGTGCCTTTGCCGACGATGCTCTGCTCGCCAAGGCCTCCGCAGCCTTCACCACGTACCGATACCGCACGCATGAATTCGGCGATTCCATGCTGCTCAATCGCTAGCCGCTGCTTCTATCGCGCGAGCAGAACCGAGACGAAACGGCGCTGCGCGGCCCGGTGGATTTCGGGCCCATCGAACTGCCCTGATACGGAAGCACGAGCGAAGGTCTGAAGTCCTCTCGGTGTCGCACGCGGTCCGCTCCGGCACGCCGTGCGCGATGCGGCGGAGCGGATGGCGGAATTTGTCGGCGGTCGCGAGCATCCAACGGCTTGCAACTTTCACCCGTATCAGCCTGGCGGGTGGGATTTCACGGCTCGCCCAGCACATCGGCAGCCCAGGCCCGCTCAAACTTGGCTTCAGCCTCGTGCTGGACGTTCCGAACGCTGGCGATATCAGCGGCTTCGTATTCGCAGATCATTCGCAGCCGGTCGGATGACCAGTAACTACGGATCCAGCGGACATCGTAGAGGTCGAGGCACGGCGCCATCCGCGCCTCCACTGCGTCGAGTTCCTGCTGGGTGAACGGGGCTTCAAAAGTCCGCTCGACGATTATGTGAGGCATGATGTTCTCCTGTTCAATGGCTCGTTCAAGTCTGAAGGCCTGGCGTGGGTGCAGCCATTGGAACGCTGCGCGCCAGTTCGGCAGAATGGCGCAAAGCTGCTCGCGCCCTCGCGCTGAAATCCTCAAGCTCGATCGATGCCGGCCAATCGTCGTCGATTTCCGGTGTCGAAGAACTGTTCGCGGCCGCGCTGAGCAGGGCCCTCGCAATGGCGATCTCGCAGCGCCGGCGGATCTTGGAGGCGACTGTTAGTGCCTCACTGGCGTGGAGTCGGACCTGCTCCATTCGGCCGGCACAACAGTGGAAATTCGCCGCGCTGTTGAGGGCGTAAGCCAGGTAAGACTTATCGTCAGCAGCACGAAGCCGCGCCAAGGCGCTCTCCAGCGCCTCGTCGGCTGCATCATCCGCCGTCATGAGGGCGGTAAGCGCCTGCAGGGCATCGACGAAAGGCGTCTCCTCCCCAATCCGTGCGGCAACCGACCGTAGCTCCTCGCAGCGGGCGCGCATGTCGGCATATCGTCCCATTTCGAAATGAAGCGTCGCCAGCCAAGTCAGGCATTTGTACTCGCGCCAGCGGTCTTCGCTTCGGCGCGCCAGGGCAAGAGTGCGAGCAAGATAGACGGCCGCTTGATCCTGCCGACCGTCCCATCGTTCCAACAGCCCGCTGGCCCAATGCAGTTCGCACAACTCGATTCCAAGGGACTGCGCGATATCGCCGGCCTCCGCGACCAATTCGCGCGCGCGAGCAACCTCTGTCTCCAGTTCGAGAAGGCAGCGAGCCGTGTTGGCGAGCTGATGCGCCTGGATTTTACGGTCAGCGTTGCGCCCGATCTCGGCCGCACGAAGCGTGCTTGCCTCGGCCCGCTCTATTTGTCCGGCCTGCTGATGGAGAATGGAAAGCAGATAGTGCCCTGTCGCCGCGGCAGCCTGCAGCCCCTGTTCCTCCGCCGCGATGGTCGCGTCAGCGATCGCCTCTTCGATGGGAGGAAGTGACCGCAATCCGGGACCAGTCGCCGCAAGAACGCGGATCTTGAGCAGGGCAATCCGGGAAACCAGCTTCTCCGGCGCCTCCGGCAGCCGCTCGACATGCCGCAGCCCTCGCTCGGCCAAGCCGGCGGCCTCGGCATTGGCGAAGAGCCGAAGGGCCCGCTCGCCCGCCACGATGCAAGCTCGTGCGGCCATCTCGTCATCCTCAGCGAGCACAGCGTGATGAACGAGATCGGCCGCAGCGTCACCGCCGCGCTCCGCCGCCGGTCGAAGAGCGCGCGCGATATGTCGGTGCAACAGCTTGCGCCTGGGATGGGATAAGCTGCGGTAGGTGACTTGCCGGACGAGGTCGTGGGTGAAGTCATAAGCGTCGCCGCCTGCCGGCCGCACCAGCCCGCGCCGCTCAAGCTCCCCCAGTGCCATCAGAAGCCCGGCAGCATCAAATGGCGTCAAGCGCGCCAGATCCTCCGGCGTGAAGGTGCGGCCATGCGCTGCAGCCCACATGAGCGTTTCGCGCACCTGGTCGGTCAGCCCAGCCAGTTGTCCTTCTATCAGGGCTTTCACGGTACTGCCGGGGCCGGGATCTCCGCGCAGGTGAGCGCGGGCAAGTTCAAGCGCGAACAGCGGATTGCCATCACTCGCGGCGATGATTTGAGCTGCGTCCAGAGCCGGGTCGAGCCGCCGGACGAGCTCTGCCGTGTGCTCGGCGCTCAACGTATCGAGCTCGATCTCCGTCAATCGGCCATCGCGGGCGAGCGAGCGCAGCACCCGCGACACTGCGATATTGTCTGCGACTTCTCCAGAACGGGCTGCGCAGGCGATGAGAAGACCGGGGGCTGCCTCCGGACGGCGAGCAACGTAGTGAAGCAGCGACGCGGACGCGTCGTCGATCCATTGGACGTCGTCGAGGGCAATGCCCATCGGCGCCTCGGAGGCGAGCCCGTGAAGCACGTCGACAATGGTGTCGAACAGCTGAGTGCGATCCCCGAGCCCGCCTTCGCCGCCTCCAAGTTCGGGGAGCAGCGGGCCGAGAAGCGAAGGCAATCTGTTACCCGGTCGCTCCCGCTGGACCGAGCGCAGGAGATCGATCCAGATGCCATAGGATCGTGCCGTTTCGGCTTCGAATGCGCGCGCCCTGAAAGCGCGCCCGCCGGCAGCGACCATTCGTTCGCTGAAATAGCCTAGCATGTGGCTCTTGCCGATGCCTGGCTCCCCAGTCACGAGGATGACATCCGGGCGGGTGTCGGCTGCCATCCCTACGAGATGATCGATGGTTGTGCGCTCGGTGTCGCGCCCAACCATGGGCCCGGAAGCCGCAGGCCGCGGAGCGCCATCCAGGACTCCCCTGGCTGCACCAGAAGGTGCGGCTCGGGCACCTGCGATTGGGCTCGGTCGTAGCGCCTGCCTCGCCGCCTTCAGTTCCTCGCCTGGCGGCGCGCCGAGCTCGGCTTCGAATATGCGATGCGCCCGCTCGTAATGAACGAGTGCGTCGGCGGTCCGGCCCATCTTCCCAAGCATCCGGACCACCGCAGCATGACCGGCTTCGGATAGCGGGTCGGCCGCAACAAATGCGTAGGCATAGGGCAGGGCATCCGTCGGGACGTCTTCCAGTCGCTCAATAAGCGCGGCGAGAACCCTGAACCGGAGCTGGCTCATCGCCTCCCGCTCCGCTATGCACCATTCCTGGTAGCGGTAGCAGAGCGGCAGATCGAGCCCGTCGAGGAACTCGCCTCCAAACAGCGCCACAGTCTCAGTCAGCACCTCGGTGGTCGCGGCGGAGACGCTGCTTCGGGCAAGCGAGCGCACGACCGCATGGTCGACCAGGGCATCGCCAAGCTCGATGCCGACCCGCTCACGATCCGCCACGAGCCGAGCTCTGCTGCCGTCGCCGAGCACCGCGCGGATCTTGCTGAGGCTCCAGCGCAACTCGGCTCGCGGATCGTCCGGTCCGTCCCAGAACAGGTCGCAGAGCCGTTCACGTCGGTGCACCTGGCCGGTGGCAATAAGGTAGCCAAGAAGCGCGCGCGTCTTGCGGGAGGCGGGCAAAGCAAGAGCCTTCCCGTCGGCGCCGACAAGCTGGAGCTCGCCGAGCAGACGTACCCGGAGCGGGATAGGACGTTGCATTGCTGGCCTGCCTGCTGTTGCCTCGAGATGATCCCACGCCGGTTTCAACGGGCGCTTCCACGATTGTCGGCAAAGTTTAGCTGTGAACACGGTCTCGCGAAACAGTCTTGAGGAACCGGCCGATGACAACGACAACAGCGGCGAAACCATTCAATCGTGCCCAATACGGGAAGGCGACCCGCGATCAATGGCGATCCCTGCGAGATCATTGTCGCCGCGAAGCCACCATCAACAAAGCGATCGAAGCCGCGAATGTGGCGCCACACTGGTCGTCTTTCCCTAAGCATGGATACCGGGATGTCCGACTAGGGTGCCGAGGCTGGGGGGACTGGACATGAGATTATTCGCATCCGCCATCGCATTGGCGATTGCAGAAGCCGCTGCCGTCGCTGAAAGCCGGCGGCTATGTCTTCGTGTCACGGCACACCGACAGAAGTGCTCACAAGAAAACCATTGCACCTGAAGTGTAGTGGGAACATGCATCGGGAGTAGAGGAAACCGCCATGCCTGCGAAGATTGCCGTCGTTCAGAAGCCGCCGGTCTTTCTCGATCGCGAGGCGACCATCGCCAGAGCCGTCGAGGCGATCAACGAAGCCGCCGATGCCGGCGCCACCCTGGTGATCTTCCCTGAAGCCTGGATACCCGGATATCCGACGTGGGTCTGGCGGCTGAAGCCCGGCACGGATATGGCGTTGTCAAGCGAGCTTCACGCCAGGCTGAGCAGGAACGCCGTCGACATCGAGCGAGATGATCTTGAGCCTCTGCAGCAGGCCGCCAGCCAGCGTGCGGTGACGATTGTCGTCGGCCTGAACGAGATCGATAGCCGATTCTCGGGCACAACGCTGTTTAACACCGTGGTCGTGATTGGACCGGATGGCATGCTCCTGAACCGACATCGCAAGTTGATGCCGACCAACCCCGAGCGCATGGTCTGGGGGACGGGCGACGCGAGCGGCCTCAGAGTTGTCGACACGCCGGTCGGCCGTCTGGGGTGCCTGATCTGCTGGGAAAGCTATATGCCGCTTGCGCGGTACGCTCTCTACGCCCAGAACATCGACATTCTCGTCAATCCCACGTGGGATAATGGTGAACTCTGCCTCGCCACATTGCGTCACATCGCCCGCGAGGGCGGATGTTGGGTAATCGGAACCGCGACGGCAATGCAGGGCAGCGATCTGCCGGCCGACTTTCCCGATCGCGACCGACTGTTCAAGGCTGAAGAGTGGATCAACGACGGCGACGCTGTTGTCGTGAAGCCAGGCGGCGCAATCGCGGCCGGACCGCTAAACCGTGACAAGGGAATCCTTTTCGCGGACGTTGATCTGGAGGCGGTCGGCCGCGCCCGGCGGTCGCTCGACGTCTCGGGGCACTATTCTCGGCCGGATATTTTCTCCCTGTCGATCAGCCGCAAACCGCTTACACCCGTTGTGTTCACGGACTGAGCTGGGCGGAAGGCGGGAGCCGGAATGTCGTGGTGCGCGTCGGCTATGACGCCGGGCCGGTTAGCCTGGCGGCATCTTCTCGAATGTCTTCAGCGCGGGATCGATCTTGTCCCAAGGGAGGGCGCGGCTACCGTAGGTCACAACGGTCGGATTGAACAGGCGCGGATCGTCGAGACTTCCGGCATAGACCGCGATCGGGTCCGGCATGGCGGCGAACGTCAGGTAGACCGGCGTTCCGCAGACCGGGCAGAAGGAATGGATGTTATCGTTGCCGCTGTCACCTGCAATTCGCCAGTCCGTCGCCGTGCCGGTGATCTTCACGTCTGCCCGCGACGGAAATGTCAGATAGGATTCGTGACCGGTGCCGCTTCTTTTCTGGCAATCGCGGCATTGGCAGTGGTTCTCGAAGATGGGGGTTGCCTTTGCCTCGTACCGGACCGCGCCGCACGCGCATCCGCCGGTGTAGAGAGTGCTCATCTGCTCGGCTCCTAGTTCCCGGATTCAGGCCGCCAGTTCGGACGCGCGCGGCTTGGCGAAGACATCGATCGCCTGACCCGTTTCGAGGAAGGATTTCAGGCTGGAGAGGACGATCGGCCAACCGCGCTTGATGCCGTTCGCCATCCCGCTGCCGGCTTCGAGTTCGTCATGGGTGACGGTCAGCCGGACCATGGCCTCGTATTCCTCGAGCTCGAAGGTCACCCGGCTGTAGCTCGCCGGATCGGGCGCCTGCGAAGCGTTTGCCCAGGTGATGACGAGACGGGTCGGCGGCGAGACCTCGACGACCTTGCCGACGAGTTCGACGGTCCGTTCATCATTGGCGCGGATATGCTCCCAGCTCGAACCGGGCTTCCAGTCGGAGACGTTCTCGTGGCCCCAGTAGCGCCGTGCGAGGTCCGGCTTGGTTATGGCCTCGAACACCTTTCCCGGTGTCGAGACAATATAGGTGGTGTAGATAAAGCTGGTCGTTTCCTTGGTCATTGCAACGCTCCGTTTGTTTCACGAGGCATAGGTAGATGGGGAAACCGGACTCGTGTGAGTGACAATCGTGTCGCGAATGGCTTCTAAAGCGCGGCGCGTTTGACCAGCCTCATGCGACGCGCTTTAGGTTGTTGTTTTTACGCATGTCGTTATCGCAAAACCGCTGCACACTTTTGCGCGACATGCATTAACATGACGGGAGGTTGATGCATGACGCGCTGGCAGCTTGCTCATGGACGGCATCTCGATCTTGGCGCGAAATCGTTGCTGATGGGGATTTTGAACGTTATGCCGGACAGTTTTTCCGACGGGGGAGAATTCGCTCGGCCGGAGCGGGCGCTCCAGCAGGCGCGGCGCATGATCGGCGAGGGCGCGGCGATCATCGACGTCGGCGGCGAGTCCACCCGGCCCGGCGCCGGCGCCGTTTCGGCGCGCGAGGAACAATCGCGCATCCTGCCGCTGATCGAGGCGCTGTCGTCCGACGGCGACAGCCTGGTTTCGGTCGACACCTATCGGGCCGAGACGGCGCGCCTGGCGGTCGCGGCGGGCGCACATATCGTCAACGACGTGCATGGCCTGCAGCGCGAACCCGACATCGCCCATGTCGCGGCGGAAACCGGCGCCGGCCTCGTCATCATGCACACCGGGCGCGACCGTGAAAAACTGGCGGATGTGATCGCCGATCAGTTCCTGTTCCTGAACAGATCGCTGGAGATCGCGCGCGACGCCGGCATCCCGAACGACCGGATTGTGCTCGACCCGGGCTTCGCCTTCGCCAAGGAGGGAGAGGAAAACCTTGAGCTTATGGCTCGCTTCGGTGAATTGCGCGCTCTCGGTTTTCCATTGCTGGTCGGCACGTCACGCAAGCGCCTTGCCCGTCACCTGGTCGGCGGAACTGACGAGGCGCGAGACGTCGGCACGGCGGCGACCAGCGTCATCCTGCGGCTGAAGGGCGCTTCGATCTTTCGCGTGCACAACGTTGCCGTCAATCGCGACGCACTGGCATTCGCCGACGCGGTGCGCGAGTGCGAGACCGGGGAATAGAACAACGCGTCAGGCGGGCTCGGTGACGACGCCGATCCGCCGGAAGACGAATTGTTCGTCGCGCGAAGGAACTGCCGCAGCACGCTGGGCTTCGTCGATCAGCAAGGCCATGCGCGCATGGATCGGCGATTTCGCGCAAGCTGGGTCCGTCGCGGCGGCATCGCCGGCGATCGCCATCGCCTGGCAGCGGCAGCCGCCCCAGTCGATCTCACGCCGTTCGCAGCTGCGACAGGGCTGCTGCATCCAGTCGGTGCCGCGAAAGGCGTTGAATGCCGGCGAATCGGTCCAGATCTCGGCCAGGCTGCGCGGTCCGAAACGCTCAAAGCTGAGCGACGGGATGGTCTGTGCGGCATGGCACGGCAGCACGGTACCGTCCGGCGCCACCATGAACGCGTCGCGCGCCCAGCCGCCCATGCACGGCTTGGGATAGATGGCGAAATAATCCGGCGTGACGAAATCGATGTTCATGATGCCGATGAGCCGTTCGCGTGCCGCCGCGACGATCTCCGCCTGCCGGTCGACCGCAGCACGCTCGGGCATCAGTTGATCGCGATTGGTCAGCGCCCAGCCGGCATACTGCACGTTGGCGATCTCGAGCCGCTCCGCGCCCAGCGAAAGGGCCAGGTCGATGAATTCTGGCACTTCCTCGATATTGTGGCGATGGATCGGCGCGTTGATGGTCAGCGGCAGGCCGGCCGCGCGAGCGCGGCGTGCCGTCTCCAGCTTCTTTTCGTGGCCGCCTTTGTGGTTGCCGATGCGGTCGGTGGTCGCCGGCCGTGCGCCTTGAAAGCTCAGTTGCAGATGGTCGAGCCCGGCTTCGGCAAACGCCTCGATGCGGCCTTCGGCAATGCCGACGCCGGCGGTGATCAGGTTGGTGTAGACGCCGCGCGCCGAAAGCCCGGCTATCAATTGCTCGAGGTCGCGGCGCAGCGTCGGTTCACCACCGGACAGATGCACCTGGAGAACGCCGAGGTCGGCCGCCTGCGAGAACAGGTCGAGCCAGGTCTGTGTATCGAGTTCGCGATTGGCCTTCAGCAATTCAAGCGGATTGGAGCAATAAGGGCATTGCAGCGGGCAGCGATGCGTCAGTTCCGCCAGCATGCCGATCGGAGGGAGAAGGGGCTCGCTCATAGCTTCACCAGCAGCTTGTCCGACCATTCCTGCAGAAAAGCGACGACGTCGGCCGCCACGGCCTCCTGTTCGGCGTCATAATCCGCGGCAAGGCCGGCAATGATGTGGCCGACCGTGGACCGTCCATCGCAGCGGCGCAATATATCGAGGCTGATGTCGTTCGGCCAAAATACCTTTTCCGGCGAAAGCACGGCGAACGCCTGCCGCACGGGGTCGTACTGTATGCGCACGTGCTTCGGCAGCGACGGCACCGACCGCGGCGACACCAGGGCTCTCTCGCGCAGCGCCATCATCGGGCTGTCTCCGGACGGAAGGCACCGGGCGGTATGTTTCCCGGCTCGCCATAGGCGTGTTGAAGCGCGTCGAGCATGGCCCACAGTATATCGCATTTGAACACCAATGCATCGATCGCCTGCTGCTGGCGTTCCGCCGTGTCGGCATGGCCGAGCACGTAGGCGAGGGCGAAGTCGGCGTCGCGCGAGGCCTGTTCGGGCCGCCGGCTGAAATAGGCCAGCGTATCCTCGGTGATGTAATCGTATTTAGCCAGCATGGCCGGGACCCGCTCGCCGATAATGAGCGGCGAGAACATCTCGGTCAGCGACGAGGCAACCGCCTCGAACAGCGTCCGGTTCGTGCAAAAGGAGAGGTAGGCGCCGACCGCGAAACGTGTCGCCGGCAGTGCCAGCCTTTCGCTTTTCACGGCATCGGCATCGAGACCGAGCGAGGTTGCCAGATGCAGCCAGCGCGCAATACCGCCGCTCCAGCCGTCTTCGCCGTCATGGTCCTCGATGCGTTTGCGCCAGGCGGCGCGAAACGCCGGATCCTCGGCATGAGCGAGGATCATGGCATCCTTGCGCGGAATGACAGCCTGGTAGCAGTAGCGGTTCAGCGCCCAGGCCTGCATCTCGGTCCTCGACAGCGCACCGCTGGTCATCCTGTGATGGAAAGGATGGCGGTTATGATAGCGCTCGGCACCGACCTGACGCAGCACGGCTTCGAGCTCGCTGGAGGACAGGCCGTTCCTGGCTACGTCGTGGAAATCACTCAAAATTCCATCTCCATCCCGTCGCGGGCGACTTCCCAGCCAGCCGCTTTGACCGCTGCGTGTTCGCCGGAATTCTCGTCCAGAACAGGGTTGGTGTTGTTGATGTGGACGAAGACACGGCGGCCGATCCTCACATCGGCCAAGCCGGCGATCGAACCCGCGTCTCCCGACATTGCCAGATGCCCCATGCGCGCACCGGTTTTTTGGCCGACGCCGGCAGCAATCATCTCGTCGTCCGTGTAGACCGTGCCATCGAACAGGACACACGCGGCATCGGTTAGACGCGTGCGCAGGGTCGCATCGATGCGCGCGCAGCCCGGGATATAGAAGACGGAGCCGCGACTGCCGGCACCAGTGATGCGGACGCCGATCGTGTCGCCCGACTCGGAGCTGAAATTGGCATCCGGCTGGCTTCTTTCCTCGAGATAGAGGGCTATCTTTCCGGGCACGGGAAAGCTCTCCACAGTCACGCCGGTGTCGTGGCCGTCTGCATCGCAGATCGCCAGTTCTTCCGCCGGCGGCAAGCTGCGTCGCGGCACGAGGGCCGGATCGAGAACATTGAAAATCGAATTCGCCTCCAGCGTCGCCAGAACCTGTGTCGTCGCATAGAGAGCGAAGGGCTGCCGCTCACGCAGGCTGAGCAGGCCGGCGACATGATCGACATCGGCATTGGTCAGCACCACCGCACGGACAGGCGTCGAACGCAGCGGCGCATCAGGCGCGGGCTGCAATTCAGGCGTTTGCGCAATCTGCTGGCGAATATCGGGCGAGGCGTTGAAGAGCACCCAGCCGGCCCCATCCACTGACGCGGCGATGCTTGATTGGGTTCGCGAATGCACGCCAGCCATCCCGGTGCGAGCCGCGCGGCTCAGGCGATAGTTGCAATTCCATTGCGGAAAGCCACCGCCTGCCGCCGAGCCGATGATTTTCAAGCGCATTGCAATGCCCGCTCTGCGGCTTGTTCAACCAGCAGCAAGTTTTCGACCGCGAATGGCTTCGCGCCCGCATTGAACGCGCCAAAGCCTTTCCCGAAGACCTCGCGCGGCAAGGCAGTGCGTGCCCCCGTTGCCAGGGACACGCACCTCTGCGGCCTACTTCTTGGGAGGAATTTCAGCAGGCAGATACCGCGAAATTTCGAAGCCCGCAGCAACCTGGCACATGGTCGGTTTTGTCCAGCTCTTCTTCATGGCATTTCTCCTCTTATACCAGCCCGAAGGGGCCGATTCTTTTCTCAGTCAACCATTGCTGGGCACCATTGCAATGGCTCGTCCATCAGCTCTCAAAATGGACAAATGAAACGGTAGGTTCTGAAAAGTCAAAAAACAAGACGATCGAAAATAACAATGCTCATGCTTCAATTGCTGATCACGTAAGGCTCCTTCTCCTCCAGCGGAAGGTTCGCACCTCCCCATCCATCGGCGCCGGGCGGATACCAGATCACCGAGCTGTAGCCCCATTCGACGGCCCGTTTCGCGGCATTCCAGGACATCCAGCAATTCGTCATGCAATAGAACAGAATCGCACGCGACTTGTCGGGACCGGCTTCGGCCGCGAGGCCTTGGCGAAAATAACTAGCGGTCTCCTCGGAAATAGCGCCGTAACCGACATTGGCCAGCCAAGTGCTGCCTGGGATATCCTTTCTGATCGTCTCTCTCCAAATCGTTCCTGCCGGCAAATTGGCCGGCTTCGGCGTGTACGGCATGACGTCGAAGAACACCGCCTTCTTCCCCCGCCACAGCGCCTCCGCTTCTGCCGTCGTCACCACCTTCGCGCCCTGCAGCGTCTGCGGCACCGGCGCCCGATAGTCGTCCATCCGGTAGCCGCCGGGCTCGGCGACATCGCCAGCCCACATCGGTTCGGTCAGACCCAGAAAGCCCGCAGCGACCAACAAAATCGTCTCCTTTCCCTTCATACAGGTATCGTCATTGCGTGATCGGATTATCGTGTTCGTCGATCAGCGGCACATTGTAGTCCAGCAGGATCCTGTTGATCTCCGCCTGGTTTTCCCTGATCACCCGGTTGAGCGTCCGCTTCCATTCCTGGTCGGATGGACGCACGCCCATTGTGATGCGGTAGGACATGCGCGAGCCGGTTTTTTCCTTCACCAGCGGAACGATCGTGAGATCGGCGCCGAGTGCCTTGGCATAGTAGCCTGCCATCGGTCCCCACATGACAGCCGCGTCGATCTTGCCGGCGAGCATGTCCTTGATCATGACCTCGCCCATGGAAGGGGTGAGGCGCGTATCCACCGCCAGCGGATAGATCTTTGCCGTTCGCAGGAGCTTGTTGGCGGCCATGTTGGCAGTCGGCGGCGTGCTTTCGACGACACCGATCTTCTTGCCGGTGAGTTTCGGATCCTCGATCGTCTCGACGCCTTCCATGCCGTTGCCCTTCGGGTGCACCAGCACATAGGAGGAGCGATAGTAGGCGTTGGTGTTCTGCACCAGTTCATCGCCCTGAGCGTAACCCATGATGATGTCGCATCGGTTGGCCGCCAGCGTGTTGCGCACGAAGCCAGCGACAACAGGAAACCATGTATAGGCGACGGACTTCCGACCGGTTTTCGCGGCAACCAGTTCGGCCAGCCTGTTTTCGAAGCCTTCGCCGCTCTCGTCGGTGAAGGGCATGTTCGAAGGATCGGCGCAGACGCGCAGAATGTCTGGGTCGACCAGTTCTCCCGCGGCACCAAGCCCGGCGTCCTGCGCCTGAACGTTCGAAGGCAGCAAGGCGAGTGCGCCGAGCATCGGTAGGACAAAGCGCAGCTTCAACGCATCACGGCCAATCATATCATCCACCCATACAGGATGCTTCGGCATCCTTCGCTGCCTGTGGCTTGTCTGCTTTCTTCGGCGGCCTGCCGCGTGGCGCCGCACCGTCGGCGCGGGCACGCAGATAGACGTAGAGATCATCCATGTAGCAATAGACGTTCTTGTTGTCGCCAAAAGCGGGCATGACATTCTCCTTGCCGCCGCCGACATTCTTGCGGCCTTCGGCGACGATCGAGAGGAACGTGGCGTAATCCATGGTTTTCAGGCTGTTGACCAGGGCCGGCGCATAGCTCGAACCTGTGCCGTCCGGTCCGTGACAAACATGGCAATCGGAGTGATACCGGCGGTAACCGCTGAACGTATACCAATCGACGGTTCCGTTTTCGATCTTGTAGGTCGGATTTCCCTCCGCATCCAAATGCTTGCCGTCCTCTTCCGTCACTGCCTTGGCTTTTTCCGCGCTGTCCGAGGCCTGCGCGAAACTTGAGCCTGCCAGAGGCAGCAGAGCCAGAGCGAGAGCGGCAATTACAATGCGAACGGACATTCAGACTCTTCCTTCATTTGCCACGGACACGGGTTTGCTGTCGTGAAGCGGCATTGATCGATGTTTTCGGTGCGCGGCAAAATCGAGAGCCCGGTCCTGGCTTCCCGGTGATCCGGGCTCTCGCTTTTCAAGCCTTGGTCTTTTTACAAGACCCGAGGCGTGCCTAAGGTTCCCGCGTATCAGTCCGGGAGACCGAAGACGGTGAGCTGGCCGCCCAGCGTCGTGTAGTCGGCAAGTGCTGCGTAGCCACCGACCGCTCCCAGACCAGCAGTCCCAACGACCGCGGTCTCGTCGCCTTGCGCACGGCCCTGATCGACGGCGCCGTGCCAGGCAGCGGCGTTTTCGGGCGAAAGCAGTCCACCTGCCAGACCGATACCGGCCCATCCACCGACGCCGGACAGAACGGCGATGTACTGCTTGCCGCCATGCTCGTAGGCCGTGATGTTGCCGATGATGCCGGACGGGGTCTTGAACTTGTAGAGTTCATTACCGTCATGATCGACCGCCTTGATGTAGCCCTCGAGCGTGCCGTAGAAGACGACGTCGCCGTCGGTTGCCAGCGCGCCCGACCACACCGAGAACTTCTCGGGCTTCGACCAGACGATCTCGCCCTTGGCAGCATCCCAGGCAATGAAGTTGCCCATGTGATCGGCTCCAGGGGGAGGATACATCGACACGGTGGCGCCCACGTAAGGCTGACCGGCAGTGTAGCTCACCTTATAAGGCTCATAGTCCATGCAGACATGGTTTGTCGGCACGTAGAACAGGCCGGTCTTCGGCGAATAGGCGGCCGGTTGCTGGTCCTTGGTTCCAAGCGCCGCCGGGCAGATGCCCGTCGTGTTGGTGTCTTCGCCGTTCTGCTGGGTCGAATATTTGGCCACGACCTGCGGGCGGCCATACTGGTCGCTGCTGGGGTCCATGTTGACTTCCGTCGCCCAGTTCACTGCCGGATCGTATTTCTTGGCGACGAGAAGTTCGCCATTGGCGCGATCCATGGTGTAGGCAAAGCCATTGCGGTCGAAATGCACCAGCACGTCGCGCTTGGCGCCGTTGACCTCCATGCCATCGACGAGAATCATCTCGTTGATGCCGTCAAAGTCCCATTCGTCATGCGGGGTCATCTGGTAGAGCCATTTGGCAACACCAGTATCCGCATCGCGAGCCATGATCGTCATCGACCAGCGATTGTCGCCTGGGCGCTGGACCGGGTTCCATGTCGAGGGATTGCCGGTACCATAGTAAACCAGGTTCAGCTTGGGATCATAGGAATACCATCCCCATGTCGTGCCGCCGCCTGTCTTCCACTGTTCGCCTTCCCAGGTGTTCGTGCCGGAATCCTTTCCGACAGGTTTGCCGAGATGGGTAGTCTTTTCGGGATCGATCAGGGTGTCTGCGTCCGGACCTTCCGAATAGGCTTTCCAGGCGAGCTTGCCGTCTGCCAGATTGTAGGCGGCGAGCCAGCCGCGAACGCCGAATTCAGCGCCGGAGACGCCGACGAGCACCTTATCCTTGACGACCACGGGCGCTGACGTACCGGATTCGCCCTTTCCGCCGTCGGTCTGCTCGCCGTTTTTGACTGACCAGACGACCTTGCCGGTCTTGGCATCGAGCGCCACTACGGTGGTGTCGGCCTGGTTTAGAATGATCTTGCCGTCACCATAGGCGACGCCACGATTGACCGTGTCGCAGCACATGATTCCAATGACATTGGGGTCTTGCTTGGGCTCGTATTTCCAGAGGATCTTTCCGTCATTGTTGAGATCGAGAGCATAGACAGTGTTCGGGAACGGCGCGTGGACATACATCACGTCGCCGATGATCAGCGGGCCGCCTTCATGGCCGCGCAACACGCCAGTGGAGAAGCTCCACTTGACCTGCAGGTTCTTCACATTGTCCTTGGTGATCTGGTTAAGCTTGGAAAAGCGGGTGTTGGCGTAGTCACCCGTCTGCATCACCCAGTCCTTGGGGTTTTCGGCCATTTTCATCAGTTCTTCATTGGCCGACGTCATGTGGACCGCGCCGAACGACATGAGCGCCGCGGTCGTCAGTAGGTAGGCAGTTTTCGCAAGTACACGCATCAAAGTCCTCCCAGGGTTCACAATGAACGAATCGTCCGTTGAGCCCACGAGGGCTTGCCCAAGCGATTCATATGGGGGAAGTATTTCCGGCAGCGTGTCACGACCTAAGCCGAATGAGCAGAGGGCACCGTTACTGCCCATCCCACTTGGCCTACGAAAGACTGTCGCCGCTCCCTAATGACGGTGACGCCCTTGAAGCCGGAAACAGGATGAAGCTATGTCATCCCCAGGCGGATGGCAAGAAAAATCACTTCCGTCTATGTTGCACTGCAATATAGAGAAATAGATATGAAAAGACCCATACAGAAAGCTATTGATCGACTGTGAACGAGGCGGGATTTATATAAGTTCCCCAATTTTGCGTATTTTTTGGGCGGAATTTATTGATTTTTATTTAATAATATTCATTGGATCGAGTGACATTAAGTATGCGCGCGTCGCTCCGGGTGCCGATAGTGAAGGAGACATGAAATGAAGGTCAGCACCGGGATTCGGAAGGGATAATCGTGCTGTCGGGGAGGCTTTTTGCCGGCCGGTGCGGCCCTGCTCCTTTGGTACTATACGGTGAGCATGAGAACTTGACTGGCGTGGTGGTACGAGGCCAACTGGTGCGGTGATCCCGTCTCGACCCATCGGGCTCGATCTATCACGTCCGCGCCAATCGGAGGGTTCCCCATGCTCAGATATGTCGGCTTTTCGACCTTGCCGCTGTTGCTTGCATCGGCCCTGGCCTTCGCCAATCCGGCCGGCGCCACCGGAGATTATCCGACGGCGACGATTGTCGACTATGTGCTCGGCTGCATGCAGACGAATGGCCAGACACGTCAGGCGCTGGAGAACTGTTCCTGCTCGATCGACGTCATCGCCTCGATCCTTCCGTTCGAGGATTATGAAAGGGCCGAGACCTTCAAGAGCATGTCCCTGACGACAGGGGAGCGTTCGGGACTGTTTCGCGAAAGCGCGCCGGCAAAAGCCGCAGGCACGGAACTGAAACGCGCGCAGGCGGAAGCCGACGTGCGCTGCTTTTAGACCGTGCCCTGGTAAGAGCGCCGACGGCGGCGGGACAACGGCCGTATGCGGTTTCGAGGCTTCAGAGTCCGGTAGCCTCCAATGGCCATTGACTGCGAAATATCTTGCCATCCGTATCGATCGCTTCGACCTGGATGTCGCCAGTGCCGTGCGCGGTGAAATCGAACCGGAAATTGGGGTCTTCCGAAATCGATATTCCACCTTCCATCGAGAGGATCGGCCGGTCCGCTTGCGAGATCGACAGTTTCTGAACGAAATGCGCGGGGATAAAATACTGGGTCAGCGGGTTGCGCTGCAGGCCCGAATTGTTCGGGTGCCGGATCATCAGCTGCAATTCCTGCGCCTTTGTCATCGTCTCTTGCGGCGGGAATTGGCGCAGCTTCATCTGCCCCATCGTCGCCATCGCCTCGTCCTGGTTCTTGACTGCCGGGGCGGAGCATCCGCCTGACGCCTTGACGAAGGTCTGAGCCATGTGAAGTTCGCCGCCCTGCGTCTCTGCTATGGCGCGCAAATAGGAATAGTCGTTGACGCGCACGCGCGTCGACAGATGGGTCACGCCGGCGTCCTTGCCGATCTGGAACGTCGCCGCCACCGGTGCCGGATTGACGTCGATGATCAAGGTGACGGACTTGATGCCGTCGGGTGCCTTGGCGGGGTCGATATAGATGTCGACGGGTACGATGGCGGCGTCCTGCGCCCGCTTCGGCGCCTCGACCCGGACGACGCCGGTATCGACCAGAATTGCCCGATCGCCGAACACGTCGCCTTTCAAATCCTGCCAGATCCTGTCCGATGATGCGGTTGTCTGCTGCGCGTGGGCGGCTCCGGAGGAGCCAAAGAGCGTGCCGACGGCCAGGATGATCGCGGCGAAGATGGCTGCGAGCGGCAACGCGAGCTGCCGGCTCCGGTAAGCGTGGTTTTGCATTTCGATGCCTCCACCAATGTCAGAGAGGTGGTGCCCAGGCCGATGTCGAGGATAAGCCTTTGACGATGCCTTGGCAAATCGATCCACTTCATCCCGTCGAACGCTTGTCGGTGTGATCTATTCCCATTCGAGTTCGGCAAAGGCGGCCGTGGCATTGCGCTCGTTGTAGTCGTCGAACAGATGCCATTTGCCCCGTTCGCTTGCACCAGCGGTCCTGACTGCCTCGCTGAGCGGCGTCCCGTCGACGATCGCCTTGCGAATATCGCGCGCCAGAACCTCGAAATAGCGCCGCTCCGCGGTCAGCGCCTCCGGCCAGTCGGCCGGCACCGGGCCATGACCCGGAACGGCGCGCACGGCGCCGATCGCGGCGAGCGCATCCATCTGGCGAAGCCAGCCGAGCAGCGATCCGTCAAGCGTCGGCAAGGAACCTATGAAAACGAGATCGCCGGCAAACAGCGTGCCGCTCGCGCTGTCGAAGACGGTCAGGTCGTTGTCGGTGTGAGCCGCCTTCCATGCCTGCAATTCGAGCACGCGCCCGCCGAGGTCAAGCTGCAGGCGATCATCGACCAGCATCGTCGGCGGTATGATCTCGATCCGTTTCATGAGCGCGTCGCCGATCTGTTCGCGGAAGCTTTGCAGGTAGAACGCGCCGCGTGCCTCGAGCGCGCGCGGCAGATTGCGATGGCCGACAATGGTGGCGCCGATCTCCCGGAATGCCGCATTGCCGAAGATGTGGTCGGGGTGCATGTGGGTGTTGATCAGGTAGCGAACCGGCTTGGCGCTCATTTTGCCGATCGCGGCGATGAGGGCGTTCGCCTCGATCAGGCTGCCGCCGCTGTCGATGACGGCAACGGCGTCGGTGCCGACGACGACGCCCAGGTTCGAGATCGCGCCTTGGTTTGCCGCGCTCATCAATTCATCGACGCCCCGGAAAGCGAAGACGCCGTCGGCGATTTTCCTGAGCTTGAATTCAAGCCCGCCGGCAGCGGCGAGAGCGGCCCGCCCGAGGCAACAGGGCAGCATCGCGGCGCTGACCGCGGTGCAGGCGAAGCCGTTCACAAGGTTGCGTCTTGTCCTATCGATCGGCACGGCTTCCCCCGATATGCATTCCGAATTGCAAGGCGATCAGGCCACGCCCGGAAATTTTTGGTGGAACGACCGCAGAAGATCGCTCATCACCTGTGGATTGCGATAGTGCCGCGGCAGCCTTACGTCGAACATGCCGAGCACATGGGCTGGCCGCTGCGCGAGCACGATGATTCGGTCGGACAGCATCAGCGCCTCGCGCAGATTGTGCGTTACCATCAGGGCGGTCGTAGGCCGCGCCGACCACACGGTCAAAAGCAGGTGCCGAAGCCGCTCGGCGGTCCGTTCGTCGAGCGAGGCGAAGGGTTCGTCCAGGAAAAGCACCGCCGGTTCGGTGGCGAACGCCCTGGCAAGTGCTGCCCTGCGCGCAAGCCCGAGCGAGAGCTCCGCCGGATAGAGCGAGCGCATCCCGGTGAGGCCGAGAGTGTCGAACAGCCCGTCGAGGTTCTTCGTTCTCAGGCTTTTCGGCAGCGCCAGCCTGACATTCTGCTCCACCGTCCGCCACGGCAGCAAGATCGGCT
This sequence comes from Mesorhizobium sp. M1312, assembly GCF_040318115.1. Lineage (NCBI taxonomy): Bacteria > Pseudomonadati > Pseudomonadota > Alphaproteobacteria > Hyphomicrobiales > Phyllobacteriaceae > Mesorhizobium > Mesorhizobium sp. M1312. The sequence continues at coordinate 160,261 of NZ_JAMYLQ010000007.1, read as the reverse complement.
CCTGGAATACGGCGGCGATCCGGTTGGAGCCGCCTTCAGGCAGTTGGAAGGAGCCGGAAAAGTAGTTGTCCAACCCAAGCAGGATGCGCAGCGTTGTGGTCTTGCCGCAGCCCGACGGCCCCAGCAAGCAGGCGAATTCGCCTTGCCGGACCTCGAAGGAAAGATCCTGGAGCGCCGTGATCGAGACGCCTTGCGCGGACCTGAAGGTCTTTTCGGCGATGTCGACCCTAAGCGGGACGACGGCGCCAACGGGTTGCATGTCGTTCAACGGGCTGCACCAGAAGGAGTTCGATGACAAGCATCACCGCCACGAAAGCCAGCGTATAGGCAAGAATGGCGGCGACGTCGAAAAGCTGGAAATAAAGATAGATCTGGAAGCCGACACCATTGGAGCGGCCGAGCAGTTCGACCACCAGGACGATCTTCCAGATGAGGGCGATACCGGATCGTGAGGCGGCGGCAAGATAGGGCTGCAATTGCGGCAGCAGGACGTGGCGAATGCGATCGAGGAGCCCGAAGCGGTAGACGGCGGCCATTTCGGCGTAACTCGGATCAAGCGCCCTGGCGCCTTCCCGCATTGTCACCACAACATTGGGGATCTTGTTGACGGCAACCGCGCCAATCGCCGCCGCCTCGTTGAGGCCGAACCAGATGTAGGCGAGGACGATGACGACCAGCGCGGGAATGTTGAGAAACAGGATCAGCCAGGGGCTGAAGAACCGGTCTGCGCTGCGGTGGCTGCCGAGGAGAACGCCGATGACCGAGCCAACAATCATCGCGATGACATATGCCGCTGCAACCCGGCCGAGTGTCGCGCCGAGATGGTAGAAAAGGTCGCCGTTCGCCGCCTCTGCGAGCAGCAACTGCCAGACCTGTCCCGGCCCTGGAAAGGCACGGCTCGGCCAGGCATTGGCCGCAAAGCCCCACAGCAGGCAAAGCCCGAGCAGAGAGACCGCGATCGTCAGCACTGGCGTCAGCGCCTCCGCAAGGCCGGATTGGCTGGAGATGTCGGCCGCAGCGTCAGGCGGGCGATCGCCGGTGTCAGGTGCGCTCATTTCGGCAGCTCCTGCCAGAACGTGCCGGGCGCCATCTCGGGCGCGCGGCCGACCAGCTTTTCACCGCCGATCTCGGCCAGCACGCGGTAGAGCTTGCCCGCGTCGGCCGCATCCTCGGCGACGGGGCGTCTGGGAATGCCCTCGCGATAGCGGTCGCGCAGTTTGGCCAATTCCTTGCCTTGAGCGCGGATAATCGGCGCAAGGCGCAGCCACTCATCGTCGGATCTGGCCAGCAAGTCCTTGGACTGCGCCGAAGCCTTGATAAAGCCCCTGATAGCGGCCGGATTTTCGTTCGCCCATTTGTCATGAAAGACATAGCCGAGCGCCGACACGGCGCCCGAGGCCCCGAGCGCTTTCGCCGCATCATCGGCGCCGATCAGCCGACGAAAACCGTTGGCCTCGAGGCGGGCGCAAAAATGCCAGAAATTGAGCACCGCATCGAGTTCGCCTTGCATCGCCTTTTCCGAAATCAGCGGCGGCGCGCCAAAGACGATGTCGCTGGTTGCCGGCAGGTCGAGGCCGTGATCGCGCCTGGCCAGCGCCTGGATCAGCAGCCAGCTTTTATCGAGAGGCCCGCCGGCGACGCCGATCTTGTTTCCCTTGAGATCGGCGATCGTCCGGATCGGCGGTTGCTCCTTCACCATGATCGCCCCGACGGCGGTCGAATAGGGGACCAATGTGAGGCCGACGCCTTCCGAGCGCTGGCGCGAGACCCACAGCCAGTCGGAGACGATCATGTCGATCGCGCCGGCCAGCATCGCGACGTTGGTTGCATCCTCGCCGGCGAAATCGATGACCTCCAGATCGATGCCATTGGCTGTGTCGAACTTGTGGTGCTTCATGGTGTCAAGCGCCCAACTTACGGTGCCGAACTTCAGCACGCCGATGCGAACCTTGCTCGTGGCGAAGGAGGGTTTTGAGACAAGCGCTGCGGCCGTTCCAAGAGCTGCCAGACGGAGCGTTCCTCGACGCGAAATCATGGTGATGTCTCCTCCCGGGGAGGCCGGGGCGCCGATCAGATCGCACGGTCCTTGTTCGGGAAAGCGCATTTCCAGCGCTTGACCTTGAGGGTCGGGTGTTCCTGCGACCATTTCGCGATTTCGCTGGGCGCCAAGACCATACATTGGACGAGAGAGCCGCGGCTCTCGAAATAGAGATGTTCGTCTCGGCAGTTGCCAGGATTGGCAATCAGGCAAACCGTCAATATGAGGTCGACCATATCCATTCAGCACCTCTTGCGCGCTTAAAGACGCCCGCTTTGACGAGATCCGGCCCGATCTGCGAGCCTGGACAAAAATCGCCAACTGCCGGAGTCCCGAGGTGCCCATGGAAAACCGGAATGGTTGAGGCTACGCGTTCGCCCGATGGCCGTCAACAAAGTCGAATGGATAGGGGCGCCGGAACCGAGCGCGCTCTGAACTTCGGGGGACGTCGCCGATACCTGAAACAAAAAACCCGCCTCGGGGGCGGGTCATTGGCGCAATCAGCACCATAGACATTCTGGTAGCATAGCTGCCGTCATCTGTCAAGTTGAAACTACCCCTGGTTGCAAGGGAATCGCTTCCGTTTGCGCTGCCCCTCATCGCCCTGCCGGGCACTTCTCCCCGTATAGTGACGGGGAGAAGGACGCCTTCGCAAAGGATTTCGCCAATCTCCAGCGTTGCAGAAAGGGCGCCGACGTTGCGGCCAGCCCCCTTCGCCCCGTCACTATACGGGGAGAAGGTGCCGGCAGGCGGATGAGGGGCAGCGCCGACGTCGACAATCGCCAATACGACTTGGACTCGCCCCCTTTTTCTGAAGCGATTGCCTGTGCGAACCGCTGCATGGTTGACATCCCTCATCTGCCGGGTAGCTTCCAAGATGCAGGCGTCGCAACTCCACAAGGGAGAAGTTTTCGCTCTGCCATAAACGACGCATGTCGATGATCAAACAAAGGCATGCGCAAATCGTCCAGGGCACCTTGACGATCAATGAGGAAATGCCATGCGTGCAATCGCGTTTTTCGCCGTCGTGTCCGTTGCGACGTCTATCACGAGCCAATCTCAGGCACAGGATGCCGCCGCGGGTGAGAAGGTCTTCGCCAAATGCAAGGCCTGCCACGTCGTCGACGAGGACAAGAACAAGATCGGTCCGTCGTTGAGCGGCGTTATCGGCCGGACGGCTGGCACGCATCCGGGGTTCAAATACTCCAAGCCCATGACCGAGGCGGGTAAATCCGGCGTCAAATGGGACGAGGCCACGCTGACAGCCTATCTTCGCGACCCGAAGGCCATGATCAAGGGTACGAAGATGGCGTTTCCCGGCCTCAAGAAGGACGAGGATCTCGCCAACGTCATCGCCTATCTGAAGCAATTCTCCAAATAACCCGGTTTTTCCCCGGAAGTAACCCGACTTCGCCGGCCGTTCGAAACTGCGTCGGCCGGCGCCCGCCCTGGTGGTTGGCGTCGGTCAGGCGGCGTCTTGCAGCCTCTGCATCGCGGAAGGCAGTTCGAACAGGTTGTCGCAAACGAGATCGGCGCCAAGCTCTTCAACCGGAATTTGGGTGTAGCCGCCACGCAGCAGAATGACGGGCATGCCGGCGGCGCGCGCGGCAGCCACGTCGGCGCTGCTGTCTCCGACCATCAGCGCGTCACGAGGTTCGACCTGAAGCTGGTTGAGCGCCAGCAGCAGAGCGTCGGGCGCCGGTTTCAGGTATGTCACCGCGTCTCCGCCAACGATCGCGCCAAGGTGTTCCGTCAGCCCAAAATGCAGCAGGATTTCGCGAGCCGCCAACTGCGGCTTGTTGGTCACCACGCCCATGGCTATTCCGCTCAAGTGGAAGTGAGTGAGAACCTCCCTGACGCCAGGCATCAGCGTCGTCAGGCCGGTGAGATGGCTGCGGTAGATCGGCGTCATGGCGCGGTTGGCCTCGTCAAGCGCGCTGCCGAGGAGCGGCGTACCGGAAGCCGCGAAGGCTCGCTCGACCAGTTTCCTGACGCCGCCGCCGATCATCGCCTTGACCTGATCCAGGCGCAGTGGCGGCAGATCGCGGCCGGCCAGCAATTCGTTGACTGCGGCCGTTATATCAGGCGCCGAATCGACCAGCGTGCCGTCGAGGTCGAACAGGATCGCCTTCGACGATCGAAACGGCCTACCCATGCCGACGTTCATGCGGCGTCCTTCCACTTGATCGAGCAGCCGATCGAAGCGACCTGGTCGAGCGGCCCGTCGCCGGTTCGGGCAATTTGCTTCATCGCCTCGAACAGGTCGCGCCTCAGCCCGGGCGGTCTGGCGTCGCGTCGAGCCGCGTCCAGCCGGCCGCGATATTGCAGCGTCAAGTCGCCGTTGAGCCCGAAGAAATCCGGAGTGCAAACGGCTCCATAAGCACGCGCCACCGTCTGGCGGTCGTCGTGGAGGTAGGGGAAAGTGAAGCCGTTCGCCTTGGCGAAGAGCTTCATGTTGTCGAAGGAGTCATCGGGATAGGCGTCGGCATCGTTGGAATTGATCGCGACAAAGCCGATGCCTTCGGGCTTGAGGTCGTTGGCATCGCGGACGATGCGTGAAATCACCGCCTTCACATAAGGGCAGTGGTTGCAGATGAAGGCCACCACCAGCCCGTTCAGGCCGGCGTGGCTGAAGATCGAATGCGATTTGCCGTCGACGCCGGGCAAAACGGCATCGATGGCTTGCCAGCCGAAATCGCAGATAGGTGGGATTGCCGCCAAGATTTCCTCCGCTGAAATGTTTGGCCTCCGATGAGACGGTTTACGCGGCTTTCCGGATCGCCCCGTCGGCTGCCTGTCTGATGGCGCCGATATTGGCGCGATAGGCAACCTCGGTGCCACCCTTGAAAATGGCCGAGCCGGCGACCAGCACATTGGCGCCGGCCGCGGTGACCAGGGGCGCGGTTTCGGGCGTGACGCCGCCGTCGATCTCGATGTCGATCGGGCGATGGCCGATCAGCGCCTTGACCCGCCTGACCTTGTCGACGACCGCCGAAATGAACGCCTGGCCGCCGAACCCGGGATTGACGGTCATCAGAAGCACCAGGTCGAGCCGGTCGAGCACATATTCGATGACGCTTTCCGGCGTCGACGGGTTCAGCGACACGCCGGCTTTCTTGCCGAGATTCCTGATCGCCTGCAGCGAACGATCAAGATGCGGCCCGGCCTCGGCATGCACCGTGATGATGTCGCAGCCGGCATCGGCGAAGGCGGCGAGATAGGCGTCGGCCGGTGCGATCATCAGGTGGCAGTCGAAGATCTTGTCCGTTCGGTCACGGATCGCCTTGATCACCGGCGGACCGAAGGTGATGTTGGGCACGAAATGGCCGTCCATCACGTCGAGATGGATCCAGTCGGCGCCCGCCCGGACGACTGCTTCGACCTCGTCGCCGAGCCGTGAGAAGTCCGCAGAAAGCACCGAGGGCGCGATGATTGTCTTAGTACCCATGGTCGTCGGCTCCCATTCTGTTTTCCGTTTCCGGTCGCTGCACACCAACCGGCGTGATCTTGTCAGCGCGCCTTCGTCTCCGGTTCGCCTTCGAGCTTGCCTTCCGCGAACACGCGGCTGCCGCGAATATCGGATTCCTCAATGGTGATAAGATCGGTTTTCGTCAACGCCCGGTCGCGCGACGCGAAAAGCCGGTTGGCCTGGCGAAGCCGCGCCCGGTCGAGCCCGTTGCGGACCGAGCGGGCGTTGGAGAAATGCGGCAGCCGCATACGGATCGGGAGATACTCTTCGAGCGCTTTGGCCGCCGCCTCGCTGAGACGGTAATTCTGTTCCGCCAGCATGATCTCGGCGATCGATTTGAGCTCGCCGACGCCGTAGTCGGGAAAATCGAGGTGATGGGCGATGCGCGAGCGCATGCCGGGATTGCTGTCGAAGAAGCGGTCCATCTTGTTCTTGTAGCCGGCAAGAATCACAACCAGATCGTCACGGTTGTTTTCCATGCATTGCAGCAGGATTTCGATCGATTCCTGGCCATAGTCGCGTTCGTTCTCGGGCTTGTAGAGATAGTAGGCCTCGTCGATGAAAAGCACCCCGCCCATGGCTCGCTTGATCACCTCGCGGGTTTTGGGCGCGGTGTGACCGACATACTGGCCGACGAGATCGTCTCGCGTCACCGCGACCATGTGGCCTTCGCGGACATAGCCGAGACGATGCAGGATTTCGGCCATCCTCAGCGCCACGGTGGTCTTTCCGGTACCGGGGTTTCCCGTAAAGTTCATGTGCAGCGTCGGCGCGCCCGAGATGAGGCCGAACTTGCGGCGAAGCCGGTCGACTAGGAGCAGCGCCGCGATCTCGCGGATGCGGGTCTTGACCGGCTTCAGGCCAACAAGCTCGCCGTCGAGCTTGTCCATCACCTCGTCGATGTTGGACGCCTCGAACTCGGCCTGCAGATCAACCGATTCGTCCTGCGCAGTGCCCTTTGCTATCGCGTCCAGCATGGTTTCGCTAGCTCCGCTCGCCTTCGGGCCTGTCGGTCGCATAAGGCACGATCGAATAGCCCTGGCTGCGGCCGTCGCGCTCCTGGCGCAGCAGCCGGAACCCGGGTTCGTTGGGCGGCCGGTTGACGATGAACGACATGCGCGGCGCTTCCCAGCCCTTGGTCGAATCGAAGGCGGTGACCCGGACATACATGTTGGGCATGGCTTTCCGGCAGCTGTTGACTTCAAGCAGGATGCCCGCTGGGTCCTTCAGGTCGAACATCGGGTTGCCGTACATTTCCCAATAGGTGTTTCGCGGATGCGGATCGTCCGTGTACTCGACGCTGACCGCCCAGTGGTTTTTCAGCGCATATTTGATCTGCGCCGAAATCTGCTCATCGGTCAGGTCGGGCAGGAACGAGAACTGTCCCTGCGTGACCTTGTTTCCCGGATTGGTCATCATGGCGACGGTTTCCTTTCGTCTAGAAGCTGGGCGTTGCGGTTGGCACGAAGTCGGCCGTGTCGGTCGATTCGTAGTTGAAGGTGACGTCCTTCCAGGTCTCCAGGGCCGCTTTCAGCGGCGTGCACCATCTGGCCGCCTGTTCGAGGATTTGGGTTCCTTCGCGCAGATAGTCGCGGCCCTCATTGCGGGCGAGGATCATCGCCTCCAACGCGACACGATTGGCCGTCGCGCCGGCCTGGATGCCGTCGGGGTGGCCGATCGTGCCGCCGCCGAACTGCAGGATGACGTCCTCGCCGAGATAATGGATCAACTGGTGCATCTGGCCGGCATGGATGCCGCCCGAGGCGACGGGCATCACCTTGTTGAGCGAGGCCCACTCCTGATCGAAGAATAGCCCGGTTTCGAGGTTCTGCGGCGTGCGCTCCTCGCGCAGCGTGTCATAAAAACCCTTGATCATCAGCGGGTCGCCTTCCAGCTTGCCGACCACCGTGCCGGCATGGATGTGATCGACGCCGGCCATCCGCATCCATTTGCAGATGACGCGAAAATTCATGCCGTGGTTCTTCTGGCGCGAATAGGTCGAGTTGCCGGCGCGGTGCAGGTGCAGGATCATGTCGTTGCGGCGTGCCCACTTGGCCATCGACTGGATCGCCGTGTAGCCAATGACGAGGTCGATCATGACGATGCAGGAGCCAAGCTGTTTTGCGAATTCGGCGCGCTCGTACATCTCCTCCATCGTGCCGGCGGTGACGTTGAGATAATGGCCCTTGACTTCGCCAGTGGCGGCCGACGCCTTGTTCACAGCCTCCATGCAGTAGAGGAAGCGGTCGCGCCAGTGCATGAAGGGCTGCGAGTTGATGTTCTCGTCGTCCTTGACGAAGTCGAGGCCACCCTTCAACGCCTCGTAGACGACGCGGCCGTAGTTGCGGCCTGACAGGCCAAGCTTCGGCTTCGTCGTCGCGCCGAGCAGCGGCCGGCCGAACTTGTCGAGCCGCTCGCGTTCCACCACGATGCCGGTCGCCGGGCCCTGGAAAGTTTTGAGGTAAGCCACCGGGATGCGCATGTCCTCGAGCCGCAAGGCCTTGACTGCCTTGAAGCCGAACACGTTGCCGATGATCGATGCAGTCAGGTTGGCGATTGAGCCCGGCTCGAACAGGTCGAGGTCGTAGGCGATGTAGGCGAAGTACTGCTGCTCGGTCTTGGTGCCGGGACCTGTGTTCGGCACGGGCTCGGATTTGAACGCCTTGGCGCGGTAGAGCTCGCAGGCGGTCAGTCTGTCCGTCCACACCACGGTCCATGTCGCTGTAGAGGATTCACCGGCGATGGCGGCGGCCGCCTCCTCGTGGTCGACGCCGGGCTGCGGCGTGATCCGAAACATGGCGATCAGGTCCGTCTCCTTGGGCCGGTAGTCCGGCTCCCAGTAGCCCATTTTCTTGTAGGGAATGACGCCCGACTTGTAGCGTTCGCTGCCTTCCTTGAGCGTGCCCGCTGACGGCATGTCGATCTTGTTCATGACAGGTCTCCTGTTTGCCGCTCAGGCGGCTTTCGCGGTTGCGATTTGCGGGTCGAATTTTCCCGCGGCGTAACGTTTCGCCATCTCGTCCATGGCGATAACCTTGATCTTCGAGGCGTTGCCCGCGGTGCCGAAGCGTTCGAAGCGATCGCGGCAAAGGTCGCGCAGGGCGTCCATGGCGGGTTTCAGGAATTTGCGCGGATCGAATTCGCGCGGGTCTTCCGTCGCGACGCGGCGGAACTGCCCGGCCATCGCCATGCGGCAATCGGTGTCGATGTTGACCTTACGCACGCCGTAGCGGATGCCGCGCTCGATCTCTTCGACCGGAACACCAAATGTCTGGGGCATCTCGCCGCCATATTTGTTGATGATGTCCTGCAGTTCCTGCGGCACCGAGGAAGAGCCATGCATGACCAGATGCGTGTTGGGCAGCTTTTCGTGGATCGCCTCGATCACCTGCATGGCCAAGATGCCGCCGTCCGGCTTGCGGCTGAATTTGTAGGCGCCGTGCGAGGTGCCGCAGGCGATCGCCAGCGCGTCGACCTGGGTGGCGGTGACGAAGTCGACGGCCTGGTCTGGATCGGTCAAAAGCTGGTCGTGGGAAAGCGCACCTTCGGCGCCATGCCCGTCCTCGGCCTCGCCCTGGCCGGTTTCCAGTGAGCCGAGTACGCCGAGCTCGCCTTCAACGGAAGCGCCGACCCAATGCGCCATGCGTGCGACACGTTCGGTGATGTCGACGTTGTAATCGTAGCTCGCCGGCGTCTTGGCGTCCGCCATCAATGAGCCGTCCATCATCACCGAGGTGAAGCCGTGGCGGATCGCCGAAAGGCAGGTGGCTTCGTTGTTGCCGTGATCCTGATGGATGCAGAGCGGAATGGCCGGATGCATTTCGGTCAACGCCTCCATCATCTTGGCCAGCATGATGTCGTTGGCATAGGAGCGGGCGCCGCGCGAAGCCTGGATGATGACCGGCGCTTCACAGGCCTTGGCCGCCTCCATGATGGCAAGGCCCTGTTCCATGTTGTTGATGTTGAATGCCGGCACGCCGTAACCATGCTCGGCGGCATGGTCGAGAAGCTGGCGAAGGGTGATGCGGGCCATTGTCGGGTCCTCTTAGCTGCAGAAGTTGGGCTAGATGATGAGCTTCAGCGCCGCTGCGGCGACGGCTTCGGGCGTGATGTCGAAGTGCCGGTAGAGATCCGGGGCAGGGGCGCTGGCCCCGAAACCGGCCATGCCAACGAAAGCGCCGGTATCGCCGATCCAGCGGTCCCAGCCGAGCCGTGCTGCGGCTTCGACCGCAATGCGCGGTGCCGAGCCGAGAACGGCCTTGCGGGTGCCGGCGTCCTGTTCCTCAAAAAGCTCCCAGCACGGCATCGAGACGACCGCGGCGGCGATGCCGTGCTCGGTTTCCAGCCGTTCGGCGGCGGCAACGGCAATCTCGACCTCCGAGCCGGTGGCGATCAGCGTCACGGCGCGGTGCTCGGCTGGCTCGCGCAGGACGTAGGCGCCCTGGCTCGACCGGTTCTCGTTGCTGTGTGGTTCGTCGCTGTGTGGCCCGTTGCCGTGTGCTTGGCGCAGCATCGGCAGGTTCTGGCGCGAGAGCACCAGCACGCTCGGCCGGTTCTTGCTCTTCAGCGCCAATTCCCAGCACTCCGCCGTTTCGATGATGTCGGCCGGACGGAAGACGTTGAGATTCGGCGTCGCCCGCAGCATCGCCAGGTGCTCGATCGGCTGGTGGGTCGGGCCGTCCTCGCCGAGACCGATGGAATCATGCGTCATCACATAGATGACACGCTGGCCCATGAGCGCCGAGAGCCGCATCGCGCCGCGCGCATAGTCGGCAAAGCACAGGAACGTGCCGCCATAAGGCACGAAGCCGCCATGCAGCGCTATGCCGTTCATGGCCGCGGCCATGCCGTGCTCGCGGATGCCGTAGTGAATGTAACGGCCGGCATAGTCATCCGGCGCTATGCGGTCCATGCCCTTGGTGATCGTCAGGTTCGAGTGCGTCAGATCTGCGGAGCCGCCGACGGTCAGCTCGGTTGCGGCGTTGATTGCACCCAGCGCCATTTCGGAGGCTTTTCGCGTTGCGACCTTGGTCGCCTTCTCGACATGCTCCTTGCCGAAAGCGTGGAGCGCTTCGAAGACCGCGGCGGGCAGGGTGCCGGCGACCGCGCTCTCGAAGGCCTGGCGCTGCGGCGAGGCGGCAAGCCGCTGCTCCCAGGCGTGCCGTGCTGCTTGCCCGCGCTCGGCAATTTCGCGCCAGGCGAAAAGGCTGTCGTCCGGCACCTCGAACGGCGCGTGGGCCCAGCCGATGTTTTCGCGCGTCGCGGCGATCTCTGCATCGCCCAGCGGCGCGCCATGCGTTTTCTCCGAACCGCCCAGATTGGGCGCGCCCTTGCCGATCACCGTGCGGCAGGCGATCAGCGACGGCCGATCTGACTGCTGTGCTGCTTCGATTGCCGCCGCGACGGCTTCAATATCGTGGCCGTCCACCGATTGGACGTGCCATCCAGCGGCTTTGAACCGGGCCGGCTGGTCCATCGACGTCGACAGCGACGTCGGTCCGTCGATCGAGATCGCATTGTCGTCCCAGAAGACGATCAGCCGGGAGAGCTTCAGGTGACCGGCAAGGTCGATCGCCTCGTGGCTGATGCCTTCCTGCAGGCAGCCGTCGCCGGCGATCACATAGGTGAAATGGTCGACGAGATCGGAGCCGTGGCGGGCGGCAAGCATCCGCTCGGCCAGCGCCATGCCGACGGCGGTCGAAATGCCTTGTCCAAGCGGGCCGGTGGTCGTCTCGATGCCAAGCGCATGGCCATATTCGGGATGTCCGGCGGTGCGGCTGCCCAGCTGGCGAAACCGCTGCAATTCCTCGATCGGCATGTCTTGGTAGCCGAGCAGGTAATGCAGCGCATATTGCAGCATCGAGCCGTGCCCGGCCGAAAGCACGAAGCGGTCGCGATCGGGCCAGTTAGGCGCCGATGGATCGATATTGATGAAGCGGCTGAACAGCACCGTCGCGACATCGGCCATGCCCATCGGCATGCCGGGATGACCGGAATTGGCCTTTTGGACGCTGTCCATCGCCAGTGCGCGAATGGCGTTCGCCATGTCGCGCTCCGAGACGGCGGCGACAGGTTTCAATACTGCTGCTTGGCTGTTCATGGCGTCCTCCTCACGACACACGGTTCTTGCGTTCGATCAATTGCAGGATGAGCGGCGTCAGGATCAGTTGCATGGCAAGATCGAGCTTGTTGCCTGGCACCACTATGGAATTCGGCCGCGACATGAACGAGTCGTGGATCATCGAAAGCAGGTAGGGGAAATCGATGCCGCGGGGATTGGCGAAGCGGATCACCAGCATCGATTCGTCGGGCGTAGGGATCCAGCGCGCGATGAACGGGTTGGACGTGTCGACGATCGGCACGCGCTGGAAGTTGATGGCGGTCTGCGAGAACTGCGGGACGATGTAGCGGACATAGTCCGGCATGCGCCGCAGGATCACGTCCATCACCGCCTCGGTGGAATAGCCGCGCGTTGCCCGGTCGCGATGGATCTTCTGGATCCATTCGAGATTTATGACCGGCACCACGCCGATCTTGAGGTCAGCGTGCCTGGCCAGGTTGATCTTGTCGGTGACGACGCAGCCATGCAGGCCCTCGTAGAAGAGCAGGTCGCTCGGCGGGAATTCGCGCCATTCGGTAAATTGTCCCGGCGGCGTGCCGTACTGCTTCTCCTCGTCCTCGTCATGGATGTAGGTGCGGGTCTTTCCGGTTCCGCGGCGGCCATATTCCTCAAACACCTCTTCGAGGATTGCGAGTTCGTTGGCCTCGGCATTGAAGTGGGTGAAGTTCGGATTGCCGGCCTTCTCCTGCTCGGCCACCTTCACCTTCATCGTGGCGCGGTCGTAGCGATGGAAAGCGTCGCCTTCGATGAAGGCGGCCTCGATATTCTCGCGCCGGAAGATCAGATCGAAGATGCGCTTGACCGAGGTGGTGCCCGCGCCCGACGACCCGGTGATGGTGATGATGGGGTGCTTTGCCGACATGGTGCTCAGGCCCTGAACAGGCCGCGGCGGCTGAACAGCGGCGCACGCTCGCCGATGGCGCTGGGCTCGGTGTGGTAGCGGGTGATGCGCGCGACTTCCCGCGCCGATCCGAACACCACGGGGACGCGCTGGTGCAGGCTCTCGGGTTCGATTTCGAGGATGCGGGTGATCGTATCGGTAGCGGCGCCGGCGGCCTGTTCGATGAGGTAGGCGATCGGGTTGGCCTCGTAGACGAGGCGCAGTCGTCCCTGGCGGTAACCCTTGCGCTTGTCGCCTGGATACAGGAATACGCCGCCGCGCATCAGTATGCGATAGCAGTCGGCGACCAGGGAAGCGATCCAGCGCATGTTGAACTCCTTCTCTCGTGGGCCCTCGGTGCCTTCGAGGCAGTCGTCGATGTAGAGCCGCACCGCCTCGTCCCAATGCCGGTAGTTGGCGGCGTTGATGGCGAACTCCTGGGTGCGCTGCGGGATGATCCGGCTCTCGTAGGCCTGGACGAAGGTGCCGAGCCTGGTCGAGAGAACGAAGACATGTGTACCGCTGCCGAGCGACAGAACCAGCGCCAGCTGCGGCCCGTAGATGAAGAAACCGGCACCCAGCTGGTTCACGCCTGCCTGCAAAAAAGAGGCGGCCGGATTTTCGTCCGGCGCGCCAGTTGCAGGGAGGAGCGAGAAAATCGTTCCAATCGACACGTTGGTGTCGATGTTGGAAGAACCATCGAGCGGGTCGATGGCGATGGCGAGAGGCGCCTGCCTGTCGAGCAGGACCGGCTGCTCCAGTTCCTCGGAGGCGTAGAGCGCGACCGGAGCGTGGCGCATGGCGTCGAGGAAGATGTCGTCGGCGAAGATGTCGAGATCCTTCTGGATGTCGCCATCGGCATTGGCGCCGCGGGACCCGGCAAAGGCGGTGCCGAGCACCCCCTGATTGATGGTGTTGCGGATCTTGGTGGCGGCCTGCGTCAGCTGGCGGACGGTCGCGACGACCGCAGAGCGCAGTTCGTCTGGCGGGCCGAGATAGGAATTCAGAAAAGCGTCGAGCGTTGCCGCTGGCATCGTAACCTCCCGATCCAGCCGCCTCTCCTCGGATCGGCCGGATAGGGGAATGAGAACAAACGGAACGGGATAAGTAAAATTCAATAACTTTACTTTCGCGCTAAAAAAAATTTAGTATGGCGCATGAGAAACCTCACGCTCAAGCAATTCAAGACCGTCCAGGCCATCATCAGCCATGGAAAAATTATTAGCGCGGCCAAGGCGTTAGGCTTGTCTCCTCCAGCGCTGACGATCCAGTTGCGGCAGGTCGAGGAGGAGTTCCAACTGGCCTTGTTCGACCGGACGTCGGACGGCATGCGTCCCACTGCCGCAGGTCTGGCCTTCGTCGAAACGGCGCAGGCCATCGAGGAGCGGCTTCGTCTGCTCGAAGACAAGATGGACGCGATCAAGGGCGTGCGCATCGGCAGCTTGCGGCTCGGCGTCGTTTCCACCGCCAAATATTTCGCGCCGCGGCTGATGGCCGGCTTCATGAAGGAACATCCCGACATCGACATGCGGCTTGCCATCGGCAACCGTGCCGAAACGATCGACAGTCTGAAGAACCACGACATCGATATCGCGCTGATGGGACGCCCGGCCAAGGAAGTCCCGGTGCGTGCCTCGGTCTTCGGCGATCACCCGCTGGTCATTATCGCGCCGCCCGACCACCCGTTGGCGTCGGCACGCGAGATATCCAAGGAGCGGATCGCCGAGGAACATTTCCTCATTCGCGAGCCCGGCTCCGGCACGCGCATCTCGCTGGAAATATTCCTGAGCGACGTGCCCGGCCGCATCGACGATCTCGGCGTCGAGATGGGCTCGAACGAGACGATCAAGCAGGCGGTGATGGCCGGGCTCGGCATCGCCTTCATCTCTGCCCACACCATTGCTGCGGAAACCGAAGCCGGGCGGCTGGTCATCCTCGACGTTGTCGGCATGCCGATCCGCCGGCAATGGTTTTCGGTGATGCGCAGCGATCACGCGATCTCGCCGGCCATGGCGACGTTCCACGACTTCCTGATGCGCAAGGGCGCGAAGTACCTGCCGCTGTTCGGCAAGCTCTATCCGCACGAAGAACCGAATACTAGAGGTCGCGCGAGTTAGGGCGCGCGGCCCACGGCAAACGCTTCAGACAAACGACAGCCGTCCGTCGCCTGTCAAAGTAGATTTGACCTCTACATCGGCCCCACGGACGCGAGCCCTCGGCCAGCAGCACGCAGGCTGCCGTCTGCAAAGCGGGTCAGTGCATTGGCATCGGCGCGCATGTCGGTCTCGGACGACACCGTCACCTCGTCGCCGGACCGCGAGAACGCGTAGAGCGGGCCGCGGTGGCCCGGCATCGAAAAGGCCACGGAGTCGCCGTCGGCGAGGCCCATGACGACGCGCTGCGGATCGCCGCCGATCTTCGGCGCGAAGGTGGCGGTAACCTCCACGAGGTCGCCTTCGGCCGGGACGTAATAGACGACCATGTCGAGGTGTCCCTCGTGCAGGCTGCCGGCTTCGATCGGGCGTCCTATGGTGGCTTCCTCGGCAAATGCCGGGGCGGCAAGAAACAGCGCGGCCAAAACCGAGGCGCTCAGGGTTTTGCGGATCATCTCGTATCTCCTTCTTTTTAGATTTCGTTCGA
This sequence comes from Mesorhizobium sp. M1312, assembly GCF_040318115.1. Taxonomy (NCBI): domain Bacteria; kingdom Pseudomonadati; phylum Pseudomonadota; class Alphaproteobacteria; order Hyphomicrobiales; family Phyllobacteriaceae; genus Mesorhizobium; species Mesorhizobium sp. M1312. The sequence continues at coordinate 145,113 of NZ_JAMYLQ010000007.1, read as the reverse complement.
ACTCTATACTGAGTTAGATTACGAATGCAATCTAAAAAATGAAAAAATTGATGATGCGTGGGAGGCGCTGCAGAAAACCGCGAAACGGCGATCAATGCGGCAGGCCGGCTTTTTCGGGAGCGCGGCTTTCACGGCATCGGCCTTAAGGATTTTGATGGAGGCCCGGGCTCACCCAGGGCGCGTTTTACAAGCAGTTCGCATCCTAGCACGACCTGGCGGCGCAGGCGTCCAGGCGGGCGATGGAAAGCGCCACCCGTGGTCTCGCGGACCGTCAATGACTGTCGAAGCGGTTCCTGCAAGCGGCCGCCGAGAGCGTGCTGATGGGGTCGTCTGCGGGCGATGGCCGGCATGGCCACGAGCTGGCGTACCCGCGGCTACGCTGCGGACCGCTGACTGCGCTTCTGCTAGCCTACAATTGGTTCGGCGACAGCTTCTTCGAGGCCAGTTGCCGCTTGGGCGGCAAGACCGCGGGCCGCTGCTTGTGAATCGTAAAATTCCTCAAGTGCATAGACTCTGCCCCACCGTAGGGTGAACACGTGGAGACCACGGTTGACGTACGACGCGTCGCCGTTGAGCAGCGTTGCGGTGCCGTCCCACTGGGCGAACACGGTGGTATGCCACGGCCAGCCCTTCACCCAGATGTGGTTGACCGTGAGATGGAGATTGGGCAGGACGCGGCCGAGGCGCTCAAACCAGCGGCGCACGGCTTCTTTGTCGTGGCGCTCACCACCAAGCGCGTGGGCGCCGGAAACGCGGTGATGGACATGCGGCACGAGTGCTTTCACCGCCTGATCCCAGCGATGTTTGTTGACGTGGTCGAAGCTCTCCCGGATCGATTTCTCGACAAAATAACTGTAAAGCATTTGACCTCTCCTCCAAATTTTCGATGGCGTGTCGTGGGCACCCGTGCGCAGCCGAATTGGATTGCGTTCGCACTCTATACCTGCTATAGATGTCGAACGCAAGCTAATTTAGGAGATGACGATGCGTGTGAGTCGCATTCAGGCGGCGGAAAACCGCGAAACCGTGATCAATGTGGCAAGCCGGCTTTTCCGGGAGCGCGGCTTTGACGGCATCGGCCTTAAGGACCTGATGCAGGCTGCCGGGCTGACCCAGGGCGCGTTTTACAAGCAGTTCGCATCCAAGGACGATCTGGCGGCGCAGGCGTCCAGGCGGGCGATGGAGAGCGCCACCCTCCGGTGGTCGGCCGCGACTGCGGCAAAATCCGAGGATCCGCTTGGCGCGGTGATCGCGTTCTACCTCAGTATGGACCATCGCGGAGAAAAGATGGACGGCTGCCCGATCGTGGCGCTCGGTTCGGATGCCGCCAGACAGGGCAGCGACGTGAAAGCGTCGTTCGAAGCCGGGATCAAGGAGCATCTCGAAATCCTCGGCCGTTTCATTGCCGAGGCCAATGATGAGGAGTCCCATGGAAAGGCTATGGCCATTCTCTCGACGATGGTCGGTGCGCTGACACTATCGCGCGTTGTCAACGACCCGGACCTCGCCCAGGCCTTTCTGGACGCGGCGACCGAACAGGTTCGCGAAGCAGCCGCCGCCTAGACGGCGTGCGCAACGCTGGCAGCGCACCCAAATTGATAGGAGAATAGATGCGACGGATTGTCGTTACAGGCATGGGAGCGGTCACGCCCCTTGCTGCCGATGTCGAAGCGTCCTGGTCGCGGCTCCTGGCCGGTCGCTCAGGTATCCGCAGGCTTCCGGACGGCATGGTGGGAGAGCTGCCAGCGAAGGTTGGCGGCGTGGTTCCCTCGCTGGCAGAAGATCCGGACGCTGGCTTCGATCCGGATGCCGTGCTGCCGCCGAAGGATCAGCGCAAGGTAGACCGGTTCATTCTCTTCGGGCTCGCCGCTGCACAAGAGGCGCTCGCCCAAGCAAGATGGGCACCCGTCTCGGAAGCGGATCGCTTGCGCACGGCCACGATCATCGCCTCGGGCATCGGCGGGTTCGCCGCCATAACCGAGGCGGTGCGCACGGTCGACCGACGCGGCGTCCGCCGCATATCGCCGTTTACGGTGCCGTCCTTTCTGGTGAACCTCGCAGCAGGCCACATCTCGATCCGCCATGGCTTCAAGGGCCCATTGGGCGCACCGGTGACGGCGTGCGCGGCCGGCATTCAGGCGATCGGCGACGCGGCTCGCCTTATCCGCGCCAATGAAGCCGATATCGCCGTGTGCGGTGGAACCGAAGCCTGCATGAATATCGTCAGTCTCGGTGGTTTTGCCGCGGCTCGCACTCTTTCTACCGGCTTCAATGAAACGCCGGCTCAAGCCTCGCGCCCCTTCGACATCTCGCGTGACGGCTTCGTCATGGGCGAAGGGGCCGGCATCCTGGTCATCGAGGAATTGAGCTACGCGCTTGCGCGCGGTGCGAAACCGCTCGCCGAGCTCGTCGGCTACGGCACGACGGCGGATGCTCATCACGTCACCTCCGGTCCCGAGGACGGCGACGGGGCGCGCCGGGCCATGGCGATTGCGACTGCCCAGGCCGGCATTTCGCCGCGTGAGGTTCGCCACCTCAATGCGCACGCGACCTCCACGCCGGTCGGTGATCTCGGGGAAATCGCGGCGATCAAAACACTCTTCGGTGCAGATTCCGCCATAGCTGTCAGCGCAACGAAATCCGCGACCGGACACCTGCTCGGAGCCGCCGGCGGGCTTGGAGCCATCTTCGCAATCCTGGCGCTTAGGGATCAGATGGCACCGCCAACCCTCAATTTGAGCGCACCGGATTCAGCTGGAGACGGGATCGACTTCGTCGCAAACCAAGCCCGCCCGATGGGAATGGACTACGCGATCTCCAACGGCTTCGGCTTCGGAGGAGTCAATGCCAGCGCGCTATTCCGGCGCTGGACGGACGAGCTCGCCGGGGCGGGCACCTGATGGGCCGGCGATTAATACCCTGCCTCTGGCCGCCTGGCAGCCCGGCGCTTGCGATCGCCCCGTCCGGATCCCATTTCTGACCACACCAACTCTGCCGAACGCCGGCAATGGTTTTCGGTGAGCGCAGCGATCACGCGATCTCGCCGGCCATGGCGACATTCCACGATTTCCTGATGCGCAAGGGCGCGATGTATCTGCCCCTATTCGGCAAGCTCTATCCGCAGACCAGAGTGGGATGATGTTGGGCAGGCGAAATTCGACCTGAACGACCGACATACCAAACCGCAACGATTGTGGTGATAGCTCCGAAAGGGGGGGTGGAAAACGCCCGGCGATCGTTGGCGTTAGATAAGCGGCATGTTATGTTGCAGTGCGAAAGAGCGGGGGCCACGTCCTTTCACACCCGTAAGCGATCTGTATGTGCGACCCCTGCAGACTGGTCGGTATCACTGAAACCTCCCGGGCATGGGGTTCGGGATTCGATGGGGACAAGGGGTAATGCTTTACACGCTGGTTATGATGGTCTGCCTGACGGATGTGCCGCAGACCTGTGAACAACGCGAACAGATGGTGGACGGCCTGGCGATGAATCCTGGGACCGCCTTCATGCAGGCGCAGCCGCTGGTCGCCCACTGGATCGAGACGCATCCCGGTTATTTCGTGCAGCGCTGGCGCGTGCTGCCCGGCCGGGGATCGTGAGATCCGCCGCGAAGAGCGAACGAGGTTCTACTTCTTCGCGGCGAGCGTTTCCGAAACGGCCTTGGACAATTGATAAAGCCGCTGCTCGATGATCGTCGGCACTTCACAGACGTAAGTCAGTGATTGGACGCGTTCATTGAAAATTCGCGTTGCGAATTTCAGCTGTTCGGTTCGCCGTTCGATCTCGTTTGGATCTGCATCAGGCTTTGCCCGCAACGCATCGACGTCGGACGCTTCCTTGCGCAACGCGGCGGCCATTTCGAGTTGCTTGTGGGCGTAACGGGAAATGCCTGAGATCACGTGCGAACGCTCGGCGTCCATGTGATCGAACATGCCTTGCACCAGCATCGCCATTTTCGGCGCAAGCTGCTCGGCCGGCAAGGAAGCGGCGAAATCCTTGATCTTCTTTTGGGCTTCGGCAATCGGTATCCGCCGGGCCGCCACCTCCTCGACCAGAGCGGAGACGGCGGGGTCCTTCGACAAGTCCTTCGCTGCTGGAGGCAGCTCCGGCCCGTTCCAGATCTGGCCGAGCGAGAGTTGCGGCACCTTGCGCTGTATGCAGGGCCAGTCCGGATCGGTGTTCGCCGCCATGGCGTTCACGCCCGGCGCGAGCACGGCAACCATAGCCAGGCTGCGAACAAGGCTCATTCGTGCCATCAGGCATTTCCTCCCGTGTCCTGTTTGCGGGTCATCAGGCCGCGCGAAGGGTCGTAAGCGATGATGGCGGCGGCAAGAAACAGCAGCGTGCAGCCGGCGACGACGCCCAGCGACAGCCAGTTAATCTGGCCGTAGAAGGCGAAGCGGATCAGTTCGACCGCATAGGTGAACGGGTTGGCGAGGCAGATTTTGTAAAGCAGCGGGCTCGCCTCCTGGATGCGCCACAAGGGATAGAGCGCCGGCGAGGCGAAATAGCCGGGAAAGATGACGAAGTTCATGATGCCGGCGAAATTTTCGAGCTGCTTGATCATCGACGACAAAAGCATGCCGAGCGCGCAAAGCATCATGCCCGACAGGAACAGCGCCGGCAGCACCATGAGATAGCCGATCGGCGGCGCCTTGACGCCCCAGAACCAGGCAACGATCAGGAACGCGTAGACTTGCGCGATCGATACGGAGACGCCGGCGAGCATCTTCGACACCAGCAGGAACCAGCGCGGGAAGGGGCTGACCAGCAGGGTGCGCATGTTGCCCATCTCGCGGTCATAGACCATCGACAGCGAAGACTGCATACCCGAGAACAGCAGGATCATGCCGCACAAACCCGGCGTGATGTAGACCTCGTAGAGCACGTAGGTCTTGTAGGGCGGGATGATCGACACGCCGAGCACCTGCCGGAATCCGGCGGCAAAAATGAACAGCCAGATGAGCGGCCGAACGAGCGAGGATATGAAGCGCTCGCGCTGGTGCAGGAAGCGCAGGCACTCCCGCAGGACGAGGCCTTTGAGGCAGATGAGATAGTGGCGGAGGCCGAATTTTTCGAACTTCACCGGGATGATGCCGGCGACTTTCTCGGGCATTGCGGGAGCGCTCATGGCGATATCTCCGCGATGCCGGCGGTTTCGATGCGGCTGAGCCTCGAAAAGGCGTCGCGGATCGAACCGGCGCCGCTCGTCCTGACGACATCGGCAACCTTGCCCTTGGCGACCAGTTCGCCCTGCCGCAGCACGACGACATGGTCGCCGTCTTCAACCTCGTCGATCAGATGCGTCGCCCACAGCACGCCAATGCCCTCGGTTTCGACGAGCTTGCGGATGGTGGCGAGAATGCCCGCACGCGACTGGATGTCGAGACCGACCGTCGCCTCGTCGAGCAGCAGCAGCGAAGGGCGGTGGAGCAGTGCCCTGGCGATCTCGATGCGCCGTATTTGGCCGCCGGAAAGACTGCGCGCCTTGTCATGCTGACGGCCCTGCATGTCGACAATATCAAGCAGCGCGGCAATGCGCTGCCGGGCCTCGCGTCCTCCGATGCCATGCAGCGCGGCGTGGTAGGAGAGGTTCTGGTGGACGCTGAGGTCGAGGTCGAGCGTGCGTGCCTGGAACACGATGCCGACACGCCTGAGCGCTTCGCCCGATGCGCGGCTGACGTCATGGCCGAAGATGCGGATCGACCCGCCGCGCGTGTCGTAAAGGTGGCTGATCAGCGAGAACAGGGTTGTCTTGCCGGCGCCGTTGAGGCCGAGAAGAACGGTGAAGGTCGCCGGCGCGATCGAGAATGAGACGTCGTTGAGCGCCCGCTTCGGACCATAGGAATGGCTGACGCCGGCGACATCGAGCGCCGCCACCTCATCTCCTGGTCCGCTTGTCCTCACATGCTGCACGCCGGCTGGCTCCTTGTCGTCGACGATAGTCTAGCGCACCTAGCGCACCAGGAGTCTAGCGCACCGGGCCCGATCGCGCAGGTCCCGCTTTCCGGTGATCCTACTTGATCGTGATCGTGCCTTTCATGCCCCTGTCGGCGAGGTCGGGCACCGACCATGTGTAGATGCCGGGCCTCACGGTGGTGAACTGTACCTGGATGGTGCCGTCGGCGTCGAATTCGAGCCATGCGGGTGCGCCGTTCATGTGCACCTCGAGGTCGTTGATGACGATCTGGTTGTTCCACACATTGCGGAACAGGTCGGTATGGAATTTGTATTCCAGCCCGCCCGCCGCGGTGATCTTCCAGCGATAGCCTTGGCCGGCGATCAGCTGAAAGTCCTTCTGATTGGCGGTGAACTGGTCTTCCTTGCTGCCGAGGATAAGTTCCGGCACGTCCTTGCTGGCCCGCGTTGCCTTCTCGGCTTCGGGACTGGCATCGGTTTTGGTGACCGCCCCGGCGGCTGCGCCGTCGTCATCGTCGTTGTCCTGCGCCCAGACCTGATCCTGCGTGAGTGCCATGCCCACCAGCGCAGCGAAAGCGACTGCCCGAAATTTCCGCATGATTTCCTGCCCTTCTGCTGTTTTTCTGCCTGTTTGATTCAATTGGGCGAGACGACGACACCCCACGGCAGCGCGCCGACGGTCACCGACTGCACCGGCTCGTCGGTCTCCACGTCGATGAAGGTGATGTCGTTCGACACGCCGTTGGTCGAGATGATGGTTTTCTGGTCCGGGGTGAAGGCGAGCTGCCAGACGCGCTGGCCGACCAGCACGTATTTCTCGACCTCGTATGTTTGCGTATTGATCACTGCGACGCGGTTGGCCGGTCCGAGCGCCACATAGGCTTTCTTGCCGTCGGCGGTGATGCGCACACCGACCGGCTGGATGGATTCGGCCCTCAGGCCTGATATCTCGAAGGTGATCTTTTGGACAACTTCGCGCGTTTGATTGTCGATCACCGAAACCGTGCCACCGATCTCGGCACTCACCCAAGCCTGCTTGCCGTCGGGCGTGAACTCGACGAAGCGGGGACGCGCGTCCACCAGCACGTTGTCGGTGATCTCGTGGGTTGTCGTATCGATGAAATGCGCCATGTTTGTCGTTTCCGACGTATTGACCATGGTCTTTCCGTCCGGGCTGACGCCCATGCCTTCCGGTTCGACGCCGACCGGGATCTCAGCCAGCATCTTCTTATTCTCGATGTCGATGACGGTGACGAGATTGTCGTCCTCATTGGCGACATAAAGCGTCTTGCCGTCAGGCGAGAGCACGAAGAGCTCCGGGTCAGGCCCGGAGGGCAAGGTATCGACGATCTCCAGGGACGCCGTATCGATCACCTCGATCGAATCGTCGTCACTTGCGCAGAGATAAATGTGCTTGCCGTCATGCGAGATGGTGATGCCGCGCGGACGCTGCCCGACATTGACTGTCTTCACCACCTGCATCGTTGCGGTGTCGACGACGGACATCGTGTTGTCTTTCTCGTTGGAAACATAGGCCATATAGGCCGACGCTGGGCCGGCCATGAAGCCGGTCGCCAGAATGGCGAGTGCGCAAGCTCGTCTCTGCACTGAAATTCCTCCCAATTGGTTCTACTTAAGCACGCATTTTGTTTCCGGTTCATCGACCCCGAGCGTATCGAGCTCCGACACCTGGTGCAAAAAACCCTCCTGCGGCGACGTCGAGACGACCGACCTGGTGTCGCCGAGGAAGATCGGCTGCCTCAACTGCTGGTTCCACTTGCGGAAAGTCAGTTTCTGCCCCTTGAAGGCGGCGATCGAAAAGTCGTCGGAGCGGATGAAGTCGGCCATCTTCCGCGGGTCGGCGCCCTGCGTGCGGGTCGCCGCCTCGCCGAGGATGCGCACCGCGGTCCACGCCGCCATGTCCTTCGACATCATGCGGCGGCCGTTTGCCTTGGCGAAGCGGTTCTGGATCTGGGTGCCGCCCCATTGCTCGCTGGCCGGATGCCAGGCCGACGGAGTGAGGCCGGCGGTGCCGGCGACCGGCCGCGGAGTCCAGGTACGGAACGGAACATAGGTGCCGAACACCTCGCTTTCGTCGGCGACCAGCAACACGTCGTGCTCCGGCAGGTCCTGGGTGAAGACCGGCATCTGCCGCTGGATCTGGACGACGCCGGAATCGGTCCGCCGTGCCGTACCGGTATCTTCGAACAGCTTTTCGCCGACGATCTCGCCGCCGAAGCGCGTCGCCGCCCGGCGCAGCGCCTCGGCAAAAAGCTGGTCGCGCTCGTGCGAGCCGTAGATCAGCACCCAGCGCCGCCATTGCTTCCAGATGAGATATTGCGCCAGCCCGTCGGCCAGCATGCTGCGCGTCGGGATGGTGTGGAAGACGTTGGCGCGGCATTGCTCCTCGCGAAGACTGTCGTCGGTGGCGCCGGCATTGAAGATCAAAACGCCGTTGTCGCGGGCAAGATCGGCGATCGACAGCAATTGCTTGGCCGAGACGTCCGCGACCACATAGCGGTCGCCTCTGGCGATCATGTCCTGGAAGGCTGCAACGACGTCCGCGTCCGGCTTTACCTCGGTCACGTCGAGGCTGAATTTCTGGCCGAGGAAGCTGCCGGTCGTGTTGTTGTCGGCAATCGCCACATTGCCGCCGGCGACGCCTTCATCGCGCGGCGGGACGTCGAGCACCGACAAGGCCAGCTGCGGCGCATAGGCGCGCAAATAGCCTATCTTGATTTCGGTTACCTTTTTTTCAGGCTTAGCCGTGACAGCCGGTTGCTTGCCCGTCGCCTCCTGGGCGAGCGCGCCCGGAACGTTGACGGTCAGGGAAAAAAAGCACAAAAAGGCCGCGAGAGTGCCCGGCACCGCGCTCGTCATCGATAAAATTACCCGTTCTTGCGCTAAAGTCCGATTGTTGTCGGACCGGCGCGAAGTCAAGGTGCCCGTGATGAGCTTAGCTGACCCGCAAATTTTATCAAACCCTGAAAGTGGACTTCTCGCGTCTGCTTTAGTGGCACGCCTGCCCGCCGGCACGGCAACTGAGCGGATTTCGGTATTCGGGCCCGAGAGCCTCCTGTCCCTCATGCCGGAGAAAGTCCAATGACCAGAATGCTAGCCAGTGTCACCGGCGTCGACGAGGCGGAGATCGCGCTTTCAGGCGGCGTCGACATCGTCGACCTGAAGGATCCGAAGGCGGGCGCGCTGGGCGCGGTATCCACGCAAATCATCCGCCGGACGATTTCATTCATCGCCGGCCGGGCGCCGGTCAGCGCGGTCTGCGGCGACCTGCCGATGGAACCCGAGACGATCCGCGCCAAGGCCGAAGAGATCGCTGCGACCGGCGTCGATTACGTCAAGATAGGCTTTTTTCCGTCGGCAAATGCCGCCGCCTGCGCGGCGGCGCTCGCGCCGCTCGCCGCGCGAACGAAACTGATCGCCGTGCTTTTCGCCGACCTGGCGCCGGATTTCGAGCTTCTGCCGCTGTTTGCCAAACATCGCTTCCGTGGCGCCATGGTCGACACTGCAAACAAGGCAAACGGGCGGCTGCTCGACCATCTGCCGCCCGAGCGTATCCCGGGTTTCATCGATCGGGCCAAATCGCTCGGTCTCATAGTTGGCCTGAGCGGATCGCTGGAAGCCCCGGACATTCCGCGCCTGCTGCCCTTCGCTCCCGATTTTCTCGGCTTTCGCGGGGCGCTGTGCGGCCACTCCGGCCGCGTGGGTTCGATCAGTGCCGAGGCGCTTTCGCAGATCCGCGAGTTGGTCCCGGAAGAATCCCGGGCCGGCGGCCCGTCGAGCGTCGACTACCGCCTGCTGGCGGCGAGGGGCTATTCGCCGGGCACCGACCCGACACTGGGCACCGACAAGATATTCGTGCGGGACTTTGTCCTGCCGGTCCAGATCGGCGCTTACAGTTTCGAGCACGGCCATACACAGAAGGTGCGTTTCGACGTGACCGCCGACGTGCTGCAAGTCACCGACCATCCCGAAGACATGCGCCATGTGTTCTCCTACGACATCATCATGGATGGTATTCGCACCATCGTCGCGCGAGGCCACATCCAGCTCAGCGAGGCCTTGGCCGAGCAGGTGGCGACCTACATTCTGGAGAACCCGCGTGTCGTGCGCGTCACGGTAAGGGTGGAAAAACTCGAACTCGGCCCAGGCGGCGTCGGCGTCGAGATCGAACGCAAGCGCCAAGCGGCAGGCCGCGGCGTTGCCTCCGGCCCTGCCGGCCGAAAAGAGCAAAGCGCTGCTTCCCAGCCGCGACAGGAAAGGCCTGAGGTCGTGAGGCGAGCCGCGGTCAAGCCAGCCGTCGTCAAGCTTGGCGGCAGCACGGTCCATGCGGCAGAAATGGAAAGCTGGATCGCGGCGCTGGCGGGTTCCAAGCTGCCGATCGTCATCGTGCCCGGCGGCGGGCTCTTCGCCGACCAGGTGCGTGAGACGCAGTTCCGCATGGATTTTTCCGATACCGCTGCCCACGCCATGGCGATCCTCGCCATGGAGCAGTTCGCCCAGGTCATCCTCGACCGTGACGAAAGGCTGGCGCCGGCACGGTCGCTGGAAGAAATGGTGCGGGCACTGGACGCGGGGAAGGTGCCGGTATGGCTGCCGTCGTCCTTGGCCCTGTCGGCGCCGGACATTCCGGCGTCCTGGGACGTTACCTCCGATTCCCTTGCCGCCTGGCTTGCCGGCAAGCTCGGCGCGAATGCGCTGCTGCTGATCAAGCAGACCGGCGCCTTCCTCGGCAGCGACACGATCGACAGCCTGGCAGTCAGAGGCATCGTCGACGCCGGCTTCGCCGCCATGCTGCCCGACGGTGTCGATTTCCATCTCGCCGGTCCGAAAGATGCAGCCGAAGCCGGGGTGCTACTCGCGTCGGGCAATCTGCCCGGCATCCGGATCGCGGCTCCGATCCGTCCGGCAAGAAAAGCAGGGTAGGCGATGGCGACGCTGCATACGCCGCGCTGGGCATGGGTTTTGACCGGTTCCGGTCATTTTTTTACGGAGAGCTTCGCACTCATTCACCAGCTAGAGCATTGCGATGTCTTCGTGTCGAAAGCCGCCAACGAAGTGCTGCGCATGTACAAGCTCAAGCTCGATTTCCCGGAGACGACGCGCGTGCTGCACGACAAGACGGCGAGCGCGATCCCGGTCGGCGAATTCTATCACGGTGTCTACCATACGGTCGTGGTGGCGCCAGCCAGTTCCAACACGGTCGCCAAATGCGTGCACGGCATTTCCGACACGCTCGCCACCAATGTCTTTGCCCAGGCCGGAAAATGCCGGGTGCCGGCTATCGTCTTTGCCTGCGACACCGCGCCGGAACTCGAAACCATGGCGCCGCATGGGCTGGTCAAGGTCTATCCGCGCAGGATCGACCTGGAGAATACCAACCAGCTGAAGAGTTTTGAGCGGACCCAGGTGGTCGAGTCGCTTGCCGATCTCGAAGCCTCGGTCAGACGGCGCCACGCCGAACTCGCAAGCCATGGCTGAGCGGCTGGTCTTTCTTACCGGCCATCTGGCCAAGGTCCGGCTGGAAAGACTGCTGGCCGGGTTGGGCGAAACCGAATTTGCCTGGGAGATCATCGACATCGGCGTCAAGGTTGCCGCGCTGATGAGCGAAGACATCATCAAGCGGCGGCTCAGCCTGACAGGCGGCGCCGACCGCGTCATCCTGCCCGGCCGCTATCGCGGCGACCTCGAGCATCTGTCGGATCATTTCGGCGTGCCCTTCATACGCGGCCCCGACGAGATCGCCGATCTGCCGGCCTTTCTCGGCCGTGCGGGCGAGCCGCCTGACCTTTCGCGTCATGACATGCGCATCTTCGCCGAAATCGTCGACGCGCCGATGCTGTCGGTCGAGGCGCTGGTGGCGAGGGCACGGACGCTGGCTTCGGCCGGCGCCGACGTCATCGATCTCGGCTGCCTGCCGGAAACGCCCTTTCCGTTGCTGGAAGAGGCCGTGCTCGAGCTGAAGGCACAGGGGTTTCTGATCAGCGTCGATTCCGCCAGCACGGACGAACTGTCGATCGGCGCACGCGCCGGTGCGGACTATCTTCTCAGCCTCGATGAGAACACGCTGCCGTTGGCTTTCAATTGCAAGGCCGTACCAGTGCTGATCCCGTCCACGCCCGGCGACTTGGATTCGCTCGGGCGGGCCATCGAAGCGGCGCAAAAGGCCGGTGTCGCCTTCATCGCGGATCCGGTGCTCGACCCGATCCATTTCGGCTTTGCCGCGTCACTTGGCCGCTTCATCGAGGCGCGCCGCCGCTGGCCCGAGGTGGAATTGCTGATGGGCACCGGCAATCTCACCGAATTGACCGACGCCGACAGTTCCGGCGTCACCGCCGTTCTGGCCGGGCTCTGTTCGGAACTTCAGATCAAAAACGTGCTTGCCGTGCATGTCAGCCCGCACACGCTGCGAACGATCGAGGAGCACGATATTGCCCGCCGCATCCTGTTCGCGGCGAAGAATGACGGTGCGCTGCCGCGGAGTTACCATCCAGGGCTGCTGCAGGTTCACGACCGCAAGCCGTTTACGGCCTCGACCGAGGATATCGCAGCACTCGCGGCCGAGGTGCGCGACACCAACTTCCGCATCATGACTGCCGAGGACGGCATCCATGTTTTCAACGGCAAGGGGCATGCGGTTGCCACGGATGCGTTTGAACTCTTTACCGGGCTTGGCGTTGAGGCGGATGGCGCACACGCGTTCTATCTCGGCGCGGAACTGATGAAAGCCGAGATCGCGTGGCGCCTCGGCAAGCGCTATGTGCAGGACGAGCCGCTCGCATGGGGCGTTGCTGCGCCGGCTCCCGAAACCGACCGCACCCGTCTCGCGGAAGCGGGCCACACGCTTCGCGCGAAGAAAGAGCGCTAAACCATGCCCTACATTCGCGAATCGATCATCACCACCGTCAACAAGACCGGCGATGTCCACCTCGCGCCGATCGGCATCATCGCCGAGAAGAACGGCTGGATCATCGCGCCGTTCCGGCCGTCGATCACGCTCGACAATCTCGCCGAAGTGCCGTTCGCCATCGCCAATTACACCGATGACGTGCGTGTCTTTGCCGGCTGCCTGACCGGCCGCAAGCATTGGCCAACCATTGCGGTCGACGGGTTTGCGGTGCCGCGGCTCGAAGCGGCGCTCGCGCATTCGGTCCTCGAAGTCGAGAATGTTGATGACGATGCTATGCGACCTCGCCATTTCTGCCGCGTGGTGCAGGAGGAAACGCATGCGCCGTTCACCGGCTTCAACCGCGCCAAGGCGGCGGTGCTGGAACTGGCCATCCTGGTCAGCCGGCTCGGCATGCTGCCGCGCGACAAGATCGAGGCGGAAATCGCGTACCTTTCGATTGCCATCGAAAAGACCGCGGGCGAGGGCGAAAAGGAAGCCTGGGACTGGCTGATGCAGCGCGTCGGCGATCACCTTGCGGCCGAGGATGCCAGCGGCGAGGATGCGCGGGGCTGAACGGGATACGCTGAACCAGGGTAGGCGTCCGGGCTGACGCGTTTTAGCATGGTACACGGTGGCGGTGATCTCAAACGGCGGTGTTCGACCCTTTGCGGTCATTGAGCCCGGTATGCACGATGACTGGAGTGGGGCCGGTTTCGGACAGGCAGCTATCTATAGGGTTGAGACCGCGTACAGCAGCAAGTCACAACGTGAGCCGTGCATATTCCGGAGAGAGAGCCCCAAAGCGCCACGTCAGGATTGTCCAGCGGTGAAGTCGAATACCACCACGTCGATTAGCGCGCGGCGTGCATCGGGAATCCGGGCGATCAGCATCTTACGCATCTCCTCTGCGCTCGCGGGCGAGGGAAGCCCGTCGGGGTGAACCTTCAGCCGCCGGTTGCTCGCCGACGGCATATCGCCAAACCACAACACACAATAAATGCCGCGCTGTTCGGAGCGCCAGTCGATGAGATATTGGGCATCGAGTTGGCCGGACGCCGCGTCCCAGACATCCGTGTGCCACTGGCCCTTCACCTCGACCGGTAATTGCATAGCCCCCCGCGAAAAGGCGAGGTCTGCCCGCTTGGTCTGAGGCATGTCTGCTTCGGTGATGCGCTGGATATCATAGCGAGCAAGTTCGGGGCTAATCATCGCCGCTAGCCGGTCGCGGCAGCGGTTCTCATCGCGTGGAATGCCGGCGTCGGACCAGAATTCGATCACCGAATCGAGGTCGTCGCCGATGAGCTTGCGCCGTGCGAGGTCCATCTCCTCGAGAACTAGCGCCTTCAGGTCCTCGATATTGCCCGGCGGTTCATCGTCGAGAAGCGCTGCGAGATCGCCCGGCGCCAGCGCCGAAAAAGCATCCTCGGCGCGCTTCTGCCGCTGCTCGGCTGACATGTGCCGAGTCCATTCTGCGTAGCTGTCAGTAGGCCCGGCTGCGAGCCGTGCCATAGCTTCGCTTGCTTCCACGCTCGTGTCGTCAGCGATCCGGCTGATTAGCGAGCGCAGGAAGTCGGTTGCGTCATAGTCGTTGGTGTTGCCCGAACCAGAGCCTTCCAGCATCGCATAAGGCCATTGCTGGCGGAACTCGGTGATGATCCACTCGGCCTGCGCGACCGTCAGCGGCAACATCCGGCCGCGCCGTTCAAACTGGAGCCGGTTGCGCAGGAACCAGATGAATTCGGGATGCTCTGCGCCGATTCCAACGAGATCGGGCCGCACCACGTCGAACCGCACCAGCACGTCGATCGCCAGCCATGACAGCATATGATCGAAATTGCGAAATACCGTTGCCGCGCGCGCTTCGGCTACTTCACGTAGCGCGTCGAGCGCGTCGCCAGAGGTCAGGCAATCGACCAACCCAACCTCGACAGACTCGGGAACATTAGGGAAGGCGGTCAGCCAACCAGCGCCAATCGCCGCCCCGGTTGACTGCCAGTCTGGATCATGGGCGAGCCTGTAGAGCCCCGCGATATGCTCATTGCCTGCCGCCAGAGCGGGTTCGATCCAGACCCGCGCGAACGCTCGCCGCGCTTCGGGAGTGGGGATAACCTCGGCCTCCAACGCCGCGCGTAGTGCCTCTTGCCGCTCCTTGAGGTTCCAGCCATGATCGTCATAGCTGAGCAGCAGCGCGGCGTGTTTGAGCGATTCGGACAGGTCGGCCACGCCCATTCCGTTGCGCGCTCGCTCATAAAGTCCGGCCATGATCGCGAAGCCATAATTATAGATCGTCCTCTGCGCGAAACCATCAGCGATTTCAGCGGCAGTAGGTAGATCGGCGCGATGCAACACGGCCTCGAATCCGACGAGCGCGTCATCACGTAGAGCCGGCCCGATCCATTCGGCCAAGCGCTCGTCGGGCGGCAGTTCGCTCGGCAAGCCCGGGACCCTGTTGAAATAGGCTTTCGCGGAAGGCACGATCGCCATCAGCTTGCCCGCGCGCAAATCGTCGCGGGCCTTTTCCAACTCGCGACGTGCCGTCTCGAAGTTCACCTTGCGCTTGCGCGCCTGCTTGGCCGCTTCCTTTTCCCGCCGAACTTCCCAGGCGGGCCGCTTGGGGGTTTCGAGCTTGCGCAAGAAATCTGCGAGTGGCTTGTCATCGCGCCGGAACGCCTCCGCCGCTTCCCGCACATCCGGATCGAGCCCGTCGGAACCCCAGCCGATGCACACCAAATCCTTCCAGTCCTGGCGCAGTTCGGACGCCTTGTTGTTACCTTGGGCGAGGCGATCGAGCGCGCAGACAATGTCACCGGGCCGCCCTGTTAACCCAACCAGCCGCCGCTGCAGATAGAACTCAGTGCCCCATAGGCTGTCCTTGTGACGGTCGTTCGCGAGCGCATGCCTCTGGGCCTCGCGGCGCAACGCGTCATGCGATGCCAACCGTCCGGCTAGCTTCTTTTGCACCCTCGCTCTGGTAGCGATGTGCCCGCTCAATGGTCTCCAGCCAGCGCCACAGCGAAGATGCCTGGGCCGGTCCGACCATATTCTCATCGATCGCACGGACGATGAGATGCGCCACGATGTCGGCGGCGTCGCTAATATTTTCCCAATTGCCGTCGCGCAGCAGTTCAGCATAATCGGCGATCAGGTCTAGCACCCCGACCAACCGCGCCGAGGGAATCGCGTCCAACAAACGATTATAGTTGTGCGCCGTATGGACACGCCGTCCTTTACGTCGTGGCAGCCGGCAACTGGTTACCCCCATTCCGGCGAACAAGGTCGCGACCAGCAGCTCATCCGACACGTCGGCATCGATGAGGGGAATCAGCTGACGCGCGAGGCGCGGCGCGTCGTCGCCGCCCTGATCAGTCAGGGCCGCGATCGTCGTTTGCCACCAAGCGCGGTCGCGATGCGGAAACAAGGCTTTCGCCGCGTCGTCGCGTTCCCGATAGAAGCGCTCCGGCGACAGCACGATCGCCTCAAGCGTATTGGCCAACTCGGCGGCAAGCGACGTGCCATCCAGCCCTTCAATCAGCAGGGAGCGGAGATGCCCACTACTAGCCGCCGAAGCGATGATCACGTCGATCTTGAGCTTGAGCGCTGGAATCATCAGTCCTGCGGCGGTCTTGCTGTCCCAATCCGCCGAGCGGAAATAGGGATCGTCCTCAGCGAGCAAACGGAGTGCCTCGAACAGGCAATCCCCGAGATGCGGAGTCAGCGCGGCAGTTTCGCCATAGCGCAGCACGCCATAGGGGTCTTTGCCGATGACCCGCTCGGCCATCGCTGGGCTGTGATAGGCGAGCCAGGCATGCAGGCCACGCAGGCTCGCTGGCACACCGCCGCTCCCGTGCAATTGCGCGAGAACGCGCCGCTGCGCTCGCGGGGTCGCGGCCTGTCTTGCGAGCCAACGCGCGCCGAGATATTCGGCGATAACCCGGTGAATCGGCTTGGCCCGCGACGGCCCAACGCTGTGGAATAGCTTGGAGGAAAAGATCGCCCGCGCGGCCTCTGCCGTGGGCAGTTTCTCCAAGTCGGCAAGCCGCAGATCGCCTTGCTGGACGAGTGTAGCGCCCGCCGCGCTGGCGGCTTCGGCACCCGCGAACAACAGACTGGCGGCGATCGCCCCGGCGGCATCGAGCGCTTCATCCTGGGTGAGTTGCGCTAATCCCTCATCCTGCCGATCGGGATCGTGCTCGGGCCAGACTAAGGTACAGACGCGCTCGAACAACGCCGCGCGCGTCCCCGGCAATTGCGTATCGGTCTCGGCGACCCGTCCCATCAGATCCAACGTCAACGGATTGCGATACAGCTCTTCAAGGCTGTGCGCCGTGAGGTGGTCGAGCACATGATCTGCGTCCACGCTCGAGTGCTGCGCGACGAGATAAGCGCGCGCCTCAAGCCGATCAAAAGGTTCGAGCGTCAGGATTCTGGGATCAGCGCCGTAGAGTTGGCGCAAGTTCGTCACGCTGCGCGCCTGCCACTCACGCGAACGACACGAGAGGATGAATGGCGGCGAATCCGCTTCTTCGAGCTGGGCGAGGATCGCATCGATCGCGTCGCCTTCGCGCCGCGACATCGCCTCGTCGAGGCCATCGATCAGGACCGGGGTGCCCGCCGACATCAACTTCTCCGGATTCTTGGCATTGATGAATCGGATCGCCGTGATCGGTTCGACGCCTAGCCGCCGGCCGAGTTCGCGCATCAACTTGCTCTTGCCCATGCCAGGCTCACCAAGGACAACTTTGTTGTCCACAAGCGCGAGAAGCCCGGCCTCATCAACTCGGTTGTCGAGGATTGAGGCATCGGTGAGCGTGAGCCGGCGGGGGAAATAAACCGCGGCAGGCGCCAAGCTTGTATCTTTTTTCTGCGTTTCAGTAGACGCTGGAGAAAGGCCGCTTGCCATGTGTGAAATGTATGTCTCCTCTCCGGTCACATATCCAATTTAGGCATATGATGGGGCGATGTCAGCTTTCAGGTCGCAGAGAGTCGAGCAGAATGACGTACTAGAGGCGCGAACCGGACATACGCCGGGCGGGTGCCGAACGTCGGGTTTCCACCCTTTTGCGTCCATGCGCGCGGTCCGATTTTGGATGCGCTGGTACGGGTGGAGATCTTTCAAGCCGGGCCAATTCCAGGGCAGTATCTCATCTCCCCGATTGATCGGATGGCCATGACATAGCGCCTACAATTGAGATCCCGCCAACAGCGCCACCGCTGACGCGGGTGCCACGCTGCTCGCTTCGCCGCGAACGGCGTCATCTGCGGGGATGATCTCGGCAAAATCGACGAAACGGCGTTCCATGCGTTCGGCCAGGCGCCTGATCTGCCAGCGGCCGGTTCCGGCGCCGACGATCGGCGCGTCCGGGGCAAGGGGGCCGGCAACCAGGGATGCTGCATCGTGGATCTTGCGCAACTGCTGCTCGCTGAACCAGCGCGCGACTTCACGCCATTCCGGCAGGGTCAGGTCGGCGGCGTCGCGGCCGATCATGCGCGCCAGCCGCGCGATCGAACCGGCGATCGTTTTTTCCTTGCCGTCGGCGGTAGAGTGCCTGTCGTCCTTCTCGTCGAGCACCCCCAGGATCCGGTGCGCGTCGGCGATCGAGGCGAAATACTCGTTCATCAGCGGTGTCAGCCTGCCGCGGACGGGGGCAGACGAGGCCACACCGAACAGGAACGTCCTGGTGAAGCCGGTATAGACCAGTTCGCCAGTCAGCAGCCGTCCGGCATCGGTGTAGCCGTCATTGGCGACGGCGCCTTTCTTGATGGCGATAATGTCGGTGGTGGTGGAGCCCATATCGACGAACAGGGCATCGCCGGCGAGTTTCGCCACCAACGACGCCGTCGCGTGCCAGTTGGCGGAGGCGACATCGGTGCTCAGCCGCGCTGCCTGCTCGACCCCGACAAAGCCGGATGGCCCGGCGTAGATCAGTTTTTCGCCTGGGAAACGGCTTGAAATCTCATCCAGCAGGGCCGTGACGCCGGCATCGCGGGACGGAAAGATGTCAGCCAGTTCGCCGGTCATGGTGAATGCGTTGAGATCGGCGCCCGCATAAATCGGAGCCGTTTCCTCGAATGCCAAGGTCAGATTGTCGAGCCCTAGCCAAAGCGGCGTGGCGATCGTTACTGCCTCGACGATGCGGCCGTCCTCCGCGCGCGTCGCCTTCAGATGCGCGCCGCCAATATCGAAGCCGGCAATGATGCTCTTTCTTTTTTCCACACTTCAAGCTTTCATCACAGGGGGACAGTTGGGACAGTTGGTCAGCGAGAAAAGCGTTGCGTATCATTCCGGTTCTCGACCTGAAAGGCGGCGAAGTGGTCCGCGCCCAGCAAGGAAAACGCGATCGCTACAGGCCGATCGTTACGCCGCTCAGCCAAAGTTCCGATGTCGTCGCAGTCACTGAGGGCCTGCGCGGGCTTTATCCTTTTCCGACCTTCTATATCGCCGATCTGGATGCCATCGAAGGCGGAACGCCAAACAGCGGCGCGCTTGCCCGGCTGAAGGCGATGGCGGAGCCGCCGGAGCTTTGGGTCGATGCCGGCATCGCCGACGAGAAAACCCTTTCGGCAGCACTTGCCGAACCCTGTCTTTACCCGGTCCTGGGTTCCGAATCGCAACGGGACGATGCGCTGTTCCGGCGTTTTTGCGATCATCCCGACCTTATCCTGTCGCTGGACTTCTTCGACGGGTTTCGCGGTCCGCCATCGTTTCTCGACGAGCCGGAGCTTTGGCCGCAAAAGGTGATCGTCATGACACTGGCCAAGGTCGGCACCGCCTCCGGTCCCGATTTCACGCGGCTCGAGGCGATCAAGGCGAAGGCTGGAAGTCGCTCCGTGATCGCGGCCGGCGGGGTGCGCAACGAGGCTGACATTCGCGCCCTTTCGTCACTCGGTATCGCCGCGGCGCTGGTTGCGACCTCGCTGCATGACGGCACGCTCACGCCGGGTCACCTCGCAACGCTTGGCACCTGACATCGCGTAGCCTCGAATTTCGGCCTCGGAAACTGTGCCTCAGATCTAGAGCGGCGAACTCTCAAGTCGATCGTCTCGCCGCTCTATCTCTTGCTGGAGCATCGGATTCCCAAACCAGTCCACCCTCGGGTCAGACCCGAGGGCAGTTTTCGGTCCGATGCTCTAAAAGCCCAGAAGTTTTTTCAGGCGGCGCAACAGACCATCCGGCTCAGCGGAGGGTTTTATCTGTGCGGGGCTGTCTCTTGTCTAAGCCGCGAACGGGTGCTTCACCTGGTCCCGCTTATCCGTGGCTTCGGCGGCCGTCGGCGTTCCTGCGACGGCGCGTTGGATGGCTTCCTTTGTCGCTTCGTAATTGTACTTCTGGATCTTGGCGTCGTCCGCCGCATCCCAGTGGATGAAAACGCCGACGCAGATGAACAGATCGTCCGCCTCATTGGCGGGAATGATCCCCTCGGCGACGCTGTCCTGCACGGCCTTTGCAACCGCATGCTGGGCCGGACCGAACATCTGCACGGCCTGCTTGGCGCCCTTGATCGTGACCTTGTTGAACATCACGGTGTTGGGCTTGCACTGAAGATTGGGCGCGATCACCGCCAAAAGGGAGGTAAAACCGTCCTTGTTGTTGGTAAGCGCGTTGCAAAATGCTGTTTCGACTGCGCTCCCCCGTGGGCCGATAAGCAGGTCGACATGCGCCACTTCGTTGCCGTCTCCTACCAGCGATTCACCGACCATTACTTTCGAGATTTTTGCCATGCCAATTTCCTCCAAGACACAGTTATGGTGTCCAAAGACGCCGCAAACCGAGCGAGCGCTCGATGGACAGCTATCCTTGTTGGCAGCGCCCGGACATCCGGACCGGTTGGCTGGATAGCCGCGGAAGCCCAGCTTCCGCTCCTGAAAGTCAACCACCAACGTTGCGATTATGCAAGCTGAACGCCGAGGAGGTGGACTAAAAGAGTAGCCACGGTCAGATCGGCCGAGGTGCCGGGGTTGACGTTGTCCGCCTTCAGCCGGCGGTCGAGCTCTATCAGCAGACGAATGCGTGACGTCTCGTCATCGTTGGCATGCAGCGCCGCCTCAACGGCAAGGGCTTCTTGCCGCGCCTGATTTGCGGCTTCAGCTCCATGTTTGCGCACCACATGACTGTCGGGGAACCCTGCGAGAAACGCCATGTAGGCGAATACCGTCGGCCACATGCCGCCTTCCCCGCGTGCCAACGCCGCTTCCAGAGCCGCAAGCCCGACGCCGAATACGTCGCCGAAACAGGTAACATACTGGCGGGCGATCATGTCGCGGTCGGCCGCCTCCCGCATTGCTTCGAG
The DNA here is from genome assembly GCF_040318115.1 of Mesorhizobium sp. M1312. Taxonomy (NCBI): domain Bacteria; kingdom Pseudomonadati; phylum Pseudomonadota; class Alphaproteobacteria; order Hyphomicrobiales; family Phyllobacteriaceae; genus Mesorhizobium; species Mesorhizobium sp. M1312. The sequence goes on along the minus strand of NZ_JAMYLQ010000007.1, from coordinate 123,999 downwards.
CAGATGAACCTTCGGCTCCTGCCGCACATCGTTCGCGGCCTCTCCGAGGCCGCCCGGCGCGGCCGCGACGATCGCCTCGAACACCGCCCTGGTATCATCCATGCTCATTTCGCGCAGCACCGCGTCGAGATTGTCGTGCAGTCTGCTGCCGGTCATTTCCGCGGCGCATAGCAGAGGTCCTGCCAGAAGAATGATACCGAGATTGGTATTAGTCGCGACCGCCAGACGTGTCGCGCGGACAGCTTCCATCATGCGCTGTCCGACCGGCAGGCGCGGATCGGTCAGCGGCCCGGACGAGACCTCTGCGCTCGTCATGAACTGGGCAGCGGACATGCCGTGCCCGTCGGCGAACAGATGGACATTGCCCGGTTTCAGCGCCTCGATTTCCATCCGGCAGGCATCCTTGTAGGCAGCCCGGAGGCGTTCTCGCGAAAGCGCCATGCTAGCGGCTCGTCACGAATTTGCCGGCGCGGTAAGGCGGTACGGGCGCGCTGCCGCCGCCCCCTCTGGGCGATCAGCCAGGAATTTCAGCAGGGCGTCGGCAATCGCGTCGGCGATGTTCACCGCGACGACCGATTGAAGCCCGGACCAGGCGGGCATGCTGTTGACCTCCAGCACGAACAGCTGGCCGTCGGCCGCCGGCACGATGTCGACGCCGGCGAAGTCCGCGCCGATAGCGGCGGCGGCGGCTCTTGCCAGCGCCGCTAATTCGGTTTCGCCGTGCCCCGCGACTTGCTCGGGCACTGCCCCCCGATTGACGTTGGTGATCCAGTCGTCGCCGCGGCGGCTCATCATCGCCAGGACCTCGCCGGCGCAGACGAAAACGCGAAAATCGCGGAAAGGAGGGCCGGGACGCGGCACGTAATGCTGGAGATAGTAGACGCTGTTCACTTCGTCCTCGGCGGGGAGATCGGACAGTGTTTCGATCAGCCGGATGCCGCGGCCTTGTGCGCCGAAAAGCGGCTTCAGCACCAGCGGCGTGAACGGCAGTTCGCGTTCGGCGATCGCTTCTGCCATGGCACGTCCCTCGACCGCGAATGTCGGCGGCGTCGGCAGGCCGGCATTCTTCAGGAGGAAGGTCGTCATCGACTTGTCGACGCAGCGTTCTATCGCCTGCGCAGAGTTCCACACCGGAATGGAAAGCTTGGCGAATGCGTGCAGCACACCGAGGCGCCGGGTGACCGCTTCGAACGATCCGGCGGCGATCGAACGTACAAGCACAGCATCGGGCAGCGCGCCGTCGAAGCCGGGTATCGAGAGTCCGCTCGGGCTGCCGGTGTCGAACGCGATCGCCGCCAGCGGTACGGTTGCGACCACGGCGCCCCGCCTGTCCAGCCTTGCCGCCAAGCCCTTGGAGCGGGTGTCCGAGACATCGCTGACGATCAGGATGGGGGGGATCATGTTAGGCCTCGGATACCGGTATACCGACAGCGCGAGCGAGCGGTCCGGCGGGTGGATGACAGACGAATCATTGCACCGCCATGGTCTAACCGAGGCTCCGTTCGAGCATCGTCAGATCACGCTCGCCGGCGCGAAACGTATCGCCGGTCTCGATCGCCGTGACGATCACTTCGGCCGGGCTGAACAGCAGCGGATCGATGGCATAGAAATCACCCTTGAACCGCTTGAAGACCTCGGCGAACGGGTGGCCGTGGTCCCGCGAGGCGCGGCTCGGCAGTTGCTCCGCGAGCTCACGGGCGTCTTTCGACGAGCCTTTTACGAAGAGCTGAACGCTGCCGCCATAGATGATGGCGTCGTTGGTTCTGCCCATTGCGGTCAGGAAATCCGGGTGAGGGGCAGGGATAGGCGCCGTGCCGATGCCGTCGACGATATTGTCCAGCGGAAACTTGAGATCGTTGCTCTTGTGCAAGGCGACTTCGAGCGCGCGCGCAACGATCTGCACGCTGCCCGCAAGGCTTTGTGTTGGCGCATAAAGGAAGGTGAGCTTTTCGGTTGGCAATCCGGTTGCCCTGCCGACCTTCTCGACAATTGCTTGGGGCGGCGGTTCGGCCGTCTCGAGGATCAGTACGGCGGATGACGCCGTGTCGCGATAGGAAAGTGCTTCGAACAGCGGTTCGACGCGGGCGAGTGCCCGCGCCGGTCCCGATCCCATGGCGAAATAGCCCTGGCTCGACAGGTTCCAGCCCGCATACTGGCTGCCCAGGCAGGCAAGCACCGGCTGCGAAGATCGCACTTCGACGGTGAGCGGCCATTTCTGCGACGCGCGGTCCATGCAGACCGAAATGCTGCCGAGACCGCCCATCGCGGCTTCCGCCATGCGCAGCCCGGCCTCGACGCCGCCGGCGGCCTTGGCGCCGGCATCGATCAGGCACTCGCCCAATAGCCCCCTGGAAACGGCGATACGCAGGCGTTCGGCGTTGCCGATCATGCCGTCGATGATGCGCTGCGCATTGTCGTTCAGGAATGCCGAACCGTCTTTCATGTCCGGTCTCCTTCCCATTGGTGTTGCAATCGGCTGGCTTGTCCCTTGATGAGCCGTCTGGTCAAATCGGCGCTCGGACCGCGCGCGAAGATGGTGCAGACAGGATCGCCGGCGATCAGACGGGTGCCGGGCGACTGATGGTCCGCAGTCCATTCAGGCCAGGCAATCGATGGAAACTGGGCGATCGGCGCCGCGGCGTAGGTCACCATCGACGCCATCGAATCGACGAAGCGCGGCAAGTGGTAGGCCCTGCCTACCGCTGCACGCAGATGCGCTTCGATCAGTGGCGCGTCGGCATCGTCGAAGATGTCGAGTGTGGCGCCGGGCCTCGGGTTGATCTCGATGAGCTTGTAGCCATCCGGTCCGCGAATGAGGTCGGCGCTGCACAATCCAACCAGCCCGGCGCGGTGCGCCAGACCTGAAAGCCAGCCGCGGATCATCGCCGCCTGCCTGCGATCGAAACGTCTCAACCGCACGGCGCCGCCATAGCGATAGGGTGCTGCCGGGGCGGGGGACGCCCATTGTTGGCTGAAGCCGACGATGTCAGCGCTATGGCCGTCGCCGACGAACAGGGCCGAGACACTGCGGCCGGCAATGAAACGCTGGAAATAGCGGCCGCCAGGAGCCTGACACTGTAATATCGGGGTTTCTCCGGCGGCCCGTCTGATATGCGTGCCGCCCGCGCCGCCCGCGGTCTTGACCACCCAGTTCTCCGGATCGGGCGGCTGGTCCCATCGGAATTCCGGATGCGGGATGCCGAGTTCGGCGCAATCGGCGGCCAGCAATTGCGGGTCCTTGATCCTGCGGATCGCCGCGCCGCTATTGCCGGCGAGCGGAAAATGGCGCGCGATCTCGTCGACGGTCTCGGTCATCCGCTCGAAGCCCGAGCCCAGGACAATCGCGACCGGCTGGTCGTCTCCTGCCAGTTGCTGAAGCGTTTCGATGATGCGCTCGCCGTCGATGCCGGCTTGCAGGTCGCCCGGAAGCATCGTCGCGCGCTCGGCGAGCGCGACCGTGTCGGTGTCGCAAAAGAAATCGGCGACCAGCGGACGATAGCCGGCGCGGCGCGCAGCGGCAGCCAGCGCCCGGCCTGAAATCGCCGCGATCAGGAGAGATCCGGCGTTATTTGGCGATCTCGCGTGCAAGGGAAAATGCTTCCTGGAAATCGAGCGTGATGGTTTTTTCGGATTCGATCATTCTTTTGAAGAGGCCGAATTCGACCTTGTATTTCACGTTGCCGATGGCGAGCGGACCAATGCCGACAGCTTTTGCCGCTTCGAGCGGATCGCCATTGGCATTGACGGCCACGCCTTCGATGCCGGCCGGCGGGACCGCATTGACATCGGCGGCAATGAGCAGGCCGTCGCCTTTCAACTGGGCTTTCGAGACCACCTGGACGCCGGCCTTGGCGCACGCCAGGATCACTTCGCTCGCCTCGACCAGCTTCGTCTTGCGGGCGTCGCTCGACCCGTCGGCGGCATCTACGGCGATCTTGAATCGGCTTTTGATCTCGGCCGCGATCTGCTTGACCCTTTCGATGCCGTCATGGCCGACAAGCGTGACCCGGGCGCCTTCTCTGGCGGCGAGGACGGCGGTGCAGAAGCCGACGACGCCGGTGGCGCCGAAAACAGCGATCCTTGTGTCCTCCAGCCCGCGCTCGAATTTCTTCTCCAGCGCTTTTTCGACCTTGGCCACCATCGCTGCGGCTGTGGTGAATGAGCCGGCCGGATCGGCGAATACCGAAACCTGGAAAGGCGGCACCATCGCCTTTCGCGCTGCGTCGAACATGTCGAGCGCCAGCGAGGCATCCTTGCCGGCGATGAAGATGCCGGTATCGACGCCCGCATCGGGCGGGCGCGAAAAGATCGCGTCCTGCACGAGGCCTGTCACCTCGCCGAGGCTTACATCGACATAGGGAACGACGGCGTCGAAGCCTGCATCGAGCGCCATGTTCACGTCGAAAGGGCTCATGTGCTTCAACGGCGTCAGCATGTGCAGGATATGTTTGCGGGCCATTTCTCGCCTTTCTTCTTGAACCTGATCGTGTTGCCGAGCCGTCAGCTGCCGACGAGATCAAGTTTGGTCGAACTGATCTTCGCGCCGGAATTCCGGCCCTTGATGATCCTGATCTCGATGCCGTGCTCAACTGTCTGCTGAACCGCGCCGACGAACCTGACTGCGGCGTCTTGCGATGGGGCGAAGGCAAACCCTGTTGGCCCCCACGAGCTCTGGCCGATGCCGACGGCGCCCGCTTCATCGAGATCGTGGGCCACCCTCTCGACCCGCTTCGAGGTGAACACGCCACCTTGCGCCGGGGCGAAATGGGTGCCGATCAGCATCTGGATCGCGGCGACGGCGGCGCCGAAGGCTGGAAGGTCGTGCTCGATCAAAGCCGGCATAATGCCCATCAGCACCCGACGGCAGATTTCTCCGCTCCCGGACGCCGGAAAGGGCGGCAGCGAACGAAACGCCGCGATTTCGGCATCGCCATGCAGTCCATGCCCGCCACGGTCGAGGATCAGGATGACGCGCCACTCTTCCGGAAACGGCAATCGCGCCAGGACCGGCGGCGGCCTGCCGCTGTCGTCCTTGCCGGCGTCGACAATGACGCCACCGCGTTCGAAACTGGCGATGCCGATGCCGGATCGGCCGCCGCGCTCGAGCAGGGTCGCGTCGCCCCCGATATCGAGAGGCAGGTTGTGGAGCGTGCGCAGCGCCGAGGCGACGGCAAGGGCGATCTGCGTGCCAGAACCCAGGCCGGCATGGCTCGGGATCGACTGTTCGACCACCAGACGGTGCTGGCCGCGAATGCCAAGATGGCTGCAGAGCGTCGACAAATGCTCGGCGGCGCGCCGGCTCTCCGGGCCTTCGACGACGGTTTCGCTGGATCGCGACAGGGTGACGACGGTTTCGGGTTCGCTCAGCGGCAGCCCGACGCTGCCGAAGCGACGTCCGGTATCGCCGCTGAGATCGAGGAAGCCAAGATGCAGGCGGGCGGGCACTCGTATGGTAACAGAATTCGACATCTACCCCCCGATGGGTGCATCATAGACGCATCATGGAAGTTTAGGTGCCCATCGCCATGATAGCTGTTTTCGTCGAAGGGGCAAGCCGGAGAGAATGCATTCGTTTTATCTGTTTTGGCCCGGGCGCGAAGACAGACCGGGTAATTCGCGGAGGTCGAGATGAACGAGACGCTTAAGGAAAAAGTCTATTCTGAAGCCGAGATTGCCGACCGGCTCGAGAAGGAGCTGCCGAAATGGCGCTACGAGAACGGCTGGATCCGGCGCAAATACAAGACCCACAGCTGGAAATCGACACTGATGGTCATCAACACGGTCGGCCATCTCGCCGAGGCGGCGTGGCACCATCCCGACATCACGGCGTCCTATGCCTGGGTCGAGGTGCGCCTGATGAACCACGCAGCGAAGGGCATCACCGACAAAGACTTCGAGCTGGCCAAAAAGATCGAGGATGTCGTCCAGTGGCAGCCGGCCAAGGAAGGCGGCGCGCTGGAGGGCACTCCGCCGACCGATCAGCGCTTCGCTTACATCAAATATGATTAAGCGCAGTCGGAATTTGTTGATGGCGTAAGAAAACATTCGCTAATCTGCTGACAGGCGGGGTTCACGGCCAATCCAGTTTCGTCTAGGATCAAGCCGGCACCAGAAAGTAGCGTAGTGAATGGCGGTTGCTTGGATCGGCAACCGGGAAACGCTGGTCGAGCGCGCGGCTGCACATGCCGCCGCGCTGTTGGGGTCGAGCCGGTGCCCGGTTTTCAGCTTGGATACGGATATACACGGCACCAGGGCGGCGATCGCGCTGGCTGAGCGGGTTGGCGCGGCATACGATCATGCCGATGGTGCTGCACTTTCCCGGGAGATCGCGCTTTTTACCGACAGAGGCGCGATGACCGTGGCGCCCGGCGAGACGCGCCGGCGCGCCGACGTCGTGGTGATTGTAGGCGAACTCCCGCAAATCCATCATCAATTTGTCGGCGAACTCGCTGAGACGGTTCCCGATCTCTCGGCCCCCGATCTCTCAGGCAAGAATCAGCGCGAAATCTTTCTGGTCGGGTCGAACGGGGCGTCTGCGCCGCCGTTGAGCAACGGGCGGACGGCGACGCTCCTGTCCTGCGGAGAGGCAAGCCTCGGCGCGACACTGGCGGCTCTGAGGGCGCAGTGGAGGGGGCGCCAGACATCGCAGCCGGTGTCCAATTTCGACGATTTCGCCAAAGCCCTGGAGGCTGCGCATTTTCCCGTCTTCCTGTTTTCAGGCGACGCAACCGAAGGGCTGGCGCTGGAGATGCTGCAAGGACTGATCACTGATCTCAACCGCAAATCACGCGCATCCGGCCTTCATCTGCCGGCAAGCGAAAACGGATGGGGTAGCGCGCTCGCCTCGACCTGGATGACAGGTTTTCCGCTGCGCACCGGCTTTGCGCGCGGCGTCCCGGAATTCGATCCCTGGCGTTACGATGTCGCGCGCACGATCGCTGCCGGCGAAGCCGACCTGCACCTGCGGATCTCTTCCTCTATTGTCCAGCCGCAGAAGAAAAAGAACCGTATGGCGCTGATCGCCCTGGCGAAAACGCAGAAGCCGGTCGCGGGCGCTGCGGTCACCATCGCCATCGGCGAAGCGGGCGTCGATCACGAGGCGGTGGTCTATTCCAGCCGCACCGGTTCGCTAAGGTCGATCGATGCGCGAGCGGCGTCCGAACTGCCCTCCGCTGCGACTGTCATCCGCCTGGTTGCCAGTCATGTCTCCGCCGAGGCCGCGTTGCCATGCTGACGAAAATTGCGGGCGGCGACGTCATCGATCCGGTCAATGGCCGTCTCGGCAAGGGCGACCTCTGGATCAGGGACGACAAGATCGTTGCGGCGCCGGTGGGGAGCGCTGCCGACCGGACCATCGACGCTGCCGGCTGCATCGTGATGGCGGGCGCCATCGACATCCATTCCCACATCGGTGGCGGCAATGTGAATACGGCACGGCTGCTCTTGCCCGAGCAGCATGCCGCGCATCAGGCGCGGCCAGCGACGACGCCGCTTTCCAATGCCGGCTGGTCGACCTTCCAGACCGGCTGCCTCTACGCCAAGATGGGTTTCACCACGGTCGTCGAACCGGCGATGTCGCCGGGAGCCGCACTTCACACCCATCTCGAACTGGCCGACATCCCAATCATCGATAAGGCGACGCTCGCCATTCTCGGCAACGACGATTTGCTGCTGTCGATGATCCGCGACGACGCTTCGTCTCAAATGATCGAGGACTATGTCGCCTGGACCGTAGCCTCGACACGGGCGCTTGGGGTCAAGGTGATCAACGCCGGTGCAGCGGCCGCCTTCAAGGAAAACGTCCGCACCTTCTCGCTGGACGATGTGGTGCCTTCCTATGGCGTCAGCTCGCGCAAGATCGTCAAGACGCTGCAGGCCGCCGTCGACAGCCTTGGCGTCCCGCATCCTCTGCATGTCCATTGCAACAATCTGGGCAGCCCCGGGTCGGCGGATACGGCGGCCGCGACGATCGCAGCGGCGGAAGGCTTGCCGCTGCACCTCGCGCATCTCCAGTTCTACGGCTATGGCACGGAAGGCAAGCGCAGGTTTTCCTCGGCCGCGGCGCGTCTTGCCGAAGTGGTCAACGCGACGCCGGAGGTCACCATCGACATCGGCCAGGTGATGTTCGGCCAGACGGTCACGGTCTCCTCTGACGTCATGCGGCAGTTTTCGGCGCGTGGCAGTGCGCACCCGAAGAAATCCGTCATTCATGACGGCGACGGCAATGGCGGCGGCATCGTGCCCTACAGATATGGCAAGGATTTCTATGGCAGCATGCAGTGGGCGATCGGGCTCGAGCTTTTTCTCCTGATCGACGATCCCTGGCGTGTCTTCTTCACCACCGATCATCCCAACGGAGCACCCTTTACCGCCTATCCGGCTCTGTTCGAGCTGCTGATGAGCCGGGAAGCGCGCGCCGAAATGATTGCCGGACTTCCAAAATCCGCCATTGCGCTCTCGACCCTGGCTGCAATCAACCGCGAATACACGTTCGAGGAAATTGCCATCATGACGCGCGCCGCCCCAGCCAAGCTGCTCGGGCTGACGGACCGGGGCCATCTCGGCGCCGGCGCCATAGCCGACATCGCTGTCTACCGCAGGGACGGGAGTATCGCGAAAATGCTGGGGCAGGCGGCGTATGTCTTCAAGGATGGCGATCTCGTCGTGCAAGACGGAGAGATCACCCATTACCGTTGGGGCAAGGCGCTCAGGCTCAATCCGTCGCCGGACAAGGCGATGGTGCGGCGTCTGGAGGACTATCACCAGCAGCGCTACGGCCTATCGCTGGACTGGTTCAATTTTCCAGATTCCGCGATTGCGCGCGAACAGCCATTCCGCGAGGTGGCATGCCGAATGTGAGCGTAAATGGCATAACGATCGACGATACCTTTGCCGAGGCCTTCGGCATGCGCGCGACCGCCATCATCATCACCGCGCCGAACCGGAAATGGGCGCGCCAGGCGGCGATCACGATGACCGGCTTTGCCACCTCGGTGATCGGCTGCGGCTGCGAAGCGGCAATCGATGTCGAACTGCCGCCATCGGCCACACCGGATGGCCGGCCCGGCTGCCGCGTGATGATTTTCGCGATGGGAACAGACGAGCTGCAGAAACAACTGCTCAATCGCGTCGGCCAGTGTGTCTTGACTTCGCCGGGTTCCGCCTGCTTCGCTGGACTGGAGGGCAGCGCCGAGTTGAAGCTCGGTTCGGCGCTGCGTTATTTCGGCGATGGCTGGCAGATATCCAAGAAAATCGGCGGCAGGCATTTTTGGCGCGTTCCAGTCATGGACGGCGAATTCCTGTGCGAAGCGACGACCGGGCTGACGAAGGGTGCCGTCGGCGGCGGAAATTTCTTCGTCATGGCTGAAAGCAGCGCCAAGGCCTTGGTTGCCGCAGAGGCCGCGGTTGCTGCGATAGGCCTGGTGCCCGGCGCGATCGTGCCGTTTCCGGGCGGCATCGCTCGTTCGGGTTCCAAGATCGGTGGTAAATACAAGGGCATGATCGCCTCGGCCAACGAAGCCTACGCGCCGACACTGCGCGGTGTTGTCAGGAGTGAGCTCGGTGCCGACATCAATGCCGTCCTGGAAGTCGTCATCGACGGCGAGACCAACGATGCCGTTGCCGCCGCGATGAAGGCCGGCATCAAGGCGGTCCTCGAGCTTGGGCCGCAGCGAGGCGCGGTTCGCATAAGCGCCGGCAATTACGGCGGCAAGCTCGGCAAGTTCATCTATTCGCTGAAGGATATGCTGCCGTGAAAGCGCTGACCTTCACCCTTGTCGCCGAGCCGCCCGAGCGCCTTGACCTGTCGCCGCTGACGCCGGAGCGGCTTGCCGGGATGGAAAGGCGCGATATCGAAAAAATCCAGATCGGCATGTCGAAGCACGGATCGAAGGTCGGCGATATCTTTCGCGTCGCCGGCAACGATCCGCTGGACATCGTGTTCGAAGGTGGAAGCACGCGCCTCGACCGCGTGGCGGAAGGCATGCGGGGCGGTTCGGTTCGTGTCGCCGGTAATGCCGGCGCCCAGGCCGGGCGCGCCATGCGTGGCGGCACGCTCACGATCGAAGGCAATGCAGGCCCGCACGCCGGCTCCGGCATGCGCGGCGGCAGGCTTGAAATAACAGGCAACGCCGGTGATCACCTTGGGGCGCCGCTCGCCGGGGAGCTGGCCGGCATGAATGGCGGCGTGCTGATCGTCAGGGGCAAAGCCGGCGCTTTTGCCGCCGACCGCATGCGGCGCGGCCTGATCGCCGTGCTGAAAGGCTCAGGCGACAATGCCGGCAGCCGCATGATCGCCGGCACGCTGGTGGTGGCCGGCGGCAGCGGCGAGATGCCCGGCTATTTGATGCGTCGCGGTTCGATCCTGCTCGATCGGGCGCCGAAAAGCCTGTCGCCGAGCTTCGTCGAATGCGGCGCGCCGGAGAGTGTCTTCGCCGCTATCATCGATCGCCATCTGATCGCCGAGGGTATTTTGAAACGGCCGCTTCTGGGCATCGCGCCGCAGAAATATGGCGGTGACAACGCGGTGCTTGGAATGGGTGAGGTTCTTTTCCCTCGCTAAGGCGTTCGGCAGACGGCATTGCGGTTAAGCCGCCATGGCCGGTATGTCTGCGGGAGGGTTAGCGGCTGTCGTTGGCAATCAGTTTCGTCAGGCAATCACCCGCCTGGCTCTCAGGCACGCCGAGATCTCTGACACTGTCCATGTGGTTGCGGTTCGTGAGAACAAGCGACGTTACCGGCGAACCCTGCTGCAGCAGGTTCTTCTTGAATCGATCTGCTTGCTGATGGAAAGGCGCCGTCTCATTGGCTCCGACCAGAACCGTCGCCTTGGTTTGAGGATCATGCCGATAGGCAAGAGGTGTAAACATGGCGACTTCCTCATCGGTGATTCCAATCTCGTTGGCGAGAAAGGAGTTCTGGAGCGGTTTCAAATCGTAGAGCCCGCCGAGCAGAAGAGCTGCCCGCACATTCGAGGGAGTATTCTCGCTGTTGAACAGAAACGTTGAAAGATGTGCTCCGGCCGAATGACCGCTGACAGTCAGTTCTGCCGGGTTTCCGCCATGGTCGGCGATATGGGCCAGAACCCACTGCTTGGCGCGGCGCACCTGGTCGACGATCGTAGCCATTCTGACCTTGGGCATCAGAGCATAGTCGACGATGACGGCAATCGCACCCGCCTGGGTAATCGTCGTCGCGACGTATGAGTAGTCGCGCTTGGAGAACATTCTCCAGTAGCCGCCATGGATAAACATGTGCACCGGCAGGCCGCTTCTTTTGCCCGAGGGAAAGAACAGGTCAATGGTTTCGGTCTGATCCGGCCCGTAGGCCACGTCCGCAGCCATTGCAATGGTTGCGCGAACGGCCTCGCTGCGGTGAACGATGTCCTGCACGATTTTGTCAAAATCCGCGACGTGGACGCGGATGCGGAACGGATCGCTTTGCACTCTTCCTCCGCTCAGATGCTGATGGCGAGGTATTTCGCCTCCATGAACTCGGCAATGCCGTGATGCTGGCCGCCCTCGCGGCCGAGGCCGCTCTGCTTGACCCCACCGAAGGGTGCTGCCGGATCGGACATCAAGCCGCGGTTGAGAGCGATCATCCCGGCTTCGATCTTGGATGCCACCCGCATTCCACTTGCAAGATCGCGCGTGTAGATGTAGGCGGCAAGACCGTATTCGGTGTCGTTGGCGCGCGCGATGACTTCGGCTTCCGTTTCGAATCTGGAGATCGGCGCCACCGGCCCAAAAATTTCCTCGTGTGCCATCTCCGCCTCGGCCGGGACGTCGCAGAGCACGGTCGGCGGATAATAGTATCCCGTTCCCGAGCCTGCCTTGCCCCCGCACAGCACCCGCGCGCCACGGGCGACAGCATCGTTGACCAGACGGTCGATCTTGTCGACGGCCTTCCTGGTGACCATCGGCCCGCACTCCGTGGCCGCGTCCGTACCGGCGCCGATCTTGAGTGCTGACATCCGCCTGGCGAGGCTTTCGCCAAAGGCATCGTAAACGCCAGACTGGACATAGATGCGGTTTGCAGCCGTGCAGGCCTCGCCGGCGTTGCGCATCTTCGCCACCATCGCCCCATCGACCGCCGCGTCGAGGTCCGCGTCATCGAACACAAGGAATGGCGCGTTGCCGCCAAGTTCCATCGAACACGAAACCACGTGCTTTGCCGCCTCGGCCAGCAGAACGCGCCCGACACCGGTCGAGCCGGTAAAGGAGAGTTTCCGCACCCGCGGATCGGCCAGCATCGCGGCCGTCACAGGGACGGGATTGGAGGTCGTCAGAACGTTCACCACACCAGGCGGAACGCCTGCTTCCTGGTAGAGCGCGGCAAGCGCGTAGGCCGTGAGCGGGGTCTCGCTGGCTGGCTTCAAAATTACCGTGCAGCCGGCAGCCAAGGCGGGCGCGATCTTGCGCGTCGCCATGGCGGCAGGGAAGTTCCAGGGCGTGACAAGGACGCAGATGCCGATGGGCTCGTAGTCGACCACGATCCGGTTCGTGCCGGAAGGCGCCATACCGAATTCACCGGTGATGCGAACGGCTTCCTCGGCATTCCAGCGAAAGAATTCCGCAGCATAGGCGATCTCGCCACGCGCGTCCCGGAGTGCCTTGCCGTTTTCCAGCGAGATCAGGGTTGCCAGCGTCTCGGAACGTTGCGTCATCAGCTCGAAGCAACGTCTAAGGATTTCGGACCGCTTGCGGGGTGCCGTTGTGCGCCAGCCATCGGCGGCCTTGGCCGCAGCCTCCACGGCGGCTGCGGCATCTTCGATCGTCGCATCGGGAACGGCGGCGATCACCGCCTCCGTGGAAGGGTCCACGACCTGGATTTCCCTGCCGTCGGCGGATTGCCTCCATTGGCCGCCGATATACAAGCCGTGGGAGAATCTATGGAAGTCGGCAGTGTCCTGATCGTCCTCCAGCACCTGATGGGATATGTTCATGGCCTGCTCCCCGATTGCTCACATGACGTAGGTGGCGAGGTCGCCATCATAGGCTGCCTGGATCAGGCCCCGCATGGCTGCCAGATCGAATGGCCGCGGATTGTTCTTGATGAGACGGTCAATGCCAAGCGCCTGTTCGGCCGTCCAATCGAGCTTGTCGGCGGGAAGCCCGAGCTTGGCCAGCGAAGGCGTGATCCCGATCGCTCCAAACAGCCGGTCGATCTCGTCGATCGTCGCGTCGGCCATCTCACCGGTACTCCGGTCCCTCCCCTCGAGACCAAGGGCGAGGCCGATCTCGGCCATCTCGGCGGCCGCGGCGGCCCGGTTGTACTTCATGACATACGGCAACATAGTGGCGACACCCAGCCCGTGAGCGGTGTGGGTAAGGGCGCCGACCGGATATTGCACCGCGTGCGCCGCCGCCGTTCCGGCCGTACCGAACGCACAGCCGGCAGCAAGCGCGCCCATCATCACATCGGCCCGAGCGTCCTCGTCGGCGGGGTCGCTGTATGCCTTCTCGAGACTGCGGCCAAGCAGCTTGATCGCGAGCAGCGCAAAATGATCGGTCAGCGCGCTCTTTCCGATGAAGACATGCTTCTGCGGCAGGCTAGGGTCAGTGCCGCGCCTGACGGCGGTAAAAGCCTCGATCGCATGTGTCAGCGCGTCTGCGCCTGCGATCGCCGTCAGTCCCGGGGGACATGTCATCGTCAGTTCCGGGTCGCAGATGGCGGCTGCCGCGATCAGATGCGGGCTGGAGATGCCAACCTTCAAGGTGCGATCCGGATCCGAGATCACCGCGACAGGGGTCACTTCCGAGCCGGTACCGGCTGTCGTTGGCACCGCGATCACCGGCAGCGTCGGACCAGGCGCCTTGAACTCGCCATAGTAGTCCTGGAGGAGGCCGCCGTGACTGATGAGCAACGCGGCGCATTTGGCCATGTCGAGACAACTGCCGCCGCCGATGCCGATCACCATATCCGGCGCGAACTTCCGCGCCTCCTCTACGCAGACGGCAACCGTGTCTCGGGGGACGTCGGGCAGCACGCGGTCATGCACGAGTACGTCTATCGATGCGCGTTCGAGCGCCGCCATGATCTCTGCGAAGCCGACAGTCGCGGCAAAGCGCTCGTCCGTGCAGACAAGCGCGCGACGGCCCAGCCTGGCCGCAACGGTTGGAATGACATGGCGCTGGCCCTTCCCGAAGAGGATCTCACGCGGCAGCCTTATTGCAGCGAAAAGGCTCATGTTCAGCATCTCTCGATGATGTTGGGAGTGGAAAGCGAAAGCTCGTTGAGGTCCAAAAACTATCCTCTATTAAATCGTATAGGATATAGGATTGTATTGTGCGAAGCATCGTGTTAGCCAGTGATCCTGTCAAGAGGCAAAGATGCAGGTCACGAACTTAAGCAATGCCCGAGAAGTCGGCCCCGCTAGCGGACGCATCCAGCGATCCAACAGCCTGGTGGAGGACGTGTATGAAGCGATCTTCGCGCAACTCATGTCGCTGAAGATCGCGCCTGGCTCACGGATCACCGTCGACAGTCTGGTCAAGGAGCTCGAAGTATCCCACACGCCAATCCGTGAAGCGCTTGGCCGCCTGGAAGGCGAAGGCCTTGTGCTGAAGACACATTTGATCGGCTACCGCGCCGCGCCGCAGATAACCAAGCGCCGATTTGACGAACTCTATGAGCTTCGCCTGCTGCTCGAGCCGCATGGGGCCGCCAAAGCAGCCGCATTGATGGATGAGACGAAACTTGCGGTGCTTCGGGAGTCCGCAGGGGGCATGGCGCGCCGCGAAGGCAAGGATGAACGCCTGCGTTACTCCAACTTTGCGCGGCAGGACGCCATTTTCCACGACAGGATCATGGAATTTGCAAACAATGACCTCGTGCGCCAGACGCTCGCGTTCCAGCATACGCACTTCCACATCTTCCGCCTGATGTTCCATTCGCGCGTCACCGAGGAAGCGCTCGACGAGCATGAGGCCATCCTGGCCGCCTTCGCTGCCTCCGACCCCGCTGCGGCGGAACAGGCGATGCGCCGTCATATCGAGCATTCTCGTGATCGTTTGTTGCTGGCGTTCGATTGAGGCTGGCACGATGTTCGTCACCGTCGGGAGCGGCGCCGTCAAGCTGAATGCACCGTTGATCAATGCAAGCAAACGCCCGCGCGGATTCCCTTTTCTGAGACCCGCGCCGCCGGGCGAGCGCAATCCCCGCCCGCCTTCCATTCACAAAACCCTTCCATTCACAAAACGAGGAACCGACCATGCCAGGCAAGAAAATACTGATGCTGACCGGTGAGTTCACCGAAGAATATGAGATCTTCGTCTATCAGCAGGCGATGGAGGCCGTCGGCCACATCGTCCACGTTGTCTGCCCTGACAAGAACGCTGGAGACCTGATCAAGACGTCGCTTCACGATTTCGAAGGTGACCAAACCTACACCGAAAAACCGGGCCACTACGCTTTGCTGAACAAGACCTTTTCGGAGGCGGAAAAACAGCTCGACCAGTATCATGCCGTGTATTGCGCGGGCGGTCGTGGCCCCGAGTACATCCGCACGGACAAGCGCGTGCAGGCAATCGTCCGCCATTTCCACGAAAACAGGAAGCCGATCTTTACGATCTGCCATGGCGTCCAGATCCTGATCGCGGTCGACGGGGTCGTCCGTGGCAAGAAAGTCGGTGCGCTGGCTGCCTGCGAGCCGGAAGTGACCCTCGCCGGCGGAACCTATATCGACCTGTCGCCGACCGAGGCCTATGTCGACGGAACGATGGTCTCGGCAAAGGGCTGGACCGCATTAGCCGCATTCATCCGCGAGTGCCTGAAGGTGCTGGGAACGGAAATCCGCCACAACTGACTCAATCGTCCGATGCATTCCAGACGGGATGCGTCGTGATTGCCAGGTCTGTCGCTCCAGGCAGGGCTCGGCAGGCCTGAGATGCATCACGGCTGCGTCGGCCGCGTCGCCGCCGCCAGCGTGTCGATGTCGTCGTAGAGCGCCTGGCTGTGATAGTAGAGCTTGTCGAAAACGGGTTGGGTGCGCCTGTAGATCTCGGCCCATCTGGGGTCCGGCAGGATTTCGGCGCCGTAGCTTACGAAGCGCTCGGCCGCCTGTTCGACGCGCGAGAAGCGGCCTGTCGCCGTCGCGGCCATCGCGGCACAGCCGACAATGCCGCATTCAGGCTCCCGCGGAACCAGGATCGGAATGTTGAAGGCACTGGCCTTGATCTTCAGCCAGAGTTGGGTGCGCGCTCCGCCACCCGCGGCGATAACGCGCTCCAGCGGCTTGTTCGACGCGTGTTCCATGATGCGAATGTGGCGCGTCATGGCAAAGGCGATGCCTTCAAGGATCGAGCGGTGCAGATGCTCCATGCCATGCGCGGCGCCCAATCCGAAGAACTGTGCGCGGGCGTTGCGATGGCGTCCCAGGCGCTCGCCAGTGAGAAAGGGCATGAAGAGCAATGCGTCGCAACCGGCGGGCGCCTCGGCGGCACGGGCGACGATCTCGTCATAGGACAGGGCGGTGCCGTGGAAGGCCCGGCGTGCCCAGCGCATCCCGTCGCCGCCAGTCTCCAGCAGCACGAATTGCGCCCAGTTGCCTTCGATCGTCGCAACGTTTGAGATTTCCGGGTCAAGCAGCGGCCTCTCCGCGATCACCGTGATGATGGCGCCCGTGCCGGTGCTGTCGGAACCCATTCCCGGGCGACAAGCGCCCGAACCGAGCAGTGCCACCGGATAGTCGGCGCCGCCGACAAGCACGGGGGTTCCAGATCGCAGGCCGGTGTCGCGCGCAGCCTGTTCGGTGAGGTGGCCGACGACATCGAGCGGGTTGCGGATCGGCGGCAGCTTGGCGGCGTCCAGACCCATGCGCTCGATCATCACCGGCGACCAGTCAAGCCGCTCTGGGTTCATCAGGAAGCTGCAGGACGCATCGCCTCTATCCATGGCAATCTCGCCGGTCAGCCGGTAGTTGATGTAATCCTTCGGCATGATGGCGACTGCGCTGCGGGCGTATGCGGCGGGATCGTTGTCTCGGACCCATTGCAATTTGAACCCCGGCCATGCGGGGGTCGGCGTGTTGCCGCTTTCGGGCAGGTAGCTGTCCGGCTCGTTCGCTTCCTCGAAGCGACGTACGAGATCGATGGTGCGCTTGTCGTTCCAGAGCGGTGCCGTGTCACGAACCAGCGCTCCGTGCGCGTCGAGCAGGACCAGCCCGTGCATCTGCCCGCAGACGCAGATGGCGGAGATGTGTTCGCGGGCACCATCGACGCGGTCCAGCACCGTCTTGACGCTCGCTCGCGCACCCTCCCACCAGTCGACCGGCCGCTGTTCTGCCCAGCCGAATTCCGGCACGATCTGATCGTGCTCTCGCGACGCAAGTTCGAGGATCTTGCCGGTGACATCGATCAGTGCGGCGCGGACGCTGCCGGTGCCGATATCGATGGCGAGGAAAAGCTCGCCGGTCATTTCGAGAGAGTCCTCAGATGGGCAAACATGTGATCCTCTGTCTATCGATCAGAGCGAGCGCGGCGTGACGAGAATGGGTTCCACGGCATTAGCCTTTCGCCGCTTCGATGGCGATGCGCGACATCTCGTCGAAATCCGGCCCCGACACCAGGATCGCGATGTCGAAAACCTCTGCGATCACCTGCGTCCAGCCATGCAGGAAATACGTCCAACCGTCCTCGATCTGCAACTGCTGTCCGGCCTGCTGCCACCTTGCCTGGTCGAGGAAGATCAGGTCGCCGCGATAATTGAGGTCCCAGGCAATGCCGCGCTTGGGGAACACGCCGCCATCGGTGATCGGCGAGCCTGGGGCGTCCTTGCCAAGTCCGGTCGCGTTGATCACCAGCGAGCCTGGTTTCAGCGCCGCCAACGCCTCATCATTGATCTCGGGTCGGTCCGCCAGGACATACTCGATGTCGACCGTCGACATCACGCCTCTGTGGATACGCTCGATTTCGTCGAGACGCGGCTGCGAACGGTCGGTGACAATGATGCGCGAAGGTCCACGTTCCTTGCGCATCAGGTGCCAAGTGATCGCAATCGTCGATCCGCCGGCGCCCATCGACAGGACTTCCGCACCGGTGTCCGCGAAGTATCCCGCCGGGATGAAACCATCCATCGCAAGGCCCGAAGAGATCGGATCCTTGGCATGGCAGATGAGTTTTCCGCCCCGCTTCGACAGGCAGCTGGTCTCGTGCATCAGGCGAGCATGCGGATCAATCACGTCGAACAGGTCGCGCGCCGCGTTGAAGAGATCGATCTTGTGCGTGGTGACGAGCGCGCCAAGCGACAGCGGGTCGGATTTTATGAAGGAGACGACCTCACGGTAGGCCTCCGGATCAGCATGGAGCGGAAAGTCGATGCCCTTGAGAACCGCATCCTTCAGACCGAGGTGGCGCGCCCATGCTGGGAAAACCCGCATGATCGAACTGCTCGTCGTCGTGACGCCGATAAAATAAAATGTCGGCTGGGTAGCCGGCCGACAGCGGCTCATTTGCCGGTCTCCCGGATTTCCGTCGCTCGCAGCGCCGCCGCAGCAGTGCGAAGTGAAGCAGCGATCTCGAAGGGAGCCTTCATGCCCGCACCGTGCGGGATCGTTGCCCATAGAGGGCGGAGATCAGCTTCGCGTCACGCGGTCGCCAATCCGGGTTGTCGACTTCCCTCCAGCCTCCATCGCCGGCGACGACGCGCGAGCGCATGCCTCCCGATTTTGCGATGATCTCGTAGTCCTGACCTGAATCGGCGGGAT
Source organism: Mesorhizobium sp. M1312 (assembly GCF_040318115.1). Classification (NCBI taxonomy): domain Bacteria; kingdom Pseudomonadati; phylum Pseudomonadota; class Alphaproteobacteria; order Hyphomicrobiales; family Phyllobacteriaceae; genus Mesorhizobium; species Mesorhizobium sp. M1312. The sequence goes on along the minus strand of NZ_JAMYLQ010000007.1, from coordinate 105,296 downwards.
AGCAGAACAGCATCACCAGGTCGTCTTCCCCGACATTGATCGAGCGGTGGATCCAGAACGGGGGGACGTAACAGACGGTCTGCGCATCGACCGGCACGATCCGGACCTCGCCCTCCGGCGATTCCATCAGCATGAGGCCGCGGCCTTTCTGACCGTAATAAATTTCGGGCCGGTCGGCCTGCTTGTGGATATGACCGCGCGTTATGAAATACTCGTTGCCGACCTTGCCAGGCACCATGCGCGTGACGCCGAAAATCAGATCGCCCGACTGCTCGGTCGGCCGGAACTCGGAGACCTCGTAGACGATGCGCTCGCCCCATGTCGCACGCATGGCTTCGAACGCCGCGGCATCGGCGTAGAGCTTGTCCAGATCGCGGAAGCGTTTCTGGTAGCTGCCGGTTGCATTTTCCATCGCACCAGTCGACAGATCGACCTTGCATCCCATGGGCTCAAACAATCTCGTCAAGGACTGCCTCCATATCGCATTGCTGTTGGCGTCGGCGCTGATCATGCCCCGCACCTCCTGCTTTCAACAAGAACTTGCTTTGCAGGGTACGATTTGCTCTCCCTATGCAGACCAGCCTGGAGGTTGCTGGATTATGGCAGATTTCGACCACGAAGCACACGACAGCAGGTTGGGCGTTGTCGTCATGCCGCATCCGCTGTCTTAAGCAATCCGAGAGAACCGCCTTGCTCCTCCAAGTCGCCTTCGACAAGCCTGAACACCTGGCCCTGCTCCCGCAGATGAAGGCGTTCGCCGATATTATCGAGATCGGCACGCCGTTGCTGAAACGCCTTGGCCTCTCTGCCATCACCACGGCGCGCGAGCTCTGCCCTGAAGTCATGGTGTTGGCTGACACCAAAACCGTCGACGGCGGCCAATTCGAGGCGGATATGGTATTCGGCGCCGGGGCCGCGTTCATGACGGTGCTGTCGTGTGCTTCGTCCGCCACGCATGAGGCGGTGGGAAAACGTGCCGCCGCCTTCGGCGCGACGGTCATCGTCGACACCATCACCGAGTCGGGCAAGGCAGAATTGCTTCCCTTGAATGCTGTCTTCCCCGAAAGCTTCGGCTACATCGCGATCCACTCGCCAACCGATGCGCGGCTGGCGGGCAACACCTCCTCGTCACATATCGACGCTGTGAGAAAGATGCACGATCGCGGCTTTCTGGTTTCGCTCGCCGGCGGGATCGGCCCCGACACGCTGGAAGCAGTGATCGCAGTCGAGCCCGAAATCCTCGTGGTTGGCAGCGCCATTACAGAATCCGCAAGCCCGAAAGAGATAGCACGATGGATTCGCGACAGATTGCCCAATCCAGGCCGTGGCTGGCCGTGGGACAGGAGATAACCGACCTTCTTGGCCGGATCGACGTTGACGCCTTTGCAAGGCTGGTGCAGGCGTTCGATGACTCCGATCAGCGATGGTTCTTTTCCGGGCAGGGGCGTTCCGGCCTTGTCGCGCAGATGGGCGCGATGCGCTTCATGCACCTTGGCCGAACGGTGCATTTCGTCGGTGAGGTATCGGCGCCGTCGATCCGCAAGGGCGATGCGCTGCTGATCATCTCCGGCTCTGGAGAGACACCGGTCAGTACAGGCTTTGCCCGCATCGCCAAGGCGGAAGGCGCCAAGATCGTTACGCTGACGCATAAGCCAGCGGGGACCTTGGCCGGCATTGCCGACGTCACGCTGCATATACCCATCGAGGAATCGAAACAGTTTGGCGGCAGCCTGTTCGAGCAATCCTGCCTGATCCTGCTCGACAGCATGGTGCTCGGCCTGGCGCAGCAGATATCCGGCGCGCACAAGCTGATGTTGTTCCGCCACACCAACTTGCAGTGACTGCGCACCCTCGGGTCACGCCCGAGGGCGTGCTTTTGGGCGACATGCATTAGCCGGGAAGCCCCGGGGCACCTCACCTTCCGTTGCGGCAAGGCACTGGACTCGCTGTGCGATGCCGATATTGTGCTTGAGGAGCGTTGGTGCCGTGCTCTGGCGACGGCAGCCGACGGGGAGATACCGGCGGCTTGGTTCGGAACAGGTCCCGGTCAATATGGGAGGAAGTCTGATGAGAATTGGGACCTTTCTGGCTGGCGTCTCGGCTTTTGCCGCGCTGGTTGGCGCACCTGCCTTTGCGCAGGACAAGCCGTTTGCGGGAGTTACCGTGAACGTCATTACGCAGACCGGTGCGATTCAGGAGCCGCTGCAGAGGCGCGCTCCCGAATTCGAAGCGCTCACCGGCGCCAAGATCAATGTCATCGCGGTGCCCTTCTCGGATCTCTATCAAAAGATCCTCACCGACTGGGCCAGCGGCACCAACTCGGTCGACGCCGGCGTGTTCGCCCCGCAATGGATGGTCGACTACATCGCCGGCGGCTACCTCGAGGACCTGACGCCGCGGGTCGAGGCCGACAAGGACATCCAGCAGGAGGATGTGGGCGCGTTCTTCCGGGACTTCTCCGAGAAGTACAGCGGCAAGACCTACATGATCACGCTCGATGGCGACTTCCATATGATGTACTACCGCAAGGACGTGCTGGAAGCGGCCGGCCTGGCGGTGCCGAAAACCTGGGACGAGTATCTCGAAGTCGCCAAGGCCACGCATGGCAAGGACATGAGCGGCGATGGCACGCCGGATTTCGGTTCGTGCATTGCCAAGAAGCGCAACGCGCAGAGCTACTGGTTCGTCACCGATGTGGTCGGCTCAATGACCCAGTCCAAGGGAACCAGCCAGGGCACCTTCTTCAACACCAAGGACATGACGCCACTCGTCAACAACGACGCCTTCCGCAAGGCGCTCGACTTCCTGTCTGAATCGACCAAATACGGCCCGCCGGACGAGCTGAACCTCGATGTCAGCGACACAAGGCCGCTCTTCGCTTCCGGCCGCTGCGCGCTGAACCTCGACTGGGGTGATGTAGGCACGATCTCGATCGACCCGGCCCAGTCCAAGGTAATGGGCAAGTGGGGCGCGGCGATCATGCCCGGATCCAAGGAGGTCCTGAACTGGGACACCGGCAAGCTCGAGGCCTGCACGGCAGAAAACTGCCCACACGCGATCGACGGCGTGAACCACGCACCATTCGCCGCTTTTGGCGGCTGGGGCGGCGGCATCAACGCGGCGGCCGATCCGAAGGTAAAGGACGCCGCCTACGCCTACTTCTCGTTCATGACGCAGCCGGCACAGTCGAACGCCGACGTGACCGTCGGCGGCACCGGCTTCAACCCGTATCGCACCTCACAGCTCAGCTACAGCGACCTTTGGAAGAAGGCCGGGATGAGCGAGGAGGAGGCTAAAGTCTACCTGGGCGCGATCAATGACAGCATGAGCAGCCCGAACATGATCCTCGACCTGCGCATCCCACAGAATCAGAAGTACCAGCAGGTCGTGCTCGACGAGGCGGTGTCGCGCTTCCTCGCCGGCGAAATCGACAAGGAAGCGACCGTCGCGGCGGTCGAGGAAGGGTGGAATGAGCTGAACGAAGAGATTGGCAAAGACGAGCAGCTCAAACTTTACAAAGCGACAATCGGCGCCAAATAGGCGCTAGGCAATCGGCCCGGCGTGGCATCGGTCCGCGCCGGGTCTCATGCCTGCCCCACTTTCCCAGGATATGATGACCGCAACCGACATTATGCCAGAAGCTGCCGACCGCCGCAGCTGGGCCGAATGGCTGGACGGCCACTCGGGCCGGATCATGGTGCTGCCTGCCGTCGTCGTGCTTCTCTGCTTCGCGATTTTTCCGCTCATCATCTCGGCCTATCTCGCGCTTTCGCGCTTTGCGCTCGCGCCGGGCGGATTCACGCTGAAATTCATCGGACTTGTGAACTTCCGCAAGCTGCTGGTCGGCTCGCAGCAGTATCACCTGCTCGGCAAGTTTGGCACGTTCGGCTTTGTCCAATCCGTTTTGCTGGCGTTGATCGCGGCAGGGCTGTTTTTCCTCCTCGCCCGCTACTTGTTGCGTGGCAGGCCGACCGTCGTCGGCACGGTTGGTCGGCTTCTCGCGACGGCAATGGCGATGGGGCTGGCGGCGCTTGCGCTGGCCACCATGGCGCCGGGCGGCGTGCCAGGGACTGTCGTCAACACGCTTCTCTACGTGTTCGTCGGCGTGTCCGTGCAGTTCGCACTGGGGCTCGGCCTCGCGCTCCTCTGCGGCCAGCCTATCCGCGGCAGGAATTTCTTTCGTGTCCTCTTCTTCATCCCGCTGATGGTAACCCCGGTCGGCATCGCCTACACGTTTCGCATGCTTGCCGACATGCAGAAGGGGCCCTTCGCCCCGCTCGTGCGCGCTTTCGGCATCAGCGAGTGGTCGTGGGCCACAGAGGCCTGGTCGGCGCGACTCATGGTGTTGGTCGGCGACACCTGGCAGTGGACACCGTTCATGTTTATCGTGCTGCTGGCGGCCATTGAGAATCAGCCTCGCGATCAGGTCGAGGCGGCGCGGCTCGACGGAGCCAACGGCTTCCAGATTTTTCGCGACATTACCTGGCCGGCGATCGCGCCGATTGCTGCTACCGTCGTGCTGATCCGGCTCATCGAGGCTTTCAAGATCATCGACCTGCCGAACGTGCTCACCGGCGGCGGCCCTGGCCTGGCGACGGAATCGATGACGCTCCATTCCTTCATTTCCTGGCGCACCCAGGATCTCGGCGGCTCGGCCGCTGTCGGCTACATGCTCCTGTTCATCTCGACCATCGTATGCGTCTCGTTCTTCAACTTCGTGGTCCGGCCGGCGCGCCGGTTCGAAGCATGAGCGCCGAGCCGCGCTCCCTGGCGCGCCGGCTGTTCGAGCCGGCCTCGATCGACAGCCAGGCGCCGGTCGCCAGGATCGTGACGTATGCGCTGCTGTTCCTGTGGACGCTCGTTGTGGTGGTTCCTCTCTACTGGGTGTTGATCACCTCCTTCAAGGGACCTGGCGAGGTCGACAACGGGCCGTTCTATCTCCCGTTCGTCGACTTTGCCCCTTCGCTGCAGGCATGGGATTTCATGCTCGTGCAGAATTACACACTGCGCCCTTATATGAATTCCGTCGTCGTCGCGGTGGCCAGCACGCTACTCGCAGTCCTGATCGGCTCGCTGGCGGCCTACGCGCTCGTGCGTATCCGCTTCCAGGTGAAGCTCGCCGCCGTTGCGATCTTCTTGATCCTGCTCACCGCAATCATCGTGGCGGTGGCCACTTTCGGCGTGCGGTGGGAGATCGCCATTGTCGTGGCGACGGCTCTCTTCATCATTGCGCTGTTCACGCTCGTTGGGCGCACGAAGCATGCGGTCGGCAATAACGACATTGAGTTCTGGATCATCTCGAACCGTATCATGCCGCCGATCGTCGCCGTGTTGCCGATCTACGTGATGTTCCAGCAGATGCGCCTGCTTGACACGCAGGTGGCGTTGATCGCCACCTACACCGCCATCAACCTGCCGATCGTCGTGTGGCTGACGCGCGATTTCTTCGCCGGCATCCCGCTCGACCTTGAGGAGAGCGCACAGATAGACGGAGCCTCCAAGTTTCGCGTGTTCTTCACCATCGCGCTGCCGCTGGTGCGATCCGGCTTGGCCGCGACCTTCCTGCTGGTGCTGATCCTCGCCTGGAACGAGTATCTGCTGGCCCTCTTCCTCTCCAATGCCGATGCGCAGACGATGCCGGTGCTGGTATCGGCACAGAACACGACCCGCGGGCCGCAATGGTGGAACATGTCGGTGTTGATCACTGTGATGATCGCCCCCGTGATCGTCATCTCCAGCATCCTGCAGAAGCACATCGCGCGCGGGCTGCTGGTCGGCGCAGTGAAGGGCTAGTCGATATGCGGGTCACCCTGTCCGATATTTACAAATCCTTCGGCACGGTCGAGGTGGTCAAAGGGCTCGACCTGGAGATCGAGGACGGCGAGTTCCTGGTGCTGCTTGGCCCTTCGGGCTGCGGCAAGACGACGGCGCTGCGCATGGTCGCCGGGCTTGAATCGGTGAGTTCCGGCCGCGTCCTCATCGGCGACCGCGACGTCACCCACGTGCTGCCCAAGTACCGCGACGTGGCGATGGTGTTCCAGTCCTACGCGCTCTATCCGCACATGACCGTCGCGGAGAACATCGCATATCCGCTGAAGCTGCGGGGCGTACCGCGCGCCGAACGCGACGCCTCCGTCCGCAGCGCTGCAGTCAAGGTCCACCTTGAGGAGTTCCTCGATCGCTATCCACGGCAGCTTTCCGGCGGTCAGCGGCAGCGGATCGCGCTCGCCCGCGCCATGGTGCGGCGGCCGAGCGTCTTCCTGATGGACGAGCCGCTCTCCAATCTGGACGCCAAGCTGCGCGGCCACATGCGCTCGGAGCTGAAACGCCTGCAGGCCGATCTGGGCGTGACGACGATCTACGTCACCCACGATCAGATCGAGGCCATGACCTTGGCTCACCGTGTTGCCATCATGAACCGCGGCGTCGTGCAGCAGATCGCGACGCCCCGACAGATCTACGACGATCCGGCGAACCTGTTCGTCGCCGGCTTCATCGGTTCGCCGCCGATGAATTTTCTCCAGGGCGAGCTGGTCGAGGGTACCTTCGCCTGTGCGGAAGGACGATTTGCGACCAGCGTTGCCGAAAGCCGGAAAAAGGTCACTGCCGGCCTTCGGCCCGAGGATTGCCGGGTCACGGGCCCATCGGCGGGCAAGATTGCCGCGCGGGTCTACGCTGTGGAACTGATCGGCGATCATACCTTGATCACCTGCCAATTCGGCGGGGCCACCGTAACGGTCAAGGCCGATAAATCGGCGCACTACGATATGGATGAGCCGATCGGCATCACTTTCCAGGACACCGCGGTCTTTCTGTTCGATTCGGAAACCGGAGCCCGCGTCGGCGGCCGCGCCCGTGATGAGGCGGCCGCGTGACTTTCGCTAATTCTCCTCCACAAACACCTCTTCGCGCTTCTTCTTGACCGCCGGCAGGAAGACGATGACGAGCACGGCGAGCGCGATGAAGAGCAGACCGGCGCTGATCGGCCTCGTCACGAACGTGCTCGGGTCGCCGCGCGCGAGAATCATGGCGCGGCGCAGGTTTTCCTCGAGCAGCGGCCCGAGCACGAAGCCGAGCAGCAGCGGCGCGGGTTCGCAGCGCAGCTTGGTCAGGAGGTAGCCGAGGAAGCCGAAAAAGGCGACGGCGTAGAGGTCATAGACGTTGGTGTTGACGCTGTAAACGCCGATCGAGCAGAAAGCCATGATGATCGGGAAGAGCACATAATAGGGGATCGTCAGGAGTTTTACCCAAAGCCCGATCAGCGGCAGGTTCAAGATGATCAGCATCAGATTGCCGATCCACATCGAGGCGATGATGCCCCAAAACAGCGCCGGCTGTTCGATCGCCACATTGGGACCGGGCACGATGCCCTGGATGATCATCGCGCCGATCATCAGCGCCATGACCGGATTGGCCGGAATGCCGAGCGTCAGCATCGGGATGAAGGAGGTCTGCGCGCCGGCATTGTTGGCCGATTCCGGTCCGGCGACGCCTTCGATGGCGCCCTTGCCGAATTCCTCCGGGTTTTTCGATATACGTTTTTCGACCGTGTAGGAGGCAAAGGCTGCAAGGATCGCGCCGCCTCCCGGCAGGATGCCGAGCGCCGAACCGATGATCGTCCCGCGCACGATGGGCGCCGCCATTCGACGAAAGTCCTCGCGGGTCGGCATCAGGCCGGAGACACTTCGGATCATCACGGAGCGCTCGTGCTCGTTTTCGAGGTTGCGCAGGATTTCGGCAACGCCGAAGACGCCGACCGCCACCGCGACGAAATTCAGCCCGTCGGCATATTCGCGGATGCCAAGCGTGAAGCGCGGCGTGCCGGTGTAGATGTCGGTGCCGACAATGCCGAGCAGCAGGCCGAGCACCACCATCGCCAGCGCCTTGACAATCGAGCCGTGGGCGAGCGCGACGGATGAGACAAGGCCGACGATCATCAGCGAAAAATATTCGGCTGCGCCGAATTCCAGCGCGATCGCCGTCAGCGGCGGGGCAAAGATGGCGACGAGGAAGGTCGACACCGTGCCGGCGAAGAACGAGCCAATCGCCGCGATGGCGAGTGCCGCCCCGGCGCGGCCGTTCTTGGCCATCTGGTAGCCGTCGATCGCGGTGACGGCGGACGAGGATTCTCCGGGCATATTGATGAGAATGGCGGTGGTCGAGCCGCCATACTGCGCGCCGTAATAGATGCCGGCCAGCATGATGAGGGAAGAGACCGGGTCGCCGATCTGGAAGGTGATCGGCAAGAGCATGGCGATGGTTGCAGTGGCGCCGATGCCGGGCAGGACGCCGATCAGCGTGCCGAGAAGGACGCCGATCAGGCAGAAGCCGAGATTTGCCAGCGACGTGGCCGTCGAAAAGCCGAGCGCGAGATTGTTGAGGAGTTCCATGTTCAGCCCCTCACAACACCAGCCAAGAGGGCAGCCACGGGCCGAAGCGCCGGAACGGCAGGCCGAGCGCATAGCTGAAGACGAGGAACGCAAACAGCGTCAGGCCGGCGGAGAGCACGAGCGCGGTCAGCGGCCTCATGCGGCCGCTGGCAAAGGATGCGATCAGCGCCGTCAGGAAGATCGAGGGGATGAAGCCGAGGCCGCGCACGGTCAGGCCGAAGAAGATCGGGGCAGGTAGGATGAACAGCATGCCGCGCCAGGCTATATGCCCGATCGGTTCGCTCTCGAAGCGCACCGCTTCGATGAGGATGACGGCGCCAAGCAGGATCAGCACGATCGCCAGGACCAGCGGGAAATAGCCCGGTCCCATGCGGAAGGCGGTGCCGATTTCGAGGCCGAGCGACTGCAACGCGAAAAATCCGCCGAGAAAGATGAACAGCGCGGCGCATATGCCGTTGGTCGTGTCGATTGTGAAAGGTTTCATGTCGTCCTCCCAGGCCCGCGCCGCGGGCGCCCGGTGCAGTGCGAAAACGCGGCCGAAGCGAACGGGGCGCCGGTGGGCGCCCCGTTTCGAAACCTCAGTCGGCGTACTGGCCGGCGGCTTCGATGATCGGCTTCCAGCGCGCGATCTCGCCCTCCAGCTTGGCCTTCAGCGCGGCCGGCGTCGCGTCGGCGTCGGACGACGGCTTGGTGCCGAGCTCGGCGAAGCGGGCGGCGACGTTCGGGTCCTTCAGCGCGACCTGAAGCGACTTCGACAGGCGCTCGGTGACCTCGGCTGGCGTGCCCTTAGGCGCATAGAGGCCGTGCCAGATGCCGACCTGCACCTCCGGGAGACCGGCTTCCGTCGTCGTCGGGACGTCCGCCAGAACATCGAGGCGTTCCGGCGAGGTGACGGCGTAGGCCTTGATCGTGCCGCCCTGGATCTGCTTGGTGGTATTGGTCGTCTGGTCGCACATGATGTCGACCTGGCCACCGAGAAGATCGGTCATGGCCGGGCCGGTGCCCTTGTATGGCACGGTGACCAGCGGCGTGCCGATGGCGCTCATGAACAGCATGCCGCACAGATGCGAGGCCGCGCCTATACCGGCATTGGCGACGGTGACCGTGTCCTTGTTGGCCTTGGCGTAGTCGACCAGCCCCTTCAGATCTGTCGGCTCGAGGTCCTTGCGGCCGACGATGGTCATCGGCACCTCGGTGACGAGGCCGACATATTCGAAGCTGTTCAGCGTGTCGTATGCGAGCTTTCGATATAGCGTGGCGCTTGTCGCCATGCCGATGTGATGGAGGAGCAGCGTATAGCCGTCTGGCTCGGCGTTCGCGACGCGGCCGGCGCCCAGTGTGCCGCCGGCGCCGCCGACATTCTCGACGATGATCTGCTGGCCGAGATCCTTCGACATGGCTTCCGCGACGAGGCGCGTGACCGTGTCGGTCGGACCGCCGGCCGAAAACGGCACCACGACGGTGATGGTGCGTTCGGGATAGGTTTGCGCGCCCGCGGCGAACGAATACAGCGTGACGGCTGCGGCGGCGGCCAGAACGGCGGCGAACTTTCTCATCGTGATTTCCTCCCAGGATATGAATTCCCAACCGCCTCCTGGAGTTCTTTTCAACACCGGCTGCGGGTGGACCAATAACGAGCGTAACCCAGCGGATTGCAATCGGACTCAAGCCGCAAGCCGCCATTATACACAAGTCCGCGCAAATGGGTGAAAAGGTGCCATCTAGCCGGTGGCCCGCTGCGGAGCGCCCAATGGTCGAATTCGATGGAATGTTAGCGAGTACTGGTTGCGGACCGCCTGTGCCCTTCCTCTAGAGTATCAACCTGCATACGCACCATGCGTCAGGCCAGGGTCTGCGTTTATCTGCTCTGCACAAACCAGGATTTACCTGTCGTGTCGTTCCTTTCGTGGGAGGAAGTTATGCAGCGTGTTTACATCGTAGTGCTTGCGTCGACTCTTTCCTTAAGCTCAGCCGCTACCCAAGCTGAGGAGATGCCAAAGAGCGCCAAGCAGTTGACGGGTGATCAGATACCAGAATTTCTAGATGGCAAGAAGTTCAACGTGAAAATCGTTGACGCCGACGCGCCGATCACTGCAACCACCAACTGGAACTGGAACACGAAGAAAGTAAAAGGTACATTCGAATATAAGGGTCAAAAGGGGAAGTTCGAAAACGACTGGGTGGTAAGAGGTGACACTAGCTGCGCAGAAAAAACACCTAAGGGTAAATGGGTTTGCCAGAAGGTTTTTGTCGATGGCACTACGATGTACGAAGTGAACGCCAAGGGGAAGCTGCACGCTATTTCCGAACCCAGCAGCTAACGACAATCACGGAAGCCGTGGCGATGCCTGGCGAATAATTTAATTTCGGACGGCTTCCGCGCCGAACTGCTTTGGAAACCATTGCCGCTCATTGAACTGCGCCGGGAGGCGAGGCCGACCCGCAGCGAACTAAGTTCTTGCCGAGTTGCGAATGGCATGTTCGACGCCGCGGAGTTCGGCCAATCCCTTAAGCCGACCGATGGCCGGATAGCCGGGTTGGGCCCCCCGCGTCAGGTCATCGAGGATATCCTGGCCATGGTCGGGGCGCATCGGGATGACGGCGTCCTGGCGTCCTTCCTTCTTACGCCGCGCTTCCTCGTGGAGCAGCGCCGCCACCACCGCCACCATGTCGGTGTCACCGGCAAGGTGCTCGTCCTCGTGGAACGAGCAAGGAGTGCCGGCCGCTTCCTTGCGCACATTGCGCAGATGCGCGAAGTGGATTTTTGACCCCATCCGCCCGATCATGCCGGGCAGATCATTATCGGGTCTTGCGCCGAGCGATCCCGTGCACAGTGTCGCGCCGTTGGCCGGGCTGTCGACTGCGTCCAGAATGTACCTGTAGTCGGCCTCGGTCGACATGATGCGCGGCAGGCCCAGCAGTGGGAACGGCGGATCATCGGCGTGGCAGCAGAGACGCAGGCCGAGGCGTTCGGCCGTAGGCACGACCTCCGCCAGGAAATCGACGAAATGCCGGCGCAGGGTGGTTGCGTCGATGCGGTCGTAACTTGACAGTTGAGCCTCGAGACCCTCGAGAGAGGTGTCCTCGGTCGAGCCGGGCAGGCCGGAATTGACGCTTCTTGCCAGGATCTTCCGCGCACGGTCATCCATCTGCGCATATCGGCGCTCCGCCTCGGAGGCGATCTCCGGTGTGTAATCGCTGAGCGCCCCGTGGCGTTTCAGGATATGGATGTCGAATGCGGCGAAGTCGGTCAGATCGAAGCGCATGGTGGTGCCGCCATGCGGCAGGCGCCAGGCGAGATCGGTGCGGGTCCAATCGAGCACGGGCATGAAATTGTAGCAGATGACCGAAATGCCGGCCCGCGCCAGGTTTTCCAGCGATATCCTGTAGTTTTCTATATGGCTGCGCCATTCGCCGACCTGCGTCTTGATCGCTTCGGAAACCGGCAGGCTTTCGACAATCTCCCAGTTCAGATCGCTTGCGCTTCCATCCGGCAAAGACGCGACTTCGCGCTGGCGTCTTTCGATTTCGGCGGGCAGCCAGACGGCGCCGTGAGGAACGTGGTGAAGCGCCGAGACGATGCCTTGCGCCCCGGCTTGACGCGCATCCGCGATCGTCACCTTGTCGACCGGGCCGAACCAACGCCACACATGTCTCATTCGAACACCTCTTTAAAAAGGAATCGCCATGCGGCTGCACCCCGCGCTTCCCGCCGCGGTGACCGACCCGCTGCTACTCTTCATCGGCTGCTATCAGATTCCGATGTATCTGACACCCCATCCTGCTCGGGCCTGTACCGGCCAACGATCGATGCGAATGGCGATAGCGGCTGCATCAACGAACACCAGCGCGAAGTTTCTGGCTAAAGCGCGTCGCCTCTGAGAGATTCATGCGACGCGCTTTAAGTTCCTGTTTTTATGCATGTCGTTGTCCCAAAACCGCTGCGCACCTTTGGGCGACATGCATTAGAGCAGCGCTTCGTACAGATCCCCGATCTTTTCAACTTCGAAATCCGCTGCCCTGCTTTTCAGGATGGCGGCAGAAGTGGGGTGGTCCAGCATCTCAGCCATCGCCTTTGCCAGGGCCGCGGCATCGCCGACCGGCACCAAGGCGCCGAAACGACCGTCACCGAGAATCTCGCGCGGGCCATGTGGCGCATCTGTGGAGACTACCGTGACACCAGCAGCCATGGCCTCGACCAGAACATTGCCAAAGCCCTCGCTCGTCGACGTAAGGACGAACAGATCGGCTGCGGCATAACAGGCTGCGGGATCATTAACGTAGCCCGCAAAGAGCACATCCGCGCCGATCCCGCATTCCTGGGCATAGGTGCGCAGCTCAGCAGCCAGCGGACCTTCGCCGAAGATGACAAGCCGAGCGCGGCGGCCGGCGCGCAGGAGAGCGAAGGCCTGGAGCAAAGTCCGGTGATCCTTGACCGGCACCAGGCGTCCGGCGGTGGCGATGACCGGGGCATCGCCCATCGTCGCCAGCCTGGTCTGCCAGCCATAGGAATCTTCCTGTGGCGCCGCAGCCGGCGGCAGCGGGTTGTTGATGACGACAACCTTGGATTTGGGGAAGCCGCGGGCCACAATATCGCGTCCGACACCCACTGAGACGGCGATGGCTTTGGTTGCGCGCGCTGCAACTAGCGCGGAAAGCCAGACCGCTATTCTCGCGCCGAGGCTGCTGGAAGGCAGTGAGGCCGCTGCGTGGAAACTTGGAAAGAACCGCGCTCGGCTTCGCGCCAAGAGAAGCGCCAGCGCCACGACCAGATTGGCAAATTCGGGGGCGCTATAGACCGCATGCGGGTCAAGACGGCTGAAAAAACTTGCGCTTCGCACGATGCCTTTCAGCGTAGCCGATTTGCCGTAACCCTCGCCCCGGATAGGAAGGTCCAAATCGACCAGATGCACGGCAGGGGAGCGCAGCGCCGCGTTGGGTCCTTCGGCGTTCCAGGTAAAAAGTATGACATCGTGGCCACGCGATGCCAACTCATTCGCCATGAGGACGAAGACACGCTCGGCGCCGCCGCCCCTGAGGCTGGCAATGTGAAAAACAATGCGCTTCGCCATGCCTGGATTCAGGCTCGGCTGATGCCGACGCCTGATCGGTTCGGCGGCTGGCGCATGTCGCGCACGATGCCCATGGCAATGGCGAGCAGCATGCCTAGAGCGAAGCCAGCGAAAGCTCCCAGAGCTGCCGTGAGCGGGGTGCGGGGCGGCCACGACCGCCCCTTTGGCGGCACCGCGGTCGAAATCACCTGTACATTGGTGGTGTCGATCTGCTCGCGCTCGGTGATTTGGCGCGCGCGAGACAGGAAGCTTTCATAGACCGTCCTCCTCGAGGCGGCATCGCGTTCAAGCTCACGCAGGGCGACCTGGGACTCGCTGTCGGTGAAAACATTGCTCTTCAGATCGTTCATCTTGGCGTTGAGAGAAGCCAACGAGGCGTTGGCCTTATCCAGGTTGGCTTTTGCCGTGCCGACCGTGCGGGCGAACTCCGCCCTAAGTTGAGAACTGACGGTTTCGAATTCTGTCCTCAGCCGGACAATCGTCGGGTGGCGCGGACCAAAGGTCATCGACTGTGAATCGATCTGCTGGCGCAGCCCGTTTGCCTTGTCGCGCAGTGCTGCGAGTGCTGCCGAAACCGCTGGGTCAGGATTGGCTCCATTGACACTGGAAGCAACCAAGGCGTCGTAACTTGCCTGCGCAGCGATAACGCGCGATTGCGCCTCTCCAATTTCACTATTGAGCTGCGTCATCGTCTGCGAACTGACAAGCTGGCCATTGGTGGAGGACAGATTGTGGCTGCGCCTGTAGCTCTCGACCTTCTCTTCGGCGGCCTGCACGTCGCGCTTGAGTTGGCCGAGCCGGCCCTCAAGAGCAGCTGCGGCACGGCCGGCACCAGCAGCTTCGGCCTTGGCCAGTTCTTCCTGGAAGGCCTTGACTATGGCTTGCGAGATCAGGATCGCCTTGCCGGTGGTTTCTGCCGATACCGAGAGGGTTGTGACGAACGACGTTTCATCTGCAGCGACGCTGACCCGCTCCGCCAGGCTTTTCTGGGCGATTAGCTTCGGATCGGACTTGGCGCCACTTGCTGCAGCGCCAGATGTGGAGGCGCTCTGGTCCGGGTCGAAAAACTCCGGATCGTTGGCTAGACCGAGTTCGTCCACTACACGTGCAAGCACGTTGCCCGAGGTCAAGATGCGCTGCTTGCTGCGCGCGTTAAGTATTTGGCTATCGACCTGGCCCGGTTGCAAGTAGAGATCGTTTTCCACAACCTGCAAATTGGCGGGATTGATGAGGATTTCCATCGTAACGGTATAACGCTGTTTGCTCAGCAACCCGTAGGCGGCGCCGATGACGCCGCCGGCCACCGCCAGCATCAATGCCACGACGAGCCCGGCACGCAGCCAGACAAACAGGCGTCGAAAATCGAGCTCAAGAAAATCGCCGATCTTGTCAAGCGTCACCGTCGGGATAGGCTCGGATGTCTGCGGAGTAACACGGCCGGAGGTGCGTGCCATGACTGGGGCATCCTGTTGCAGCCTTGCCCTGCTGGCGCGCCGCGCATTGGCGATCCGCTCGAGTGCGCTGATATCGGAATCCGCTGCAGAGGGAGGGGTTGTGCCGGAAGCGGCGGACATGGTGCTAACTCTTGTTATTCGCTACGCGGGCCAGCACTACAGAAAGATCGTTAACATCTCATTTTCCAAGTTGGCATATTTTGCCGAGTCACACGCCGCGTCCGTTCGGCGGACCTTTGAATGGATCTCGTTGGCCAGAATGCCGTTTGAATACCACCACTTGGATGGGCCATGAGCTATCCCGCTGCCGCATCGGAACGATTGTTGTCCAGCCAGGCGCGCCGTCAGAACGCGCTGTCGCTTCTGTTTTTCCTATGCGCTGCGTTCGCGTTCCTGCTCCGCTTCACGGTGTCACCGCAGATTATGAACATGGTCGTCGACTATACTGCCGACGGGGGTTCATTCTACGAGAAACTGCATTTCGGCACCTATGCTATCTTTCTGCTGCTTCCGTTCGTTCTTTTCAGCCGGCCGTTTCTGCTGCAAGGCGACGAAATTGGAATATTCAAGGCTTTGATGCTCTATTCTGCGCTGATTTTCGCGCTGGTGCCGTATCTGTTCATCACCGGCCGCGCGGGCTCCTCGGGGTTCATCATCGATACCTATCTGGTGGCGGGCGCCGCAGGCCTGTTGATGCTGGCCTTGAACGCGCAAGTGCGGCGGGCGTTGGGCGACGTCGTGCTTGGGATGGTGATCCTCAGCGCTGTAATGGGCACGATCGAGGCGGTGACTCAACATCGATTTCTGCCTTACGGTCTCAACGAACTGCAGTTCAGGCCAATCGGCCTATCGGCGCACCCGCTGGCCCTAGGTGCGCTCTGCGCCACAGTCATCGGATTCGTACCGCTGACGCACTGGCGCATATGGGTGCGGGTGCTGGCGATCTTCGTATTGCTCGTCGGCTGTGCTGCATCAGGCGCCCGCGCCGCCCTGATGCTCGCTGCCGGAGAAACCCTCATTCTGCTGATGTTCGTGCCTTGGCCGCGCCTGACCCTCAAGCATCAGCGGCAGGCCAAGTCTGTCGTACTGCTGTTCGCGCTGGCGGCTGGCGCAGTGCTGGTGGCCATACTGTTTTCGGGCGGACTGCTGAACCGATTCGGCAACACGATCTTTGACGAAAATTTCATGGCTCGGGTGACGATCTACCAGGTGTTCGGACTTGTTAGCTGGAAAGACATCCTGTTTGGCATGAACGTCGACGACCTGCTGGCGATCGTCAACGAGAAGCTGCATCTGCCCTACATCGAGAGCGCGCCGGTGGTCATCATCATGCTCTTCGGCTTGCCCATAGCCGTGCTCTTCATCATGCTGGTATTCTGGTTCATTTTTCGGCTGCTGCGCGGGGCGCCGCTGCCGGCATGGATCGGTACGATAACGTTCTTGCTTGCTGCGCTGTCGAACAACGCGCTCTCGTCAAAATCGCCGGAGATCGCGATTATCGTGGTGCTGCTGCTTGCCTATAGAAACGCGCCGTATAGAAACCGGCCGAAGAGCGCATCGTCGGCTGTGGCTGCATCCGAGCCGAAACCGGATCGGCTCGGATAAGCACAGGCTCCAGACGCGTCAGCCGGCGCTATCCACAACCTCGACACAGCCTGCGCGGTTGAGCGTGTGAATGCCCGCGCGGGCCCATGCCGGTCCCGGGCCGATCGGGCGGGGCGGCGCAAAACGGACATCGAGTTCGTCAAGCCGATCCAGTCGCATCAACCCGAGACCGCCGCCATAGGCTCTCGACCCGTTTTGCACCGGCAGCACCAGAGCATCGCCCTGGCGGATAAAGGCGCCGCCGGGCCGAGCGGCCGAGTGATCGACGGCAATGGGATTGAGCGCATGCGCAACCCACGGCCCGCGCAGCGAGGGTGCGGAATAGACCGTCATCGTATCCGACGCGCTGCCGTAACCGAACCGCTCCGTCCCCAACAGCCAGAAGCGCCCATCCGATTCGAGCAGCGTGGCGTCATTGAAATCCTTGTCCGTCATCAGCACGGTGTCGCGTACCCAGCGATCGGGAAACTGTGCTGCGCGGTAGAGCACAAGCTCGCGCGCCGCCCCACTTTCAGGAATCATGAAAATTTCGCCGGCCTGCGCGAACACCTGCGGATACGACAGGTGGTGCGCTTCCTCCAGGACCACCCTCGGCACACCGAAGGTGCCATCGTCGCCCAACTCGGCGACAGAAATCACGCCGCGACCCGTAGCGTACGGAAATTCCTCGACAAACAGATAGTGGCGGCCATCGCGCTCAAGGACGAATGGATCGGCATAGAATCGCTGGCCATCGTCCGGGAGGACGGTGAATGGCGTACCGTCGAGTTGCCCGCTTTCGGCGACACCTGGCCCGTCGATCAGCCGATAGGCGACCTGCCAATAGAAGGGGCGCCGTCCAAGTCTGAGTTTTTGCACGGCGCGATCGACCAACCCCCTGCAGAAAAAGGGCAGATAGTGCCGGACAATACCGCCGTTCCTCAGGATCGGCGCCGGGTTATCGGCAATCGGCACAAGTTCGCCCGCGGAAAAACGGGCGACACTTTGCGCAACCAGCGAGATGGCCCCAGCGAGCAGGTCGTTGCAGCTGCGAGACAGCCAGAGCCGGTCGCTGATCATCGGTCGTCCCCGGGCGACTGTGGTCCCATCGAGGCGAACGGCAAGTTCGGGCAATCGCCCGCTCGCCAGCATCTCGGCCACACCGGCGGGGAAGGTGCTATGGCCGCAAAATTCGAGCGTCAGAACCGGCGTGCCTCGTCGTGCGGCAGTGCCGGTGAGATCGATTACGAGGTCGGCTGGGCCGGAACCGCCAGACGGCAACGACTCGGAGCGGCTTGCCAATGAGGGACCGAAGCGTCGGCTCTCGATCGCCAGCACGGTATCCAGTCCGCGTGCGATCGGCGCAGGCGCAGGCGCGCGGCAACTCGAAACCACGTGACCAGCTGCGTTCAACCGCACCAGAAGCTCATTTTCCCAGCGCCGAGATCCGACGGTGTGGCCGATAATTAAAATATTAGTCAATCGAATATGTTCTTTTTCAAGACTACTGTGCCAGGATACCTATCGGTTTAGGCTTTCATAAGAGTTACCGGGGAGAACGCGGGCTTGGCTGTTAATCATATATTAGGATTTAAGGTCACGGGGGCGGCTTCTGCCGCTATTATAGCTCTTGTGGCCAATAATCAGCAGGTCGCGACGCCTTCTGGCGACCAGGATCAGCAATGAACGTCCTTTCACATCCGAAACTGCCGTCCAGGCAAAAACTGCTGATCGTGTTCGGCACGAGGCCGGAGGCGCTCAAATGCTTTCCGGTGGTGCGCGCCGCGCTTGCCCATCCGGGTTTTATTACCGAGACATGCATCACCGGCCAGCATCGCGAGATGGTCGACCAGGTCATCGAACTGACCGGCCTGCCGGTGCATCACGATCTCAACATCATGCAGCCCGGCCAGACATTGTTCGACGTCACCTCGCGCGTGCTGCTGGGCATGGCCGAAGTGCTGGAGAAGGCGATGCCCGATATCGTCCTCGTGCAGGGCGATACGACCACGGCGATGACTGCGGCTCTGGCTGCCTTCTACAAGCGCATCCCGGTCGCCCATATCGAGGCAGGATTGCGCAGCCACGATATCAACTCTCCCTTTCCTGAGGAACTGAACCGCAAGATTGCCGGCGATATCGCGACCTGGCATTTTGCGCCGACTATCCAGGCGCGCGACAATCTCATCGCCGAAGGAAAGGCTGCGAACACCATCTTCGTGACCGGCAACACGGTGATCGACACGCTGTTGCATTTTTCCGGCGCGATCGACGCCGACAAGCTGATGAGCGCGAGGCTCGCAGCCCATTTCCCCTTCCTCGATCCCGCCAAGAAAATGATCCTCGTCACCGGTCATCGCCGTGAAAATTTCGACGGCGGCATCCATCGTATCTGTACGGCGCTGAAGGGGCTGGCAATGCGCGAGGACGTGCAGATCGTCTATCCGGTCCATCCCAACCCCAATGTGCGCTCGGTGGTCAACGCAGAACTGGGCGGCGTGCCGAACATCCACCTCGTGGACCCGCAGGACTATCTGCCGTTCCTGTTCCTTCAGAAGCAGAGCTACCTGGTGCTGACCGATAGCGGCGGCGTGCAGGAAGAAGCGCCTTCGCTCGGCAAGCCGGTGCTGGTGATGCGCGAGAATACCGAGCGGCCCGAGGGGATCGCGGCGGGTACCGCCCGTCTCGTCGGCACCGATATCCAAAAAATCCTGTCGAATGCCAACAGCCTGCTCGACGATCAGGCCGCGTATCGCGGCATGGCGGAAAGACACAACCCGTATGGCGA
Source organism: Mesorhizobium sp. M1312 (assembly GCF_040318115.1). Lineage (NCBI taxonomy): Bacteria > Pseudomonadati > Pseudomonadota > Alphaproteobacteria > Hyphomicrobiales > Phyllobacteriaceae > Mesorhizobium > Mesorhizobium sp. M1312. Next base: position 86,008 of record NZ_JAMYLQ010000007.1, on the reverse strand, counting down.
TGGCCGGGCCAGTAACCGGATCGTTGAGGAATTGCTGTATCATGGCTGAGATCAAGACCGTTTCCGTTATCGGCATGGGCTATATCGGCCTGCCGACCTGTGCCATCTTCGCCAGTCGTGGGCTCGACGTCATTGGTGTCGACGTCAACGAAGCGGTGGTCGAGAAGGTCAATCGCGGCGAAATCCATATCGTCGAGCCGGACCTCGATGGTTTGATCCAGAAGGTTGTAGCCAACGGCAAGCTTAGGGCTTTCAGTACGCCGCAGCCGGCGGACGCCTTTGTCATCGCAGTGCCGACCCCGATGACCGAGGACCACAAGCCTGACGTGAGCTATGTGCTCGCGGCGGCACGAAGCATCGCCTCCGTGCTGAAGCGGGGAGACCTTGTGGTGCTGGAATCGACGTCGCCGGTCGGCACGACGCGCATCATGACGGGACTGCTTGCCGAGTTGCGGCCCGATCTCAAATTTCCTCTGGTGCATGGCGAAGAGGCCGATGTCCTGGTCGCCTATTCGCCCGAGCGCGTGTTGCCGGGAAAGGTCCTTACCGAGTTGATCAACAACGATCGCTCGATCGGCGGACTTTCGCGCAAGTCGTCGGAACGCACCGCGGCACTCTATTCAACCTTTGTTGCCGGCGACCTGTTCACGACCCAGGCCGAAAGCGCGGAACTGGTGAAGCTGACCGAGAACGCGTTCCGCGACGTCAATATCGCCTTTGCCAACGAGCTTGCGGCAGTGTGCCAGGATCTTTCGCTCAACGTTTGGGAGGTGATCGATCTCGCTAACCGGCACCCCCGCGTGAACATCCTGCAGCCGAGCCCGGGCGTTGGCGGCCACTGCATTGCCGTCGACCCGTATTTTATCATCGACGCCGCGCCCAACAGCACGCGGCTGATGGCTTCGGCACGTCGGATCAATTCCGAGCGTCCCCTGTCGGTGGTCAGGGATATAGAAGCCCTCCTCGATCCTTCCCGCAAGCAGACGATCGCTTGTCTTGGCCTCAGCTTCAAAGCCAATATCGACGATATGCGCGAGAGTCCGGCTGTCGAGGTGGTGAAACTTTTGTCAGATATTCCCAACCTGAAGATCATCGCGGCCGAACCCAACACACATAGGCTGCCGCATGAACTCGAGGGCAAAGGCATCGTCTTCACCGATGCGCTTTCCGCCATCGACCAGTGCGATATCGTCGTCCTGCTGGTCGACCATCGGCAGTTCAATCTGGTTGATCCCGAAGCGCTCAAGGACAAGAAGCTCATCGACACAAGGGGTTTGTGGACCTGGCGCAAGGCACGCAAGCCCGACGCCCGCATCGAAGGCAAGAAATCAGCGCTCGAACACCTGGCACTTCCTGCAAGTGCAGAGGAGGCCGCATGAACGCGCACGACCCAGCATGGTCGCAGCATCGCCTGTTGGCGTCACGGCGCCGGGAATTCCTTGGCGCGCCGATCCATGCGTTGACCATGGCCGAGACGCTGGCCATTGCCGATGAGGCGATGACCCTGCGGCGGCCGCTGCATCATGTGGTCGTGAATGTCGCCAAGCTTGTGAACATGCGCAACAATACCGAGCTGCGGGAAGATGTTGCGACGGCGGATGTGATTAACGTCGACGGCATCGGCGTGCTTTGGGGGGCGCGTCTTTGCGGCGTCGCGCTTCCTGAGCGGGTAGCGGGTGTCGACATCATGATCAATCTGCTGAGCCTCTGCGCGAATCGTGGTTTCAAGCCCTTCCTCCTGGGCGCCGAACAATCCGTTCTCGATGCGGTTAGAATGCGACTTGCCAGGGAACATCCGGGCCTCGTCGTCGCTGCTATGCGCAATGGCTATTTCAAGCCGGAAGACGAGGCCGGCCTCGTTGAGGCGATCAACGCTTCGGGGGCCGACTGCCTGTTGGTGGCGATGCCGACGCCGCGCAAGGAGCGCTTTCTCAAGCGCTATCGTGACGAACTCACCCCGAGTTTAGTCATGGGCGTGGGCGGCAGTTTCGATGTCTATGGCGGCAAGGTTGCCCGGGCGCCAAAACTGGTTCAAGCGGCCGGTCTGGAGTGGTTGTTTCGCGTGGCACAGGAGCCGCGACGCTTGTGGCGCCGTTACTATGACACCAACACTGCCTACGCAGCGCTGCTGTGCCGGGAGTTATGGGATCGTCGGGGACGTCGAAAGGTCGATCTATAAGTAACGATTACCCCAACAAACGGGGCGGCCGCCTGGGGCTGCAGCATCGGTCCGACGCCGGGAACCGCTTTTCAGGACCACGGCACCCAGATTCAAGATACCATCGCGGGTCTATGCGAGCCGTAAACGCGCCCTCAGCTTGGCTACGAATTGCATCGCGGCGGCGGGATAAAACAGCCAGGTCAGCCCGAAGAAAACCACCGCGCCGGCGGTGCCACCCGCGACGAGCGGGAAGATGGCTGGCATATCGCCGAGTAGAGCGCTGGCAAGGCTGGCGGCCAGCCCGGTGCTGAGCGAGATGACGACCGAAACGCCGATGTCGCGCCATGGCACCGGCACCGGCGTGAGCCGCTCGCTGATGATGATGCAGGCTAAAAGGCCTGCCAGCGATCCGCCCGCTAGCGCCAACGCAGCGCCGACCTCCGCCATCGGAGGGATCAACAGCACGGACAGTGCGATTGTCGCCACCGAGCCGAAGGAATTGGCGATGATCAGCAGCCAAGGCCGCTTGTGCGCATGCACCACGGTGCCATAGACGAAGCTCGCGAGATTGGCACACAGCACGCTGAAGGCGATGATCGGAAAGAGCAGGCCGAAACGGCCGTGATATTCGGCGGGCAGCAGGAGCTGCGTGATGTCGCTGCTGAGTGCGACCAGCATCGCTGCAACCGGCAGGCAAAGGCGCATCATCAAGGCCATCAATTGCGACAGCAGCCGGCCCGATGCCGCAGGACCGTCGTCGTCGAACCGGCTGACCACCTCGGGAAAGGCGCCCATGTTGATGGAGTTGGCGACCATATCGATCGGCTGGCGGGCCAGTGCATAGGCTGCGGCGAAGATCGCCACTGCGCCGGCATCGTAATAGATCTTGAGGAACACACGCTCGGCGCTGTGCAGGCCGAAGCCTACCAGCGCCATGATGACCAGGGGCACGCCGAGGACGAAGAACTCCTTTTGGGCGAAACGGGGCGGACCGGCAACGACGCGTCGGGATGCCATTAGGCCCGCCACGATACCGGCAATCAGTACGCCGAGGCTCGAGCCGAGCGATACCGTCAGAAACGAATCTTGAAACATGACGATGGCGCCGATCGGCAGCGCGAGTTGCAGCACGGCGCGCAGGAACTCGAGCATCGAATAGACCGAATGACGCTGCTGCATCTGCAGCACTGTCAACGCAAAGCGGCCGATGGATCCGGCGATCAGATAGCTGCAGACTGCGATCGCGAACTCGATCCAGCGCTCCGGCACGATCACTGCGGAGGCGGCCACGGATATGATCAGCGCCACGGCCGTGCTGGCAAGCAACACCCGCCCGGCCAGCATCAGGCTGCCGCGGCTGACGTCGCCTTTGCCGCCAAGCCTGAGCAAAGCGATGCGCAGCCAGTTGGTGACGGCAACGTCGGTCATTTCGCCGACGGTCACCACCAGGGTCAGCAGGCCATACTCGGTCTGATCGATCAACCGCGTCACGATGACCAGCAGGAGCAGCGCGGAAATCCGTGTCAGCAGGATCGCCGGGGCATAGATGAGCGTGGAGCGCAGCAGCAAAGGGGTGTCCCCGGGGAAATTCACCTTCGATTAACCGTCGACCGGCGGAAAATCCAGCGCGATGGCGGCAAAGGGTGAACAGATTCAGTTTGAACTAACGGATTCGTCGTAAACTCTATTTGAAACCTTTGCTTTGTCGTTCCGAAATGGAGTCATGTTGCAGCGTCTGGTTCACAATCGAAAAGTCCACGTCCTTGTCGCGACGCCCTCGGGCGTTTCGGGGCAGGGAGGCATCGACCGCATCATGGGGGCGCTGAAGCAGGAGTTCGAGCGGCAGGAGATCGCCGACATCGATGTACGCTTCCTTGCCAGCCGCGGCTCGGGGCACGTCGGGCTTTCGATTTTCTATATGGTTGACTTTTGCTTGCGGATGCTCGCGGCACGTTTGGCGACGCGCGCCGATATCGTTCACATCAATATATCAGTCTCCGGCAGCACCTATCGCAAGATGGTGATCGCCGCCTGCGCACGGCTGCTGTCGATACCCTATGTCCTGCACTTGCATGGGGCGCAGTATGAGACATTCTGGAAAGACGATCGCGGTTTCATCAGCCGCCGCATCGAAGCTCTGTTCGAGCGTGCCGGTCGGGTGATCGTCTTGGGCGGGCTTTGGCGCGACTTCGTCGCCAGCCGGGCACCGGGGGCGGCCGGCAAGATTGTCATCGTTCCCAACGCCACGGCGGTTCCATCCTTGCCGCATGTCGGTGGCGGCGATCATGTCCATATCCTGTTCCTTGGCCGCATCGGCGACCGTAAGGGCGTCCCGCAATTGCTGGATGCACTGCACCGCATGGAGCCGATCAAGAGTTGGCGCGCCACGATCGCCGGCGATGGCGACGTCGAGGCCGCACGGATGAGAACGGCCGAACTGGGCCTTGCCGAGCGCATTACCTTTCCTGGCTGGGTCGGGCCTGACGAGGTCGCTTCGCTGATCGCTTCGGGGGACATTCTGGTGCTGCCCTCCTTTGCCGAAAACCTGCCCGTCTCGGTCATCGAAGGCATGGCTGCAGGTCTCGCGGTAGTGACGACGCCTGTCGGCGCCGTGGAGGACATCATCACCAACGAGCAATCCGGGTTGCTGGTGCCGCCCGGCGATGTTGCGGCGTTGACCGAGGCGCTGACACGGCTGGTCGAGAATCCGGCATTGAGAGCCGGGCTTGGTGCTGCCGCGATGGCCGTGCATCGGGAACGGCTTGAGCTCGCACCGTTCGTCGGTGCGATCTGCGACATCTGGAGGTCGGTGGCGTTAAAGGCTCAACCGGTCGAGCGCTGACGCTATCCTGTAAACGTGGACGCTGAGCTTGCGCGCCGTCGCTTGAGTGCGCAGATGAGCCTAAGACGAGCAGCTGCGGGTCGAGCGCGATATTGATCCCATTGGCGTCACTGCGGCGCTCCAAGCGCGAATTCGCGATGGAATATCTCCAAATTCAACAGCGCCCATATTAGCTTTTCGTGGTTTGCGGCACCCTTGGTGTGCTCCGAGACGATTTGATCAAGGTATTTCGCGCTCAAATAGCTGCGAACGACTGAACGAGAGGAGCAAAGATGGTCGTGCACGTAGTTCCTCATCGACCCGCGAAACCATTCGGCGACGGGCACCTTGAACCCGACCTTGCGGCGGTTGAGAATTTCCTCAGGAAGCATGTTGGCCATGCTGTTGCGCAAGATCAGCTTACCCTTCCGCCAACCCACCTTGTAGCGATCGGGCAATTTGCTGACGAACGCAACCAGATCGCGATCGAGGAACGGCATTCTTCCTTCGATTGAACCGGCCATCATCATCCGGTCGCCTCGTTCCAAGAGATTGTCAGGCAACCACGATGACTGATCGAAAAACAGCGCGCGGCGAAGATGGGATGCCTTCGCGCTCGAGGAGAACGGGAAGTCGTTGCGTTCATTGCGGCAATTGGCAGGCGCACCGATGAGACGACCGTGTTCCCGCGCTGTCATGGCTCCAAACCAGGAGATCATCCGGGTGGCAAAGTCCCTTTCACCAGCGCTTCGGGCAAATGTATCGAACTTGGCCGATGCGCCAGGCATGGCGCGTATCAGAGGGGCGAGGACGTTGTTGTGGAGCAAGGCTGGAACGAGCGACCGGTAGATTCCAGCCAGTGACTCTGCGCGATGTTTGGGATACCCGCCGAGAATCTCGTCGGCCCCTTCCCCTGTGAGCACCATCTTGACGTCCTGCGAGGCGCGCTCCGACATCAGGTAAATTGGAATGTCCGAACTTTGTGAAACAGGCGCCCCCAGATGGCGAATCAACTTGGGCAGGTGGTCAATCAGGTCGTCCGCCTCAATGACCAGTTCGCAATGATCAGTGTTGAAATGATCGGCGACGCGTCGGGCGAATGGAAGTTCACTGTAAGCCGGTTCGCTGAAACCGACCGAAAATGTACGAATGGGCTTGTCGCTGTGCTTGGTCATCAGGGCGACGATCGCTGACGAGTCGAGGCCTCCGGAGAGAAAGGCGCCAAAGAGTGCATCGCTGCGCATTCTGATCTCGACGGAATGGTCGAGCAGCTCCAGAAATCGTCGCTTGGCGGTTTCGTCGTCGATATCCTCGGTCAGATCCGTTTGATCTGGAGGCGAATAATAGCGCGTTTCCGTCACGGTCCCTTGCGACCAAACAGCATAGCTTCCGGGGTTGAGTTTGCGGATTTGTTTAAAAAGCGTGCGCGGTCCAGGCACGTAACGCCAGCGCAGATACTCGTGCACAGCGTCCAGATCGAGCTGCTGCGCATTTGGCTGCGATGAAAGCAACGCTTTGATCTCTGAGGCAAAGGACAGCAATTTTTCGCTTTGCATGAGGTAGAGGGGCTTTTTGCCGAAGGGATCCCGGCCGAGGATCAATTCGTGCCTCTGAGCATCCCAGAGCGCAAAAGCGAACATACCGCTTAATCGGTCAAACATGGATAAGTGCCACTGATCATAAGCTCTGAGCAGCACCTCAGTATCGGAGCGCGTTCGAAAATGATGACCGAGGCCGATCAGTTCCTGGCGCAACTCGATATAGTTGTATATTTCGCCGTTGAAAATAATCCTGAGACGGCCGTCGTCGATATGCATCGGCTGATTTGATTCGGCGTTTAAGTCAATAATCGCCAGCCGGCGGTGCACCAATGCCAATTGGTTCTCGCCAGTGTTCAAGTCCAAGAACTCGATGCCTTCGGCATCGGGACCACGATGCCGCAATGTGCTGGACATTCTGGCGGCCCGATCTTGTGGATTCTCGACCCTCGGCCCGATCCAGCCGGCAATTCCGCACATTATCTCTTCCCTGGGCGCGCGTATTCGCGACGCTGTTTACGATGAATGTATTAAACACTTGGTTGCCGACGAACCGGACCGCGCGGAGAAAGCCGCCAACGTGGTTCAAAGCTGAGCTTGACTGGTTCGATCAGGCTCTGCCGATCCTGCATGCAGTGCCACCGACGGTTGTTGCCGGTGACGGCTCTTGCCGTTGCGTGATTGATGGCCAGCAAAGAATGCTGGTCATTACGGCTCTTTAACGAAGGCAGACCGAGGTGGGCGGCGTTGCCGCCCGGCTGCTCATCCGCCAAGAGGCGCAATGGCTATGGCAGGCCCAGTGCCCGCAACATCTCCTGGTCCGGGACCGCAGGCCCTTCGGGCCGGATGACGGTCATTCCATAGGGATTGGAGAATTCCCAGATAGACCATGGTATCGCGAAGCGCTCCGCCTGCTGGCGCACCGCCGTGAGATAGTGCAGGCGGTCAGCGTCGAACGCGCCCATGCGGCCGTCCGCAGACATGAGGATGGCGCCGAATTCACCCATGAAGAGCCGCCGGCTTGGAATGCCGTGCGCCTCGGCCCACTCGACCGCCTGACGGAAGCTTGCCTCGAGTTGGCTCGGGCCCCAATTGTGCTCGAAATATCGGGCGATCGCTTCTCGCGCCGCGACCATGTTCATCATTTGCTCGACCGGGCTCAGGCCGGCGGCGTCCATCTGCGCCTTAAGGGTTTCGGTCACCTTTTCGGGCGTACTGCGGTCGGCCGGCCAGGGCAGGCCCGAGGCGAAGGCGCCTGTCCCGTCGGGCCGCTGGTGCGTGAAACTGTGCGGCTCATACATATGGAAGCTGTAGTAGAGGTTCGGATCGTCAAAGCCCGGGGTGAGATTGACCAGCCCGGCAATGCTGCCGCCGCAGGCGCCTGTTGCGACGATGGTGAGCCCGCTGCTGACTGCGCGAATATCGCGGACCGTGTCTGCCATGATCCGCTGCCAGTCATCGCTGCCGCTCGAATCACAGGGGTAGTATGCCGGCTCGTTGTAAGGCTCGAGGGCTACCTTGTCGGTGCCAACCTTGACCAGCATGGTGGCGACCGCCACAACCATTTCGCGATAGCTGGCAACGCCATCGCTGTCGGCACCGTCATAGATCGTCTCCATGCTGTAGGCCGGAACCTGGGTGACGCCGTGCAGGTCGAAAACCACCTTAAGGCCGACCGACGTGACCAGCTCGACCGCTGCGGCAAGTATGTCCAGCGCCTGCTGCCGTTTGGCGCCTTCGCTGGCAAGCAGAGGCCCCGGGTCGACGCTCAGCCGGACAAAGTCGAAGCCCATCGATCGAATGCGCGCAAACACTTCGCCATCCGGCCAATCGGTGAGCGGCCTATGTCCAGCGCGCCACTCCTCCTCGCTGCGATAGGGCGGCCAACTGTAGGATCCATCGTCCTCTACCGGCGACCAGTTGAGCCATTCATGCACGCCAACGCCGCGCTGGAGCGGGATCGGCGCAGCATTGGCGGCTATCGCCATGCCGAGCACCCACGCTGCAACCCACGCCATCCTTCTCATCGCCACTCTCCGTATCATGGTCGGAGATATTAACCGCAGGATCGGAAAAGGAGGATTGCCGTCGCGCGGCTTTTCGACAGCATGGTATATAAGAATCGAAACCTTGGCGGAGCGCGTATGAGAATCGGCTGGTACATCAACCGGTTGCGCAGCATGGAGCCGGCTGAGGTGTTGCACCGGCTGAGCGAGCAGCGTCGAAGGATCGCTTCGCGCCGCCGCGACGACGGCTGGGAGCGCTATGCTTCGCCTCAGTTGCACCCGGTGCTGCGTGGATTGCGCGATGCTGCGCTGGCGGCGACACCGGAACAACGGCAAGCCATAGCGGCGGCGGCGCAAAACACGCTTGGGGGCCAGTTTTCCGCACTTGGGCGGACATGGCCACGGCGGGACTCCGATCGGCTATTTCCTCCCGAGCTTTGGCGCCTTGATCCGGTGACCGGCAGGCTATGGCCGGGTCCCGAGGCTCATACTTTCGATATCGATTTTCGCCATGGCGGCTGCCGCGGCGATGTAAAATATGTATGGGAGATCAACCGGCTGCAGCAGTTGCCGCCACTGGCCGCCCACCTGCTTCTCGCCGGCGACGGCCAGTCCCGGATGGCCATAGAGGCGGCGATCGACAGCTGGCATTCAGCCAATCCGCCGTTTCGAGGGGTTGGCTGGGCCTCCGGCATCGAAGTAGCGCTGCGAGCCATCAGCCTGATTGTCACCACAGACCTCGTCGGCGACCGATTAGGTGCGGCGACACGGCAGCAAGTGGGCGAAATACTGGCGGCAAGCGCCTATTGGCTGCCGCGGTTCCCTTCTCGATTTTCCTCCGCCAACAACCATCTCGTCGCAGAACTGGCTGGCGAGTATCTGATCGGCCTGGCGTTGGGAGCCGAATCCGACGCTGCACGCGGCGCCCTCCTGGCTGAGGCGCGCAAGCAGATTCTCGCCGATGGCGCCGGTGCCGAGCAGACCCCGACATATGCGGCCTTCACCGCCGAACTCATCTTGCTGTGCGCCGCTGCGGCACGCCAGGCCGGCACGCCGTTTCCTTCGCCCGTCGAAGCGCGTCTGGCCGCATTTGCCGATTTCGTCGGCTGGCTCCCACCAGCCGGCGGCTTTGGCGACAACGATGAAGGTCGCGTGCTGACGCTCGGGGACGAACCGGACTATGTCCGATCCGTCGCCGCCGCCATCCATGGCTTTCTACGGATGCCGGGCAACGCGGCGGCGCCAGACGATTTTCGGGCGCTTTTCTTTGGCAAGCCGTCGGAACCGGCACCGGCGTCGTATGGGCTGCAAACGTTCACGCAAGGCGGGCTCTCCGTCTGGCGCGGCGAGATGAACGGCCGCAGCATCGATCTGACGTTCGACCACGGCCCGCTCGGCTATCTCTCGATAGCGGCTCACGGCCATGCCGACGCGCTGTCGCTCACCTTGTGCATCGATGGCGAGCCGGTGCTGGTCGACCCCGGCACATGGCTCTACGGTTCGGGGGGCGTCTGGCGCGACTGGTTCCGCTCAACACCGGCGCATAACACGCTGAATATCGAGGGCAAAAGCCAAAGCATCATCGCCGGGATGTTCAACTGGTCGCACAAGGCGGCTGCCGCATTGGTGGAGAGCGAGCCGGGAACGCACTGGAAGCTGTGCGCCCGGCATGACGGGTATAGAAGCCGCTTCGGTGTCGTGCATCAGCGCACCGTGATGCACCAGGCCGACGGGATCGTGGTGACCGACCAACTGCTCGGCGGCAGGCGCGTGGCCGAGGTCGTCTTTCAACTCGCAGCCGGCCTCGGCACCAACCGGGACGGAAGCACGATCATGGTGCTGCGCGGCGATGAGCCGCTGATGGTCATTCGCTTTCCGGACGCTGCGGTCGACATCCGCGCCGGCGGCGACGCACCGGGGCAGGGCGGCTGGGTTTCACCGCGTTTTGGCGCCAGGCAGCCGGCCGAACGCATCGCGTGGCGTGGCGAAGTGGGCGAGGACGGAATTGAGATCCACCTCGCGGCAATCCCCCCACCGCAAAGGTAGCACCGGCGCTGCAGCAGAGCGGCCACCCGGTGTTCTGGGCGTATTCGAGATTAATTACGCTCCGACATTTAGCGTTTTGTTACGGTTGATCTGCTAGTCTGACGCAAATCCGGCATGCTTTGCTCGTTGCAGCCGCAATAGCCACCTGGTTGCCGGCAACATGCAGTGGGTTTGGCAAGTTTTTTGCTTCGCAATTCGCCGGATAGCCATCTTACGGCCCAGGAGCCACTGCACCGATGTTTTCTGAATTCGCCAGAGTGATTGTGGAAAAGCTTTCGAACCTCAATCTGCTGACGCTTGGCCTGCTTTTTTTCACGGCACTGGGGAGCGCGGTTGTCGCTTACTGGCGAACTGTCGAGCATAAATCCCTCAGGGACTTTTTCGATTTCGCTTTCCCGGCGGAAGTCATCCTGCACCCGTCGGCGCGAGCGGATGTCCTATTTTGGGTCACCAAACGGGCGATAATGCCCTTCCTGCTCATCCCTGCCGGCGTCACCTTCGTTGCCGCCGTCGGCTATGGGACGCACCAGGCAATCGGCTGGCTCCTTGATATCCAGGCGCCGCTCATCGACGGCCCGGCCGGACCGGTGACGATCGTCATATTCACCGCAACCATGCTGATCGCCTACGACATTTCGTATTATCTCTACCATGTCGCCCAGCACCACTTCCCGTTCCTATGGGAATTGCACAAAGTGCATCATTCGGCCGAGGTGATGGTGGGAATCACAAAGGATCGGGTTCATCCGCTGGACGATCTGATGAACCGTATCTGGGATGGCGTCATCCCGGGGATCTGCTTCGGCATCTGGAGCCTGATCGCGCTGGATCCTGTAGAGATCGCTATCTTCGGCATCAACGTCTACGTCATCCGCAACATCCTGATGATGGACTTTGTTCGCCATACCCATTTCAAGATTTCCTTCGGCCCGCTGAACAGCATCATCTTGTGTCCGCACTGGCACCAGGTGCACCACAGCATCGACCCTCGCCACTATGACAAGAATTTTGGCCTGCTGTTTTCGTTCTGGGATCGCCTGTTCGGGACGCAGTTTGTTCCGGATCCGGATGAAGACCTCAAATTTGGCCTGATCGATCGCGATGTGCGCGACTATCAGTCGCTCTTTGGGCTTTACATCCTGCCGCTCAAGAAGATGGCAGGGCATGTTATCAGGCTGTTCCAGAGGCGTCCCGATGTCATCGCACAGCCACAGGATCATTCCCCTTCATGAACACCATTGTTTCGATTGACGCTTCGAGCGCAGAGCGCCTGGAAGTTGTCCGTTCGGCGGATCGCCTGGCTGCGATCGAAGCCGATTGGATGCATCTTTGGCATCGCACCGATGGGCTGATCTTTCAGAGTCATTCCTGGATTTCGGCATGGTGGAGTACCGTAGCGGACCGTGACCAGCGCGCGCTGCGGATCGGCCTCGTCTGGAATGGTGACAGGCTCGTTGCTGTCGTTCCCATGGCGATTGGCAAGCGCAAAGGCCTGCGGTTTCTTGAATGGGCGGCCGGCAGCTATACCGACTATGGGGATATACTCGTTGCTCCGGAATGCTCGTTATCGGCGCTGCAGGACGTATGGGCCCAGATCTGTGGCGCCGGTGGCTTCGATATTGCCTTTCTCAATCATCTCCTGCCGGGTGCGGCGGTTCGCAGAATTTTCACTCCGGATACCTCCGGCGGGATCAGGCTTCGCCCCAATCACAGAGAGGAAGTCAGCTATCGCGTCGCCGGACGGTGGGCGAGCGGAGCCGCGTGGTTCGCGGAGCAGTCGAAAAAAACACGGCAGAACTATCGGCGCGGCGTCAAGACGCTGGAAGAAGCCGGGGAACTGAAATTTCGCCTGCTTGCGCCAGACGAGCCACTGCAGCCGGTACTGGACCGGCTCTCTGCCCTGAAGCGCAGATGGCTGGTGGAGCGCCAGCGTGAATCCCAACTTTTCGAAGAGGGAGCGCCAGTACTCGCCGCACTCGTCGAGGCGCTGGCGCGCGCCGGCGTGCTGCACATTTTCGTACTTGAATGCGACGGCGCGATGGTCGCAGTCTCCATCAACTTCGTCCAGCACCGCACCATGATGGCCTTCGTGACCACTTTCGATCCGGATTTCAGCCAAGCGTCGCCCGGCATGATCCTGATGATGGACTACATACAGTGGTCGATCGATCACGGCTTGGGCACCGTCGATTTCCTGTGCGGCGCAGAGTCGTTCAAGCACAAATTCGCAACGCAGGGCGTTGTCCTGCAATCCGTTCTTGGGACGCGCACGGCGCAAGGCTCGCTCGCTTCTCTTGCCGATCGTATGCGTCAGAGGGTCCGGCATGTACGCGGGCGCGGACTGGTGCCGACAGCTTGATTTCGGCTTGATCGGGGCCGGAACACCCGTGTCCACAGGCGATGGCAAGCGGTATCCTATCGCTTCGCTCGTCGGGTCGCCGGCGGCACGAACGGCTCAAAGTGCCGATTGCGTCTGAGATGGAACGACCCGCCAGACCTTGTTGCCGACATCATCCGCCACCAGCAGGGCGCCGCGCCGGTCTATCGCCACTCCCACAGGACGGCCAAAGGCCTTGTCGTCCTCACTCAGGAAACCGGTGAGGATGTCCTGAGGCGGGCCTGATGGCTTGCCGCCGGTAAACGGCACGAAAATCACCTTGTAGCCGCTGCGCGGCTTGCGGTTCCACGAGCCATGCTGGCCGACGAACGCGCCATTCCTGTATTGAGGACCGAACAGGTCGCCCGTGTTGAAGGTCAGTCCCAATGAAGCCGTGTGCGCTCCGAGCGCATAGTCCGGCTTGATCGCCTGGGCGACGAGGTCGGGCCGCTGCGGCTTGACGCGATCGTCGACATTCTGGCCGTAATAGCTGTAAGGCCAGCCATAGAAGCCGCCATCCTTCACCGAAGTCATGTAGTCCGGCACGAGGTCGCTGCCGATCTCGTCGCGCTCGTTGACGGCGACCCAGAGTTCGCCGCTTTCCGGATTCCAGGACAGGCCGTTCGGATTGCGCAGCCCGGAGGCGAAGAGACGCGTCTCTTTCGAGGCGAGATCCATCTCCAGCACTGCGGCGCGATTCTCCTCTTCCTCTAAGCCGTTCTCGCCGACGTTGGAATTGGATCCGACCGTCGCATAGAGCTTCGTGCCGTCCTGCGAGGCGGTCATGTCCTTGGTCCAGTGGTGGTTCCTCCCCGCCGGCAGGTCGACGATCTTCTCCGCCGGTGCGGTGATCTCGGTCGCGCCCTCCTGGTAGGGAAAGGCCACAATTGCATGGGCGTTGGCGACGTAGAGCTTGCCGTTAAGCAGCGTCATGCCGAATGGCGAGAACAGCCCGGTGAGGAAGGCCGTTTTGGTTTCCGCCACTCCGTCGCCATCCTGATCGCGCAGCAACGAGATGCGATTGGCGCTAGATGTTTGCGCGCCAGCCTGGCTCTGGAAGAGGTCTATAAAGAAGCGGCGTATGCTGCGTATGCTCTCTATGAAGAAACTGCGTATGCTGCGTATTCTGAAGCCCTCGTCCGGCTTGGGCGGCGCATTGCTCTCGGCCACCAGCACGTCGCCATTTGGCAGCACGTATAACCAGCGCGGATGGTCGAGCCCGCCGGCAAACTCGTTGACTGCAAATCCCTGGGCCGCCGTCGGCTTCGTGCCCTGCGGCCATGGCGCGGCCTTGGCGACATGGACGGTTGGCAGCCAAGTCGGATTGGGCTCCGGCAGGGTCGGGTTGGGGCCATAGGTCTCCGCGATCGGAACGGTCGCCTCTTCGCGCGACAGGAAGAAGACCGCTCCGCCGGCGCCGACGAAAAGAATGATCAGCACGAGAAGGGCGGCAAGCAACTTTTTCACCAGAACCTCGAAAATGTCGAAAGAATGCAAACGCACTTATCGCGTTCCGGTTGCGGACGGAGCGGCCGATAGGGAGAAATAGGCCGCAAGGGAGCGGACGTCGTCGTCCGTCAGACCTTTCGCGGCATTGGCCATGAGATGGCCGAAGCGCGTTCCACCACGCTTTCCCGCCCTGAACAATCCAAGCTGCGCCTCGATGTAGCGCGCCGGCTGACCGGCGATGGAGGGATAAAGCGGGCTGCGATCCTGTCTTCCGTGACAGCCGAGACAGGCGGGCACGCCGGCGTCCTTGACGCCTCTCTCGGCGATTTCCTTGCCGCGCCGGACAAGCGCGGGATCGCCCCCGCCGCCGGGGCGTATCGTCGGCAGGGCAGCGAAATGCTTGGCCAGGTCCGGCCAGGACTGAGGCCCTGCCGCAATGGCGGGCAGGCTCATCAAGCCGCTTGCCCGGCCTTCCTCGGCATAGGCACGCAGGCTTTCAAGGAGATAGGCCTCGCTCTGCCCGGCGAGAACGGGTATCGCGGGGCCGCGCCCGAGACCGTCCGCGCCGTGGCAGCGGGCGCAATCCGCGAGCGCTTGCGGCAGGGTTCCGGCAGCGCCTGCAGGAGGCGCAAGCCTTTCTCCATGGGCGAGGTCACGATAGGTGGCGTCGTCCATCGACGGCAGTTCGCGCAGGAAGGCGACCATCGCCCAGACTTCGTCGTCGCGTTCCTGAGTCGGCCAGGCCGGCATGCCGGTGAAGCGCACACCGTGCTTGACGATGCGGAAAAGTTCCGCGTCGGACCATTCGCCGACGGTCCGGGCAAGGTCCGGCGGCTGCGGCAGCATCCTCGTGACGACAGGAGACCGCGGCTCGCCCGGCGCACCGTGACAGATGGCGCAGCCGCGCGCGAAATGCCCGGCGGCCGGCTCGATCGCATGACGCGGCAGAGCTTCTGGAACGTCGACCGCCAGCGCATAGGTGCGCACAGCCGATCGCATGGCGAAATGGAGAAACCATTCCGTGATCTTCCAGTGGCCGCTCGAGGCACCGACATTGAAAAAGCCGATCCAGGCCGCCAGCACCACGACGAAGGGCAGAATGGCAAGCGCGATGGCGAGCTTCTTCCAGCTGATATGCATCAGACCGTCTTCCGCGGCGGTGTGACGAGTATGCGCGCGAAGAGCGTCACGCCGCCGGCCAGGTAGACCGCCGCGCCAACCAGAAGCATGATTACGCCGCCAAGCTCCTGATCCTGCTGCGCGGAAAGCGCGACGCCGAAGCAGGTTATCTCGCCCGCCCCGTAAAGCGGCCTCGGAGTCAGCGCCAGCAGCGCGCCAAGCAAGGTCATATGGATGGACGTCAGAAGCAGGGCGAAAGCGCCGGCGGCATGGCGTGTGGCGTCGGAGCCGTGGCGCGGCAGGCAGGCCAGCCACAAGAACAGCCCGGCGGCGAGGAACGTGGCCTGCTCGACGGCGGTGGCAAACAGCGAACTTTGCGCCAGAGCCCGCAAGGCCGGCGCGTGCCAGGACCAGACGACGATGAGTTCGACGAGTGAGGCGGGGAGGGCGAGGGTGAACGCCCGGCTTGCATCTGGTGTCGGGCGGAGCTGGATCCCAATCGCTATCAGCGGCGCGGCGATTGCCACCACTCCCATATGCGCGAGCATGTGCGCCGAAAACGAATCCCGCCAGGCATCGAGCAGTGGTCCAAGCCAGACCAGGGCGAGGACGAGTAGACCGAGGATGAGGCAGGCGCGTTTCACCGGATACACTCCGTCAGGAACAATGCGGGCATCGCGGTGAAGATCACGGCGATGAAGCTGAGACCCGAGAGCAGCAGCGTCGCAAAGCCCTGGAACAGGGTCCGGTCGCGCCTCGTCGGATTGTCATGCGGCGGATCGTCGGTGCCGAAGCCCCATTGCCGCCAGGCGAGCCATGCGGACAGCGCGATGAGTGAGAGGGCGATCACAGTGGCGGCGGCGATGCCCGCGCGCACAGCGCTGAAACTCAGCCCGACAAGCTCGGGCTTAGCGCAGTAGACCGCCGCACCTATGTAGCAAACGAGGAAATGTGCAACCCACACCACGGGCGCGGTAAACAGCGTCCAGAGCGTTTCGATCTCTGTTGGGATGAGCCGCATAGCCGCCTCACATCGCTGCCGGAAAGAGGCCAATGGTGGCGAAGGTGATGACGGCGGTGACCAGCAGGAAATGCCAGTAGAGCACCACGTTGCTTAGATCCATGTCATGCTTCGGCGTCAGTCGGCCGGCCAGCGAGCGGGCCAGGCAATAGGTCTGCATGACCGTGCCGAGCGCGGCATGGGCGAGCACCCAGATCACGAGGGTCCACACGATTGCGGGATAGACGTGGCGCGTCGGGTCCATGCCGGGAGACGACGGCGCGGCCAAGCCTGCGGCGGACGCGGCAACGGTCGTCAGCAGCGACAGCACCAGCAAGCCGCGCATAATGGCCGTCGCGCCGCGCCTGTTGACCGTGCGGGCCGCCACCATCAGGCCCCACGCTGCAGCGAACAGGGTGGCAGCCACCAGCGACCAGATCGCATCAGGCCCGGCAATCCCCGCGGTGAAGTCGGCATGGATCGTCCAGTAAAAGAAATAGCCGAAGACGAGGCTGGCAAAGGCCGTGCCGTCGCCCACCATGGTGATGAACATCGCCCACCAGCCGACCGAATCGGGGCCGGAGGCATAAAGCGGCAGGCTGAGGCCGAGACCGACATCCTTTTCCGGCTTCTCGGGGATTTCGCCAGTGCCCGTCCAGAGCCAGTAGACGACGGCGCAAAAGCAGATGATTGCGGCCAGCGCCGTCGCGATCCACCAGTGGAAGGTAAGCGCGATGAAAGCGCCCCCGAGCGAAAGGGCCGAGACGATGGTGACATGGGAAGTGCCGCCAACGCGCAGCACGTGGATGGGTTCGGCGTCGAGCACGGAGGTGACCAGTCCCTCGCGCCATCCCTCTTCGGCGTCCGGCAGGTAGTAGCGGCCTTCATTGACCTTGCGCGCAAGGTCCTTCTGGTCCCAGAGCGGATAGCGGCTGCGCACGATGGGTATCGAGCGGACGCCCCAGTTCTCCTCCGGCTCGGAGATCCATTCCAGCGTGCCGGCATTCCATGGGTTGAATTCGCCGCGCGGCTCCCTGTGCTTCGGCCTGAGCACGTCGAAGACGACCACCAGCACGCCGGCGGCGAAGATGAAGGCTCCGGCCGTCGAGATCAGGTTCAGCCAGTTCCAGCCGATTTCGGCCGGATAGGTGAAGACGCGCCGGGGCATGCCGCGCAGCCCGCTCAGATGCATGGGGAAGAAGGCGATGTTGAAGCCGCAGAACATCAGCCAGAAGGCGAGCCCCCCGAGACGGTCGGAGAGCTTCTTCGCGTCGATCAGCGGGTAATAGTAGTAGAGCCCGGCCACGACCGGGAAAAGCATGCCGCCGATCAGCACATAATGGAGGTGCGCGACGACAAAATACGTGTCGTGCGCCTGCCAGTCGAAAGGCGCCAGCGCCACCATGACGCCCGTCAGCCCGCCGATGACGAAGATGGCCAGCCCTCCGGCGCCGAACAGCATCGGGGTCGAGAGGATCACTCGGCCGGCGAGCATGGTGGCGATGAAGACAAAGATCTGCACGCCCGTCGGGATCGCCACTGCCTCGGAGGCCGCCGAGAAGAAGGCCAGCGAGATCTGCGGCAGGCCTGTCGCAAACATATGGTGCACCCAGAGGCCGAAGGAGAGGAACCCCGTCCCCACTGCCGCCAGCACTATCCAGGAATAACCAACGATCGGACGCTGCGAAAAAGTCGGCACGATCATCGCCATCAGCGCGATGGCCGGCAGGAAGATAATGTAGACTTCCGGATGGCCGAATATCCAGAACAGATGCTGCCAAAGCAGCGGGTCGCCGCCGCGCGCTACGTCGAAGAACGGCCAATCGAACATCCGTTCCATCTCGAACAGGAGGTCGCCGGCGATCAGAGGCGGGAAGGCGAACAGGATCATTCCGGCAACGATCAGCAGGTACCAGGCGAAGAGCGGCATCAGGTTGATGCGCATGCCCGGCGCTCGGCATTTCATGATGCCGACGATGAGTTCGACGGCGGCCGCGATCGAGGCGACTTCGATGAAGGAAAGGCCGAGCAGCCAGATATCGGCGCCAATGCCGGAGAACTCCTTGTCGGTGGCGAGCGGCGGATACATGAACCAGCCTGCCGACGGCGCCGCATTGAAGAAGATCGAGCCGCAGACGAAGATGCCGCCGAGGAAAAAGCTCCAAAAACTGAACGCTCCGAGGCGCGGAAACGGCATCTCGCGCGCGCCCAGCATCGCCGGCAGTAGGAAGATCGCGACCGCCTCGAAGATCGGCACCGCGAACAGGAACATCATCACCGTACCGTGCAGGGTGAAAGCCTGGTTGAAGAAGTCGGCCGACACAAAATCGTTGTCGGGCACGGCGAGCTGCAGCCGCATCAGCAGCGCGAGCGCGCCGGCGAACAGCATGAAGGCGAAAGCCGCCGAGCCGTACCAGAGGCCGATCTGGAAATTATTCACCGAGGTCCAGTAGCGCCAGCCGGCCGGATTGGCCCAGACGGCGCGCAGCCGCTCTTCCTGCGCCCTGTATTCCTCCCGCGAACCCTCCTTCATCGCAGCGCTCATTGCAGGCCTTTCAGCCAGGCGGCTATGGCGCGAATGTCGTCCGGCGGCAACATGTCGAAGGCCGGCATCCTGGAACCGGGCTTGATCAGTTCGGGCCGGGCGATGAAACGGGCGACGGCGTCTTCGGTGTTGGGCAGGATGCCGGCTCCGACGGTGACGCGGGAACCGAGATGCGAAAGATCCGGGCCGATCAGGCCGCGCGCATCGGTGCCCGCGACGAAATGGCAGGACCCGCAGCCATGGCGCAGGAACAGCGCGCCGCCGCTCGCGCCGGCCCCTTCCGCGGGAATTGCCTGGGCGGCGAGCCAGGACCGGAATGCTTCGGGCTCTATCGCCACGGCCGAGAACGCCATCAGCGCGTGAGACGTGCCGCAATATTCCGCACAGGGCCCGCGGAAGATGCCGGCTTTCGTGGCCATGAGCGAAAGCCTGTTGGTGCGACCGGGGATCATGTCCATCTTGCCGCCGAGCGGAGGGATCCAGAAGGAATGGATCACATCGGCGCTTTTCAGGGTCAATTCGACCCGCTCGCCGACCGGCAGCCTGACCTCGTTGGCGGACGCGACCGGCGGCCCCTGAGCTGGGCGGTAGACAACTTCCCACCAGAACTGCCTGCCGGTGACTTCGATCCGCAGGCCGGCGGCGCTCGCCTGGGCGAAGGGCCGAAGGCCAGGCATCAGCCACAGTGCATAGGCGAGCAGGGCACTAAGCGTGACCGACGGGAAGACTACGCCGCCCCAAAAGATGATCCTGCTGGCAGACTTCTCGGCCAGCCTGCGGCGATTGAACAGGGCTGAATGAAGAAGCAGGCCCACCACGCCCAGCCAGATGAGGGCGCCGCCGCTTAGCATTACCCAAAACAGTATGGCTATCTGCTGCGCTTCCGCTCCCGCGGGCTCAAGTACCGACTGAGTGCTGGCTACCGACTGGGCGCCGGCAGAGCCGCTCGCGAGCAATAATGACGCAGCGGACAGGCTGAAATATTGACCCATTTCCAACCCCTCCGCCGTAAACCGGCGAGAGGGGCGGAAGGTTCCGGGCAACTGAGCTTTCGAACTAGCTGCATTCGCCGCTGCCCGATGGCAATTTTTCAACGCGTGACGAAACAATTGCCCTCGATTCCCGCCCGTCAGGGCGAGTGTTGGGGGCGAACGTTGGGATCGCCCATGCCAAAGGAATCGACGATGAGCGCAACCGGCTTGGAAGTTTTTGACAAAACCCCGCAGACGACAAACACCTGGCTGGACGAAATCATGGCCGATCACGGGCCCGATAGGCGCGTTGCCTGGCATATGCTGGGAGCTGTTTTACGCACCTTGCGGGATTGGCTGCAGATCGAACTGGCTGCCAATTTGGGAGCGGGACTGCCGCTTCTCGTGCGCGGAGCCTACTATGATCGGTATCGGCCGCGTGATCTGCCGACCAGCAGCCGTTCGTTGGAGGATTTCCTGCAGCGCGTGGCCGAGGAAATGAAATCCACTCGACCCGTGAATCCCGAGGATGCGACGAGAACCGTGTTCAAAGTTCTCGCCAGACATGTCGACCTCGGCCGGTCGGCCAAGGTGCGAGACGCGTTGCCGAAGCAGATCCAGGCGCTTTGGAGTCTAGCAGCAGCAAGTCGGGGCGTCGATACGGTGCTCAGTTACCTCCGCCCGCCCGGTCCTTTTCCTCGCGATACAGTCGCTCAGTGGCCCGATCGCTTTCTCTGCGCTCTGAGGGCCCACGACGGCGCCACGTGAGGAGTGCGTAAGTGATCAGGATTGCCAGCAGTAGCGGGCCGCCAGCAACGACGATCAACCACATACTGTTCTCGAACATGGAACATCCTTTCCCTCGCTGCCGAGAGGAGCGAAACCGTTGCTCCCTTCCGGTCCAGGGGTGGACAGCGCGGTGTATATCTCAGCTTGTTCGCGACGGGCTGTTGCACTCGGCACGCGCTGATGGAAGAATGGAGATCCCTCGGAAACGTTCCATTGTGCGAGCCATTCGCTTGCTGGCTTTCAGGCGTTCACTATATCTGTCTCGACCCCTAACATCCGGTCGCAGACGCACTACGTGATGATAGGGAACCACAAAGGCTTTCCGATAGTTGAATGAAGGGCGACAGCAACCAGACCGGCCGGGGCGAGGATACCATGCGCGAGAACCAGTCCGACGTCTTCGATCTGTTTTCGGAGATTTACACGAATGCGGCGCAGGAGGAGATAAGCATCCAGCAATATCTCCTTGCCTGCCGCGAGGATAAATCGATGTATGCCTCGGCGCCCGAACGGATGGTCGAGGCGATTGGCGAGCCTACCTTGATCGACACCAGCATGGATGAGCGGCTCGGCCGCATTTTCGCGAACAGGACAATCAAGATCTATCCCACCTTCTCCGAGTTTTATGGCATGGAGGACACGATCGAGCGCATAGCCGGCTATTTCCGCTATGCCTCTCAAGGGCTCGAGGAACGCAAACAGATCCTCTACCTGCTTGGCCCTGTCGGCGGCGGTAAGTCCTCGCTCGCCGAACGGCTGAAGAAGCTGATGGAGCAGCGTCCGATCTATACGTTGAAGGTGGGCGGCCAGATCAGCCCGGTTTTCGAATCGCCGCTCGGGCTTTTCAATCCTGACCGGATGGGCGACCTTTTGGAGGACAAATACGGCATCGCGCGGCGCCGGCTGAACGGCCTGATCTCGCCGTGGGCGGCCAAGCGCCTCGATGAACTGTCCGGCGACATCTCCAAGTTCAGCGTCGTGAAGCTGATGCCTTCGCGGCTGCGCCAGATCGGCATCGCCAAGACCGAGCCGGGCGATGAGAACAACCAGGACGTTTCGGCCCTGGTCGGCAAGGTCGACATACGACAACTCGAGAATTTCAGCCAATCCGATCCGGACGCCTATTCCTACAGCGGCGGCCTGAACCGGACCACGCAAGGGTTGCTGGAGTTCGTCGAGATGTTCAAGGCGCCGATCAAGGTCCTCCATCCGTTGCTGACCGCTACCCAGGAAGGCAGCTACAACGGTACGGAGAACTTCGGATCTTTCCCTTATCAGGGCATCGTCGTAGCCCATTCCAACGAGTCGGAATGGCTGCAGTTCAAGAACAACAAGAACAA
Organism: Mesorhizobium sp. M1312; assembly: GCF_040318115.1. Classification (NCBI taxonomy): domain Bacteria; kingdom Pseudomonadati; phylum Pseudomonadota; class Alphaproteobacteria; order Hyphomicrobiales; family Phyllobacteriaceae; genus Mesorhizobium; species Mesorhizobium sp. M1312. The sequence continues at coordinate 63,846 of NZ_JAMYLQ010000007.1, read as the reverse complement.
CGAGGCGTTCCTCGACCGCATCCTGGTGGTCAAGGTGCCGTATTGCCTGCAGGTCACCGAAGAAAGGCAGATCTACGAAAAGCTGCTGCGCGAAAGCGAGTTGGCTTCCAGTCCCTGTGCACCGGAGGTGCTGGACATTCTCAGCCGGTTCACCGTCTCGACCCGTCTGGCCGAGCACGACAATTCGCCGCTTTACACGAAGATGCGCGTTTATGACGGCGAGAACCTCAAGGACATAGATCCCAAGGCGAAGTCGGTTCAGGAATACCGCGATGCCGCCGGTGTCGACGAGGGCATGACCGGCGTCAGCACGCGCTTTGCTTTCAAGATCCTGTCGCAGACATTCAACTACGACACCAAGGAAGTGGCCGCCGATCCTGTGCATCTGATGTACATTCTGGAGGAGGCTATCAAGCGCGAGCAGTTCCCGAAGGAAACGGAGGCCGCCTATCTCGACTTCATAAAGTCGGAACTGGCCACGCGTTATGCCGAGTTCATCGGCCATGAGATTCAGAAGGCCTATCTGGAATCCTACAGCGAATACGGCCAGAACCTGTTCGACCGCTACATCGCCTACGCCGATGCCTGGATCGAGGATCAGGACTACAAAGACCCCGATACCGGCCAGATCCTCAATCGCGAGGTGCTGGACAACGAACTGTCGCAAGTCGAAAAGCCGGCCGGCATTGCCAATCCCAAGGACTTCCGCAATGAGGTCGTGAAGTTCACGTTGCGCGCCCGGGCAAGGAACAATGGCCGCAACCCCTCATGGACAAGCTATGAAAAGCTGCGCGAAGTCATCGAGAAGCGGATGTTCGGCCAAGTCGAGGATCTGCTCCCGGTGATCAGCTTCGGCTCCAAGCAGGACAGCGTAACGGAGAAACGGCATACCGAGTTCGTGCATCGGATGGTCGGACGCGGTTACACCGAACGTCAGGTCCGCCGGCTGGTGGACTGGTACATGCGGGTGAACAAGGCGGGCTGAGTCCGGCCGGGATGGTTCCATGCCGATCTTTGTCGATCGCCGACTGAACCCGAAGGACAAGAGCCTCGGCAACCGCCAGCGCTTCCTGAAGCGTGCGCGCGAAGAGCTGAAGCGAAGCATCCGGGATCGGATCCGTACCGGCAAGATCGCTGATGTCGACAGCGAGCACGCTGTCTCGATGCCGGCGAGGGGCACAGCCGAGCCGAGCTTCAGCGATGCGAAGGACAGCGGCAGGCGGCAGCACATCCTGCCGGGCAACAAGCATTTCGCCCCAGGCGACCGGGTTCCCAAGCCCGGCCAGGGCGGCGGCGGCTCGTCTCCAGGGAAAACAGTCTCGGAAGATGATTTTCGTTTCGTGCTCTCGCGCGAGGAGGTGCTCGACCTCTTTTTCGAGGATCTCGAACTTCCCGACCTGGTCAAGCTCAACCTCAAGGAGATACTTGCCTTCAAGCCGCGCCGCGCCGGGTTCGCCGCGACCGGTGCCCCGACCAACATCAATGTCGGGCGCACGATGCGAAACAGCCATGGTCGCCGGATTGCGCTCAGGCGCCCCAAGCAGGAGGAGCTTGATGCGATTGCGGAGCAACTCGCAATCCTGGAGGCAGAGCCCCAGAGCGCGGCGCCGGTACGCCAGCGCATCGCAGCGTTGCGGCAAGAGCTTGAGCGACTTGAGCGCCGCCGCAAGCGGATCGCCTATGTCGATCCCGTCGACATCCGCTTCAACCGTTTCGACGCCCAGCCCGTGCCGAATGCTAACGCCGTCATGTTCTGTCTCATGGACGTATCCGGCTCGATGGGCGAACGCGAGAAGGATCTGGCCAAGCGCTTCTTTGTGCTGCTGCACCTCTTCCTGAAACGGCGCTACGACCGCACCGAAATCGTCTTCATCCGCCATACGCACGAGGCGCAGGAGGTGGACGAGGAAACCTTCTTCTACAATACGCAAAGCGGCGGTACGGTCGTTTCCACGGCACTAGAGGAGATGCGCCGCATCATCGAGCAACGCTATCCCAGCAACGAGTGGAACATCTATGCCGCCCAGGCATCGGACGGCGACAATTTCGTCACCGATTCCGAGCGCTGCATCGGCCTGATGGACGGCCAGATCATGCGCCTGTGCCAGTATTTCGCCTATGTCGAGATCATCGACGAACGTGAGAGCCATATTTTCGGCAGCACCGACAATGGAACCTCGCTCTGGCGCGCCTACAGCGCTGTCAACCAGAGATGGCCGAATTTCCAGATGAGCCGTATCGCCAACGCAGCCGACATCTATCCGGTCTTTCGCCAGCTCTTCGCCAGGCAGCCGGTCTTCCAGAAAAGCGCTTGAGGGGAGCCGATGGCGAACCAGACCAGCAAGTCCGGCCAAACGGGCAAATCAGGCCAAACCAGCAAATCAGGATTGCTCTTTTCAGGGTCTGACTGGGATTTCAAGACACTGTCGCGCGCCTACCAGGCGATCGAGGCGCTCGCGATCGAAGAGCTTCACCTCGACGTCTATCCGGTGCAGATGGAGATCATCTCGTCCCAGCAGATGCTTGACGCCTATTCCTCGGTCGGCATGCCGCTGATGTATCGCCACTGGTCCTTCGGCAAGCATTTTCTCTACCAGGAATTGCTCTATCGCAAAGGCGGGCGGGGGCTCGCCTATGAACTGGTGATCAATTCCAATCCTTGCATCGTCTACCTGATGGAGGAAAACACCATGGCCCTGCAGGCCCTGGTGACAGCTCATGCAGCGCTTGGCCACAATCATTTTTTCAAGAACAATCATCTGTTCCGGCAATGGACGGATGCCAGCGCTATCCTGAGCTATCTGGACTTCGCCAAGGGTTACATTGCCCGTTGCGAGGAGCGGCACGGCGTCGCCGCGGTGGAGGCGATCCTCGATGCTGCCCACGCGCTGATGGAACAGGGCGTGTTCAGATACCGCCGACCGCCGAAGCTGTCGTCGGAGCGGCAGCGTGAAGGCGTTCGTGAGCGCCTGGAGTACGAAGAGCGTTCTTACAACGATCTGTGGCGCACGCTCCCGCCGTCGAAGGACGGGAGCAAGCCCAACGAAACGGACACCGGCATCGCGGAGCGGAAGAAAACGCTCAACCTGCCCGAGGAGAACCTGCTCTACTTCCTGGAAAAAAACAGCCTGGTCCTGGAGCCTTGGCAGCGTGAAATCATCAGGATCGTCCGCGTCGTCGCGCAATACTTCTATCCGCAGCGGCAAACGCAGGTGATGAACGAAGGCTGCGCCACTTTCGTGCACTACACACTCATGAACATGCTGTTCGATCGCGGCCTGATCAGCGAAGGCGCGATGCTGGAAATCCTGCGCAATCATTCGAACGTGATCTTTCAGCCGGGCTTCGACGACTCGCGGTTTTCCGGCATCAATCCTTATGCCTTGGGCCTCGATATGATGCAGGACATCCAGCGCATATCGACTGAGCCGACCGCCGAGGATCGTGACTGGTTCCCCGATATCGCCGGCAACGGCAATTGGCGCGAAACCCTGCTCGACGCATGGGCGAACCATCGCGACGAATCTTTCATCCGCCAATATCTGAGCCCCGCCCTGATGCGGAAATGGCGGTTCTTTATCCTCGCCGATGCCGCTAGCGAACCGCATTACGAAGTCGCGTCGATCCACAATGAGCGTGGTTACGAAAAGATACGCGCCGGGCTCGCCCAGAACTACGACATCGGTGCGAGCCGGCCGGATATCCAGGTGGTGGATGTGGATCTGCTCGGTGACCGACAATTGCGGCTGGAGCACAAGGTGAAGAACGGCATCATGCTGGAGGAGGCCAGTCGCGACGCCACCCTCCGCCATATCCGGACCCTGTGGGGCTATGAGGTCAGCCTGGCGGCGATCGATGCGCAAACGGGCGGGACGCTAAACGAACGTTCGACCAGCCAAATCGGTGAATGACCAAAACCGGAATGGCCGGCGACGGCGTCGTTCTACAGCCAGCTTCCACTCTTGGGGTCCGATGCCCTTGCCGTAGGACCAGGGAAGGTCGGTTCCGTGGGAATCTCAGATGGTGTCTCGGGAGGAATTTCGGGCTGCCTTTCCGGGCTGGGAACGGGATCAGGCGAAGGCGGAGGAACGCCCGGAGGCTCATCCGGAGGAGTTTCCGGCGGAGCAGGCGGCCGTGCAGGCTCGGGATTGGGATTATCCGGTATCGGCACGGGATTGTTCGGATCAGGATCGCTCATGTCCCTTTCCTTGAGGAGGATCACCTTAGGATGACAACCATCGTGCCGAACGATGGTTCCCTGCCGTTGCGGTGCTCAATGCCAGCGGCGCTGGAAATGGGGTAGCGCCCCACCATCGTCACCTTTACCGGGCCGGCGAGCACTCTATGTACGCTGCGTATTGCGAGGCACGGTTCAGGGAGTAACTTGCATGCGCGCGCTCATGATTGTCACCCTTCTTCTGGTCGCAATCACGATGGCGCTCTCGCTCGCGCACGCGTTGGAGTTGCCCGGCAAGTTGCGCCTCAAGGAAGCCACCTACAAATCTATGCAGGCGATATACTATCCCGGCTTCACGATCGGCGGGTTTGCCGAGATCGGCGGCATCATAGCGCTCGCCATCCTGCTTTACTTGACGCCTTATCCAGGCGCTCGATTCTGGTGGACCTTGGCGGCGCTTGTCTTCTTGGTGGCGGAACATGCGACTTATTGGTTGGTGACGCACCCCGTCAACAATTTCTGGGTGCAAGATACCGCCGTGTCGAAACCAGCCGCGACGTTTTTTTCAATGCTCCGTCGGAAGCAAAGTGGCGACTGGCGAGACTTGCGCGACGTTTGGGAAGCCTCGCACGTCGCCAGGGCAGGCTTGGCGATGCTGAGCCTGATCTCAATTGCTGTCGCCGCGACATTTTTTTCTGGGAGTGAATAGCGCGAAGGATGCGCAGCGACGCTACTTGTTCGTCCGCATCTTTTGCCTTGGGTTGATCCCGCCAAGGGCGTTGGTATCGTTCTCGACGTCGCCCTCCATCGTGTTTTCACCTTCGAGCAAGAGTTCGTCGCCTTCCTTGATCGTGCCCTTGGAGGTCCCGATACCGGGATTGTTCCTCAGATCGGCATCGCTCGGCTTTTTCCACTTTGGATGTTTGGTTCCGCTCATGGCACAGCTCCTTCGAAAAGGGGTCCTGTTCTAGAAACAGCAGGGCGCGATGGATGTTCCGCCGAAACTCACCTTGATGCCGCCTTGTCCTAGAGGCGGCAAAAGCGCGTCGCAATTGACCGGCCTCACGCGACGCGCTTTAGGTTGTTGTTTATGCATGTTGTTATCGCAAAACCGCTGCGCACTTTTGCGCGACATGCATTAGAGCCCGAACGGATAGGTGTCGGGAACGCCCGTTCCCACATGCTCCGGCCCAAGCGGCGTCACCGCGACGGTTTCGTCAAACCAGACGAACGCGTCAAACTGCTTGGAAAGAGAGGCATCCGCGTAATGGCTGCGCAGTTCGGTTTCCGGCCGATAGATCACGCCGATGAAGCGCTCCAGCCGACGCTCGAGAAGCCGATCGCGAAGATCGTCGTCGCGCTTGATGTCGAGCAGGAAACGCGAGACACCGCAGTCATGGCAAAGCCGCTCGTAGCTATCGTTATGGGAAGGCCGCACCCGCTTGATTTCCATCTCGCTGTCCCAGTCGGAGGCCGCGGCCACTGTCCCGGAATGCGTACTGAGCCCGATCAAGGCTGCCTTGTCGCCGAAGCGTTGGCGGCAAAGCTGGCCGATGTTCACTTCGTCCCTGACAATCCCCATTTCGGTGTAGCGGGCGTCGCCAATATGGGAATTATGCGCCCACACGACCGCCTTGGCGTTCGGCCCGCGAGCTTCCAGCAGATGCTCGAGCGTCTCGAACATATGGGTGTCGCGCAGGTTCCATGACTGCGCGCCGCCATAGTACATGATTCGATAATAACGTTCCGCGGAAGCGATCAGCCGGGCATTCTGGGTGGCCTCCAGAAAATCGACGCCGTCCTGCTGCACATAGTCGAGCTGCTTGGCAAGCAGTTCGCGGCATTGTTCGAGCACGGCCTGCTCGCATTTCTCGTAGCCGGAGGAGAGCGCGACGCGGCCGTAGGTAGATGGTTCATGTTGCCAAGGCGTCAGGCAGCCATAGCGTTCACGTGCGATCTTTGCCGCCTGCGGATCGACCCTGTCGAGATATTGCAGAACCGCGGCGATCGATCCGCTCATATTATAGATATCGAGGCCGTAGAACCCCGCCAGCCGCGACGATATCCTGATGCGCTCATTGTGTTGTCGCATCCAGTCGACAAACACCGCGACGTCGGTGTTGCGCCACATCCAGGTGGGAAACCGCTGGAACGGCGGATCGGCGTTGGCCCGCGGCGGCCGATGGCGGACGTAGCGGTCGATCGCCGCTGCATCGGGCCAGTCGGCCTCGACTGCGACGATGGTGAAGCCGTGCTTCTCGATGAGCCTGCGGGTGATCGCCGCGCGCGCCCGGTAGAACTCCGACGTGCCGTGGCTCGCTTCACCGAGCAGGACGACGCGCCGGTCGCCAAACCGGTCGAACAATTCGCCGAATGCCAGACGGTCGAAGTCCGGCAGCGGTTCGGCCGCCGCCGCGATCATCTCCGGCAGGCTGCGCGAGCGCGCCCGTCCGGACGGACGATCCGCGATACGGTTGCCGCTCTCGGGCCAGCCCTGCTCGCCGATGAGCGGGACAAACCGCACGCCGCCGAAATCCTCCTCGCTGTAAGTTGCAGCGCCGGTTCGGGTGACCTTGAGAAGGCGCTGATCATGCGGTTCGTCGCCGACCGGAATGACGAGCCTGCCTCCGACGTCGAGCTGTTCCTGAAGGGCAAGCGGCGCACCGGGTCCGCCGGCTGCGACCAGAATGGCATCGAAGGGCGCTGCGTCGGGCCAGCCTTTGGTGCCATCGCCGGTGCGGACTTCGATATTGTCATAGCCTAGCTCTTCGAACCGCTGTCTCGCCGTTTCGGCCAACCCGGCGTGGCGTTCGATCGTGTAGACGCGTTCGACGATGCGGCTCATCACGGCAGCCGCGTAGCCTGAGCCGGTGCCAACCTCCAGGACATGGTCGCCCGGTCCGATCTCTGCCATCTCGATCATCAAAGCGACGATGTAGGGCTGCGATATCGTCTGACCCTCCGCGATCGGCAGCGGCCCATCCTCGTAGGCGAATTCTTCAAAGCCGGGTGCGACGAAAGCCTCGCGCGGAACCTCACGCATCGCTGCCAGCACCTCGCGGTCATGAATGCCACGGCGGCTGAGCTGGACTTCGACCATTCGGTCGCGTGCATCGGGAAGATCGAGCATCTTTTGCTCCTCTTTCGGGCTGGCGGTCCTCCGCACTGATTGTCCCCAATCGCGCCCAACGGCTCCCCGGCAACAATCCCTCGATCGGCGAGCGCTCGACTCCGCAGCGCTTGATCTCGTTTCGGCGGCTCGTCTCCTTAACCGTTGGCGAGCTTCCAGGTTCCTGCAAAAGAGCGATTGGCGGGCGCAAATGGCGGCTCCAGCCGAACTTATTTCCGTGAAAATCCTTTCTCCGGGGCGATCTCACTCCAGATATCGACGAGCTCACGCATTCTGGAGACGTTTCGATGAACGACGAGGCTCGGACCACCGCGCAGCCAACAGGCCTTGATCAGGTCAATCTCATGGACCGCTATTGGCGCGCCGCGAACTACATTTCGGTTGGCCAGATCTACCTGCTCGACAATCCGCTGCTGCGCGAGCCGCTGAAGGCCGAACACGTCAAGCCGCGGCTGCTCGGCCATTGGGGCACGACACCTGGCCTCAACTTCATCTATGTCCACCTGAACCGCATCATCCGTGAACGCGATCTCAACGTTCTATTTATCTGCGGCCCAGGTCATGGCGGCCCGGCGATGGTCGCGAATACGTGGCTTGAGGGTACCTACAACGAGATCTATCCCGAAATCGGCCAGACCGAAGACGGTCTGAGGAAACTCTTCCGGCAATTCTCCTTCCCTGGCGGGGTGCCAAGCCACGCTGCTCCGGAAACGCCCGGCTCGATCCATGAAGGCGGAGAACTGGGATATGCGCTGGTCCATGCTTTCGGCGCGGCCTTCGACAATCCTGATCTGGTGGTCGCCTGCGTCGTTGGTGACGGTGAAGCGGAAACCGGTCCGATCGCCGCGTCATGGCACTCCAACAAGTTCCTCAACCCGGCATCCGACGGCGCCGTGCTGCCGATCCTGCATCTCAACGGCTACAAGATCGCCAACCCGACGATCCTTGCCCGCATGGATGACGTGGAATTGCGAAGCCTGTTCGCCGGCTATGGCTACGAGCCATTTTTCGTCGAAGGTCACGAGCCGATTCCGATGCATCGGTTGATGGCCACGAAGCTGGACACCGCGCTGGACAGAATCCGCTCCATCCAGAAGCGCGCCCGAGCGTCGGGCTGGCAGGGAGAGCGTTCGCTGTGGCCGATGATCGTGCTGCGCAGCCCGAAGGGGTGGACCGGACCGAACGAGGTCGACGGCAAGAAGGTCGAGGATTTCTGGCGCTCGCATCAAGTTCCGGTGTCGAACGCGCGCGGCAACGAGGCGCACCGCAAGATCCTCGAAGACTGGATGCGGAGCTACGAACCAGAAAAGCTGTTCGACAACAGTGGGCATCTGCTTCCAGAGTTGGCGGCGCTTGCGCCAACCGGGTCAAAGCGCATGGGCGCAACCCCATACGCCAATGGCGGATTGCTGAAGCGCGACCTCGTGCTTCCCGATTGGAAAAGCCTGGCGCTCGATGTACCGCGTCCGGGAGGTGCCACAGCCGAGGCGACGCGGGTTCTCGGAAGCTATCTCCGCGACGTTATACGCCTGAATGCGGAGGCCAGGAATTTCCGGCTGATGGGACCGGATGAGACGTCCTCCAACCGCCTTGACGACGTCTTCGAGGTTACGGACCGGGTCTGGATGCAGCGGATCGAGCCCTATGACGTACAGCTTTCCCGTGACGGCCGTGTCATGGAGGTGCTCAGCGAGCATCTCTGCCAGGGTTGGCTGGAGGGCTATCTGCTGACCGGCCGCCATGGCCTGTTCTCCTGTTACGAGGCGTTCATCCACATCATCGATTCCATGGTCAACCAGCATGCGAAATGGCTGAAGACATCCCGCGAGCTTGCCTGGCGCAAGCCGATCGCTTCACTCAATTACCTGCTGACCTCCCATGTCTGGCGGCAGGATCACAACGGCTTCAGCCACCAGGATCCGGGCTTTGCCGATTTCGTCGCCAACAAGAAGGCCGATACGGTCAGGCTCTATTTCCCGCCGGATGCCAACACGCTGCTCTGGATAACCGACCATTGCCTGAGAACCTACAACCGCATCAACGTCATCACCGCCGGCAAGCAGCCAGCGCCGCAATGGCTGTCTGTCGAAGATGCAGAAACGCACTGCAGGGCGGGGGCGGGGATCTGGGAATGGGCCGGAACGGTTGCGAAGGGCGAGGATCCGGATGTGGTCATGGCCTGCGCCGGCGACGTGCCGACGCTGGAGACGCTCGCTGCCACCGACATTTTGCGTTCGGCGCTTCCGGACCTGAAGGTTCGCGTCGTCAACGTGGTCGACCTGATGACGCTGCAGTCGAATTCAAAGCATCCGCATGGCCTCGCCGACGAGGATTTCGACGCGCTGTTCACGAAAACCAGGCCAGTCATCTTCGCCTATCACGGCTATCCCTACCTCATCCACCGGCTGACTTACCGACGCGCCAACCATGACAACATGCATGTGCACGGTTTTCGCGAGGAAGGTACAACCACGACGCCGTTCGACATGGTCGTGCTCAATGAACTTGACCGTTTCCACCTGGCGCTCGCCGCGGTCAAACACGTGCCAGCTCTCGCCGAACAGGCGAAAGGCCTTGCCGCCGAACTTCAAGCGAAGCTTGTGGAACATAAGGCCTATGTCCGCGACTACGGCGAAGACATGCCCGAGATTCAGGAGTGGAACTGGCCCGAGAACAGCACGACGAAGGCCGGCGATTGATGCGACACGCAATTCTTGCACTGAACGCCGGCTCCTCCAGCATCAAGTTCGGACTATATGACCTTGAACCGTCGGCAGAACTGCAACTCGTCTCGCGTGGTACGCTGGATCTGGGCGATGCGCCGAGGCTCAGCGCGAAAGCGGCCGACGGATCAGTGCAGTGTGATCGGCCGCTTGCCGGAGACGCACGCGAGACGGGCATCGGCGATTTGCTCGACTGGATCGACAGCGAACTTGGCGGCAGGAAACTGGTGTCCGCCGGTCATCGCATCGTGCATGGCGGGCGCGAGTTCGTCGAACCCGTCCGTCTGACGCCGGACGTAATCGACGCCTTGGACAGGCTGACGCCGCTTGCTCCGCTGCACCAGCCTCGCAGTCTCGAGCCGATCCGCACACTTGCGGCGTTGCGGCCGGATCTGCCGCAGGTCGGATGCTTCGACACAGCCTTCCATCAGACGATCGATCCAATCGTGAGCCGCTTCGCGCTGCCGCGCAGATACGATGCGGAGGGAATCCGCCGCTACGGGTTTCATGGGCTTTCCTACGAATACATCGCCGGGCGGCTAAAGGCGATAGCGCCCGCTCTTGCAGCGAAACGGACGATCGTCGCCCATCTCGGCAACGGAGCGAGCCTGTGCGCCATGCGCGACGGAAGAAGCGTCGATACGACGATGGGGTTTTCCGCGCTCGACGGCCTGGTCATGGGCACGCGTTGCGGCGCCATCGATCCGGGCGTGCTTTTGTACTTCGTGCTGGAGAGAGGCATCGCGGGGGAGGCTCTGCAGCACATGCTCTATGAGGAATCCGGGCTGCTCGGAATATCCGGCATCTCGGGCGACATGCGCACGCTGGAAGCGAGCGACGACCCCCACGCCCGCGAAGCAGTAGACCTTTTTGCTTTCCGGGCCGCAAGGGAGGCTGCCGCACTCGCCAACACTTTGGGCGGGCTCGAATGCCTCGTGTTCACCGCCGGCATTGGCGAGCGCTCGGCGCCGGTCCGCAAAGCAATATGCGAAAGGCTTCATTGGCTTGGCGTGGCGATCGACGAGCCATCCAATGGCTCTCATGCCGGGATCATAAGCCGACCGGACAGCAAGGTCGAAATACGCGTCGTCGCGACCGACGAGGAGAGGATCATCGCTCGCCACACGCGCGTGCAGGGGAATGCCTGATAACGCAACCAACGGTGCTGTTTTCCAAGACAAGGAACCCTGCGCGCCCGCGACCGTTCCCCTGTCTGATACCAAAGGGAGAGATCCAATGGCCGAAACCGCTAACACCGCAGGCGCCTCAAAGGCGGCAAACGAAGCCCAGGAGGCGATGAAGAAGCAGATCGCTGAGCTTCGCCGCGAGATCACGAAAATAAATCGGACCCTTTCCGACCGCGCCGAGGAGGCACAGGGCTGGTACGACAGCGCCGCCGAGCGGGCCTCGCGCGCGGCCCGGCAATTGCGTAGCCAGGCGCACACCGTGACTGAAACTGTCCAGCAGAACCCAGGCACAATTTCTTCGGCGATGATGCTTGGCGGCGTGCTCGGTGTTCTCTTGGGAATTGTGATTGCAAAGAGTTCCGAGCCTGAACGGCGGTGGTTCTAGAGGCAGATCACAATCCTTGCGTTGCCGAGCCCATCGGAAAGCAAGCACGGCTTTTGCGTTGTTGGCATCGGTTGCCACGAGCGTCGCCAACCCGACCGCGCCACGCAGCTAGAAGAATGCGGCGATCCACTGAAAGCAGGGCTCGCCGTCTACCGCGGCGTTGGGGCTGTGCTGCGCAAACTGCCAAAGTCAAACCAGTCACCACTAATTTCGTACAGCTCTTGTTTCATTGATCATCTTGCTGACAGTCTTCTTGCAACCAACTGACGGAGAAGAAAATGCGGCAAGCGCTGATCGTATGGGGCGGCTGGGATGGACACGAGCCGGAAGAAGGTGCGCGCGTCGTCAAGGCGACGCTCGAAGAGGAAGGATTTGGCGTGCGCGTCGAAACCACGACCGAGATATTCGCCGACCCCGCGATCGCCGATCTGAGCCTAATCGTCCCGATCTACACGATGGCCAAGCTTGGGAAGAACGAGGAGCTCAACCTGACAAAGGCAGTCGAGGGCGGTGTCGGCCTTGGCGGCTATCACGGCGGCATGTGCGATGCCTTTCGTGAAGCCACGGAATACCAGTTCATGTGCGGCGGCCAGTGGGTGGCTCACCCGGGCAACATCATCGACTACCGGGTCGACATCACCCGGCGAGACGATCCGATCATGAACGGCATCGATGATTTCCCGTACCGTTCCGAGCAGTACTACATGCATGTGGATCCATCGAACGAGGTGCTGGCGACCACTACCTTTTCCGGCGAGCACGCGTCCTGGATAGAAGGCGTGGTCATGCCGATTGTCTGGAAGCGCCGGCACGGCAAGGGAAGGGTGTTCTATTCGGCACTCGGACATGCCGCCAAGGAGTTCGCGGTGCCGCAGATGCGAACGATATTTCGCCGCGGCCTGTTGTGGGCCGCGCGCTGAGAGCGCGACAGTCGGCCCTGCTGGGACTGGTCGCCACCCAGGAATCCCGCCGCGCTGTCAGACATGGATTTGGTGAAGGATGGCGCCGAACCTGAAACAAAAAACCCGCCTGGCGGCGGGTCGGCGCGAATAGGCACCGTAAACAATTTCATAGCACAGCTGCCGGCACAAAGCAAGAACAAACGTGCTGCCGACAATCGCTCACGTTTCTTGCCGGAGCAAATGCCGAAGCGCCGGGTATCACCGAGCAATGCGGCGCAGGGTCAAGGCAGCGACAGCGGTGCCCGCTGCCAGAAGCGGCAGCCAGGCTTGCGGATCGCCAATGGCATGGAGCGTCAGGGCGCTGAGCAGCAGCCACAGCAGCGGGATCGCAAACAGCAGCGGCACAAGCTTGCCGCTCGCTGCAAGCAGGACGCCGAGCGCTATGATCGCTGTCGGGTCCGGCGCGATGCCGAAGACCTCGGCGCTCGCCCATGGCCGCCCGAAGAGCGGCGGCAGGAGGGGATAGAGGACGAGACCAGCGGCCATGATCAGCAGTCCGAGCCGCCCTGCGATATCCCGCCGGTCGAAGGCGAGGCCGCCGCGCGCGGCACCGCCGACCGCCAGCAGCAGCGCCTGCAGGCCGAAGGCCGGCGCGACATAGGCGATCGCCCAGTTGATCACGGCATAGCGGCTCCACAGGAAGGACCAGCCGACGAAGGCAAAAAGTGCGGCGAGGATGAGCGCAATCCAGAGGCCGTGGCGAGGCGGCCGCAACAGCACGAGCAGGACCATGGCGAGGCCGGCGGCGAGCGTCAGGAGGTGCAGCGGCCAAAACGCGGCATTGGCCAACTCGAACATGCGCCAGTAGACGCGCTGCGAGAAGAGCAGGAAATCTTCCAGCCGGTAGGTCCACCATTCCGACATCTAAGCAGGTTCCGCAAAGTGTCCCACGGTTTTGCGACAAGAACCTGCGACAAACAACAGAATCTAAGCAGGCATTCGTGGGCCAGCCCACGAATGCCTGCTTAGAGGTCCCGGACGTAGGCCGCCATCTGATCGCGCATGGCCGCGTCGGGGAGAGGACCGGTCGCCGCCATCACGTTCTCGCGCACGTGTTCGACGCGGGTGGTGGCGGGGATGGCGACGGTGACGGAGGGATGCGAAAGGATGAACTTCAAAATGAACTGCGCCCATGTCCCGGCACCGATCTCGGCCGCCCAGTCCGGCAGCGTCTCGCCTTGGAGCTGGCGCGTCAGCGCGCCTTGCCGAAACGGCCGGTTGACGACGACGGCCATGCCGCGCTCGGCCGCCAGCGGCAGGAGCCGTTGCTCCGCCTCGCGGTCGACGACGTTATAGGTGAGCTGCACGAAGTCGAGCGGATGCGCATGCATGATTTGTTCGAACAGGTCGTGCCGCCGTCCTTCGGACGTTGTGATGCCGACATAGCGGATCCGCCCGTCCGCCTTCATGGCGAACAAGGTTTCGAGATGCGTCTCCCACGCGACGAGGTTGTGGACCTGAACGAGATCGAAGCGCGGCACACCCCAGAAGCGGCGCGACTCCTCGATCTGCGCGGGTCCGTCGCCGCCGGAGGAGGTCCAGACCTTCTCGGCGGAAAACAGTGCTTCAGGCCGGCCGAGCTTCTCGAGGCCATAGCCGATCACGGGCTGCGAAGAGCCGTACATGGGCGAGGAATCGATCATGCGGCCGCCTGCCGCGAAGAAGGCCGCCATCACCTCGGCGCACTCGTCGCGCAGCACCGGATCGTCGCCGACATTGAAGGTGATCCAGGTGCCCAGCCCCACTGCGGGAAGCATCTCTCCCGATGACGGGACAGCGCGCATCACCGGCGCAGGCGACGCGCCGGGTGCGGCTCCCGGCAACACCAGAGCCGCTCCGGAAGCGGCGGCAGCCTTCACGAATGTCCTGCGGGTGATGATCATCGTCTGCCATCCCTGTACTCCCGACTCCTTGTACTCCCGACCACAAGAATGGTTCCGGGCGACCGCCTTCGCAGGGCCGATCGGCGGGGGGCCGGCTGTCGGTCTCTAGCGACTGTTCCGAACAGAACGAATGGTGCAGGGTCTGGGTTGCGCCAGCCAGCCCGATTACCTGGCGATGGCTCCTGTCCTGACTCGATGGCGCTGGCGGGCATATGCCACGCAGCCGTCGACCGTGCTGACGCAGAGCGCGTCGCGGTGGTTCGGCGTGTTGTTGTCGCCGGCGTAGGCAACCTCGGCGACACGGCCATCAACCATTCGGATTTGCGTGTTGCAATAGCCGCCAGGAGCGACGTTGAGCGATCCTCCAACCGTCGGGACCGCACCCACGGCCAAAGTTGGAATCACGACGTTGAGGTTGCCGCGTTGAACGGTACGCTGATAGGTCCAGATCTGGCCTGATCCGCCGGCATCAGCGGTGGCAGTCGGAAAGCCGGCGCACATTCGAACGTCCGCCTCGCTGAGACCGACCATCTCTTTGCGGGCTGCCGCCGTTGTGGCGTCTTCCTTTGGGAGGTTCGACGTGTCCGGGGCGACGCAGGAGGACACGATCGAACTGCCGGCCAAGAGAACAACAACAAGGACAAGCGTTCGGATGCGGGAAGATATCATACCGACTGTGGTGATTTGCGCTGAGCCCCGAGATCCTAGTTAGGCAAGCAGACAATCGAGTCAACCTGCACAACTTCACGATGTCGTTTGTCGTGCCGCTCGGCCGACCTTGAGCTGACGGCGCCGCTGCGATCGTCGCCGCGATCGAAGCCCAGGATGAGCCACGCGCAGGCGCGGCTATTGTGCGCGACATAACCGCGGCTCCACGCATCTTTTGCAGCACGTCAAGTTTCCGGAAACCCGGAACTGACGCGGCGGGCCGGATAGCTGCTCATGCTCGCCCCGATGAGGTTCGGCGTTACACGATGTAAAATACGTACTTTCCTGACACTATGGATAAACAAATGCTTTTCAGTCGCACAAAATGATGAACAATGAAATTGAGATCGGGGAAAATTCGATGCGCAACGTCAGCGGACATGGCAAGCGCCTGTCCTATTACGATTTCGGGCACACGACGGTGTACGCCTCCCGCTTCGACCAGCGCTTCCCCTATTGCGCCTATGTGCCCGACGACTATGACGAGGACGGCGACAAGACCTATCCGCTGGCGGTGATCGTGCATGGCACCGAACGCGGCATGCTCGCCTACCGGGACGCATTCGCCGACTTCGCCGAACAGAACGGCGTGATCGTGCTCGCCCCGCTTTTCCCGGCGAATATCTGTTTTCCGGGCGATCTTTCCTCTTACAAGATGCTGCGCCAGGACGACCTCCACTACGATGCCGTGCTGCTCGATATGGTCGACGAGATGCGCGAGCGCTATCGCATCCGCGGCGACCGCGTGCTGATGTACGGCTTCTCCGGCGGCCACTTCACCCATCGTTTTCTGTTCCTCCATCCCGAACGTCTGCTGGCTGCATCGATCGGTGCGCCGGGCGTCGTGACCCTGCTCGACTTCGATCATGATTTCTGGGTCGGCGTGCGCGACTTCGAGAGAGTGTTCGGCAAGGCCATCGACCTCGACGCCATGCGCAAGGTCGCCGTGCAGATGGTGATCGGTGGTGACGATCTCCAAACCTGGGAAATCACCATCAAGCCGGACGATGACTGGTGGATGCCCGGCGCCGATCTCGCCGGCGCGACCCGCAACGACCGGATCAGATCGTTGAAGGGCAGCCTGGAGAGACACGGCGTCGAGGTGCAGCTCGATGTCGTGCCTGGCATCGCTCACAACGACCGCGAGCTCATCGCCAAGGTCACGGAGTTCTTTGCGCGGGCATTGAATGCCGCGCCCGCCTGAAAAACTGCGGTCAACAAACTGGAGATAAAAAATGGGAACAGGATTGAGAATGGGAAGACGATTGATCCAGGTGCTGGCGGCAATCGCGTTGATGGCGTGTGCATTGCCGGCGATGGCGCAGGAGCAGCCGAAAACCGGCGGCACGCTCAAGGTCCGCATCAACGCAGATATCCGCGCCACCGACGGTCTCAGCCGAGACGCGAACACCGACAGGTGCTGCACCATATCTTTGAGACGCTGGTGGCTTATCGCGCCGATCTCACGGTAGGGCCGGCACTGGCCGAATCCTGGAAAGTATCGGACGACGGTAAGACCTATGCCTTCACGCTGCGCGACAGCGCGGCTTTCCACAATGGCGACGCCGTCACCTCATCCGACGTCAAATGGAACTGGGATCGCCGCATGGACCCAGCCAACCAGTGGTTTTGCGTTCCGTTCTTCGACGGCAGCCAAGGCCTCAAGGTCGAGCAAGTGGCGACGCCTGATCCACGCACCGTGGTCTTCACGCTCAACGCGCCGAATGCGCTCTTTCTGGCGCAGCTCGCCAGTGTCCAGTGCAATGGCTGGGTCGCCAGCCCGAAGAATGTCGGCGCTGACGGCAAATGGATCGCCGATTCCGCCATCGGCAGCGGCCCGTTCAAGCTGGAGGAATGGGTCAAGGGCCAGTATTTGGCGCTCGAGCTTTGCCGACTACAAGCCGGCGAAAGAGGCGCCGAGCGGCTTTGCCGGCAGCCGTGAGGCCTATGTCGACGAGGTGCGCTTCATGGTTATTCCCGACACGGCGGCGGCGGAGACCGCGCTGTTTGCCGGCGAACTCGACGTCCTTCCCGATCTTGAATCATCGCGTGTCGAGGAAGCCAAGTCGCGGGGCATGACTGTGCTGTCGACGCAAGGCCTGTCATGGACGGCGATCCTCCTGCAGACCAAGGATCCGCTGCTGTCGAACGCCAAGATGCGCGCGGCGCTGGCGCATGCCACCGACATCAACCAGATCGCCGCCGCCCGCACCAACGGCGTCGCCACCGGAGGTCCCTCTGCCGTCGCCCAGGCGAGCTCGTTCTTTGACGACGAATTCCTCAAATGGCCGGAATACGACCCGGTCAAAGCCAAGGCATTGCTGGACGAGGCCGGCTACAAGGGCCAGCCGATCAAGATCCAGACCAACACGCGTTATCAGGGCATGTATGAGAACGCCGTGCTGCTGCAGGCGATGCTGACGGCCGCGGGCTTCAATACCCAGCTCGAAGTGCTGGATTGGGCGGCACAACTCGACAATTACCTTGCCGGCAAATTCCAGATCCAGTCCTTCGGCTATTCGGCTCGTCTCGATCCATCGCTGATGTATGGCGTCATCCTCGGCGACAAGGCGACCGATCCGACGGCGCAGTGGGACAGCAAGGAGGCCCTCGACCTCTACACGAAGTCGATGGCCACGACCGACCCCGCGCAACGCAAGGCGCTGTTCAAGCAGCTCCATGCCCTCATGGCAAAGGATGTGCCGATCCTTGGCCTCTATTACGAGCCATCGGTCGACGCGATGTCATCGAAGGTGAAGGGCTATTCGGTATGGCCGGCGGCAAACCCCCGCGTATGGGGTGTCTGGAAAGGCGAATAGACTGGCGGTTGTCTGTCGCTCGAAGGATCGGAGGCGTGTTGCCTCCGATCTTTCGTTTGAGCTACCTGGTGGTGAAAACCTGACGCGTGGTTCGGGGCCGCAAACCCGCTTAGGGTGGGAAGGAGACCTAAACTCACCAGCTCTCCGACGGCGCGTTTGCGCCAGGAGCGGTCGTTCGACAGCGATCCGAGCAGCAATGGCCGTTGTGCATGGCCGTAGTGCTACCGACGTTTAGTATGAGGTGACGGTTGACCGTGGAGGTCTGTGACCTAGCTTTGTGACCTAGCTTAAGCTCAGGTGGACCGTTCCAGAGCCGGAATGGCAGAATGATGCGCACAGCGGGAGAACTCTCGGGACGTTGAGATGCAGAGGTGCAAGTCGGTTTTCAAAGCCTGTGCGCCCTTGGCGGCCGATAATCGGCGGTCACGGCATCTTCAAGTTCCGATTCAAACAAAAGTGATCCGCGCCGGCATGTCTATCGGCGCGGCGACCGGCGCTCCGCCATGCAACAACAATTCGGGCACTGGAGGGACCTCGAAGCAAGTGTCGGAGGGACACTGCTCGAAGCAAGTGACAGCTTCGAAAGCGATCAAAGGCTTTAGCCAGCACCAAGACGAGGGGCCAAACACCGCTTCACGAACTTGAGAATACACCCAAGACCGCACAGGCACGGCAATGTCAAATCCTCTTGCCGAAATTTACGCAAACGACGCAGATCTCGCCATCCTGGGCGGGATAGCAACATTTGCCTCGGTGGGCCTCTATCTTGTGCTCCGGCGTATCCTTATCGCGGTGCAACGGCGTCGCCTCAAATCAGATGTGAGCGAAGGCGGATCTGACCTCCCCGAGGAGGAGGTTTCTTGGGATTGGGAAAGCCCGGTCGACGTTGCAACCGAGCCTGCTTCTTCTTCTCAGGTTGCGGTGCCCTCAGACCCGGCAGACCTGGATGATCGGCCTCAGCATGCCAATTACCTTCGGTTCGGGGTGCGAATCGAGTATTTCGACGTGATCTCCGAAGCTTGCCAGAGCTCGTCTGTGGCCCAGACCAACGCTTTCGCTTCCGCGACGGACATACCGCAATCTGGCCGGCTTGCGACATCGATCAGAGAAATCGCTGGCTATGTTCATAGGCAGGTGGCGGCTAATCTTGCCGCCCTAACTAGTCCAGTATTGAGCGCTCTGAGCCGTATGCCGACGCAACTCGCCCTCGCGGAGGATCCCGACCCCACAGCGACGGCCTCACCCCCTCGCGTTCGCAGGCCGATCGGTCTTGTGCCCCGCTTTGGCGTCGCCGCAATCTGTCTGGCCGTGCCGCTTAGCTATGCGATGACGAGACAAAACTGGGTCGAAAGCGTCCCCGTCATTTCGCGGGCCCAAGGCACGAGTGTCGAACTGCTCAGCCCGGATTTCACGGCTGCCCGGGCGCAAGTCGGTGGTCAGGCAGCCGCTGCAGGGGAATTGGCCGGCCAGGAGCACCGGGCGGCGGAAGGCGAGCGCGCCAGGAGCGCCGCTCTGCAGCGAGCGCTGCTCAAGTCGCGCAAGGAGATCGACGCGCTGAGGACAAGCATGGCAGCCGCCGACAACGTACGCCGGGAGCAATTGCGCAACGAGCTCGCGGCAGCCCGCACAGTTGACGCATTGCGGCGCATTGCTGGAGATGCCCGCACGATGCTGCGCGAGGCCACCAACTATGTCTTTACAGAGATGCCCGCTGCTCATCTGGAGCGTCAGCGAGCCGGATCGCTGACGCGCGATCTATCGCGGGCGCGGGCGCAAATTGAACAGCTCGAGGCCGAGGCCGCCGAGGATCGCGCCAAGGCCAAGGCTTCGCTGGCGCAAGCAAGCGGAATGCTCGACGACGAGCGCCGGAAGTCAGAGAACCTTCGTGGCGACCTCGCCGAAGTGAAATTGTCCAATGCCGCGCTCATGGAGCGCGCGGACGCGGCTGAGCAGGAACGGGCCGGTGCAGTCACAGCGAGAGAACGAGTGGAGCAAACCGCAGCCGAGACGGAGCGCGCGCTGGCTCGAGAACGCGCTGCAGCAGCGCCGATTCGTGAGGAGCTAAAAAAAGCTCGCCTCGAGCGCGACGCGGCTGAACAGGAACGAGCCAGAGCAGTGTCAGCGAGAGCGCGTGCCGAGCAGACTGCAACCGAGACGGCACAGGCTCTGGCACGAGAACGTGCTGCAGCAGCGTCGACGCGTGACGAGCTGGAAAAAGCTCGCCTCGAGGGCGTCGCGACGGAGCAGGAACGAGCCAGAGCAGTCTCAGCGAGAGAACGTGCCGAGCAGACTGCAACCGAGACGGCGCAGGCTCTGGCGCGAGAACGCGCTGCGGCAGTCTCTACCCATGAGGACCTCGATAAAGCTCGCCTCGAACGCGACGCCGCCCGAGCACTTTTGATACAGGTCGCCAGGCTGAAGGAGGCTCTGGACAAGCAACGTGAAGTCACTGTTTCTCTTGCCCGCGACCTGGCCGCGGCGCGCGCGGACAATGACAGGCTCAGGGCTGAGCGTCGCAGCGCGCAAATTGAGCGGCCGCTGAAGCCGCGCTCTGGCCGCGCAGCAGCCGCTGCCGGCGGGGTGAAGGCTGTCAGCCAGAAGACTGCACGCAGCAAGGTTCGCAACCCGTCGCGGATTGCCCGGGTGCGTTCTCTCACACTTCCCTATCCCCTCAGGCCAAGACACGCGACATTGGAATGATTTCCAAAACGACTGTGCGGTCCTCCTATCGAAGGCCCAGGGACTTTGGGAGGCATTGCCTCGCACCCTCTCACGACGCCGCGGATGAATCACCCCATTCGAATTCATCCTGCTCTCGTCGGCGAGGAGTTCTGCGCAATACGCTATGTCAGCCCGATCACGCCGCCAGTCGCGTTCAATTCGCATTTGATAGGCGCCTGCCGCGTCTCCACTTTGCCTTGCCGGACATAGTCGATGCTGACCTCAACGGGAGCCGAGATCGTATCCGGGCTCAACCGACGTATGGAACCTGCGCTGCTGACGCGCACACTGGTCGCGCCAAACGGGGCGGCGGCCGACTCGATTGCATCATGGCAGGCGCGAACGACTTCATCCGGGACGCCCGGCAGCGCCTTGATTGGACTGACCGTCGATGGACTGGTGCTGGCGCTGGGAGGCTGGAGGTTGGCCGGGAGGTCGAGCGACCGTCCGGCCCCTGCGGACCGGGCGACACTGACGGCAGTTGCCGTCATTGCCGCCGTTGCAGTGGTGCTGGTCCCATCGTCGTCCACCGGTGAACTACTGCTGGAGCCGCTGGGAACGCCGCCAGGTCCTTTGTGCGCGCCGCCTTTGCGGCCTTCACCGTGATTGCTACCAGCGCTATTGCCTCCGCCACCGTGGCTGCCAGCGCTATTGCCTCCGCCACCATGATTGCCACCGCTATTGCCTCCGCCGCGCTCGCCGCCGGCAGCAGCTCCTGCGCAAGCTACCGCGATCGAGCAAACGAATGCGAAATATGCCCAGCTGGATTCAGGGGATTGACGCACGACCACCTCCACAAAAGCGTCGGTCGAACCGTCTTTCCGCGGCATGCAGTCAGGACGGCGCGACCGCCGCCACCCCCAGGCAAACTCGCCACGGAAGTAACTAGGGGATGAATCCGGTGGATCAAGGACGCGGTGCGTAGTGGCCGGCATCAGCAGCGAGTTCGGCAAACAACGCATACTCCGCATAGCCGCCATCGAACTTACTGCCCATCTTACCCATCAGCCGCCGCAACGTGCCGCCGTCCGGCATCGAAACCTGGAAGAAGGTCAGGCTTCGTTCAAGGTGACCTGGTCGCCCAGCCTGATCTTGCCCGGCTGCATGACCTGGCAGAGCGCGCCGAAGCCGCCTTCGCCATGGCGCGCTATGGTTTGCAGCACTGCCGGTTCGAAGGCGAGACGGCCTTGCGCCAGCGCCGTGAAGGTGCAGCGCGCGCACGGTTCTGAAATCATGATCCGCGCCTCGCCGATCGAAAGCACTTTGCCGATGATCTGCTGCTCGACGAAACCATCCCGCGAAGCGTCGGTTTCGATCACGATGTTGGGCCGGAACCGCCTGGAATTCACTTGCGAGGCATCCAGAAGCAGGCCGGCAAGCCTGTTCATCGAGGCTGACGTGACGATGTGGATGTCGGCGCGCTGATAGGCGCGGCGCGATATCGGCCTGGGCTTCCGAGCCGAAGGGGACGTGCGGGTGCAGCGCAGCCGGGAAACCGAGGAAGGCCGAAACCAGTTCGCCTGCGAGGCTGGAGCCGGCATGGATCCAGGTGCCATCGTCCAATCCGATTTCCGGCCGGTCGCTCTTCAGCCTTGCAAGAAGGTTAGGCAGCGGCCGCCAATGTTTTCGCTTCTCCGGCGCGGCAACAATTCCGTCGCGCCGGTCGACGACGCCCCAGATGCGATCGCCGGGAATCCCGCCTTCCGCAAGCTCCGTCCCGTCCAGCCGTTCGCCGCCCATCGAACTGACGGGATATCGCCAGATTTCCTTGATATGGCCGAACGGTGTCATAATGCGGAGACGAGCCATGTCGCCGTCATTGCGCCACTGCCTTGCGTGCGCCCGCGCCGTCGGTGAAATTCCGGTCGATCAGCATCGCCGCATCGAGAAGGGCGCGTGTATAGGCGTGGCGCGGCCGGTCGAAGACGTTGTCGCGGTCGCCGATCTCGACGATCCTTCCGTCCTGCATGACGGCGACCCGGTCGGCAACCTGCTCCACCGCACCCAGATCATGCGAGACGAACAGGCAGGCGAAACCGTAGCGTTCCTGCAACGACCGGATCAGAAGCAGGATCTGTTTCTGCACCGTCATGTCCAGCGCCGAAACCGGCTCGTCGGCGACGACAAAGACCGGTCGCCTGACGATCGCCCAGGCGATGGCGACGCGCTGGCGTTGGCCGCCCGACAGCTGTTGCGGGAAGCGCTCGAGAAGGTCGCGCGTCAGCCCCACTTCCTCGATGACCTCATCCATGCGCGCGGTCCGTCGCTTGCGATCCAATTCGGTGTCGAGCTTCAACGGCTCGGTGACGATCTCGGCAATGGACTGGCGAGGGTCGAGCGACGAATAGGGGTCCTGGAAGACGATCTGCATGTCGCGACGCTGCGCACGCGCGTCAGCCGATCGTCCATTCGCAATCGCCTTGCCAAGAAACGAGATCGTTCCGCTGAACGGCCTGACGAGGCCGACAATGGCGCGCCCGAGCGTCGTCTTGCCGGAGCCCGACGCGCCGACCAGCGCCAGGGTCTCGCCGCGCCGGATGGTCAGGTCGACGCCGTCGACGGCGCGCTTCGGTTGCGCGCGCGCAAACAGCCTGGGACGGCCCGGATAGTCGATGACGACATTGCTGATCTCGACCAGAGCGGGGCCGTTGACGGCTCTTCTCGATCCGCCGGCGCTGCGCTTGGGAAGCGCATCCACCAACCGCCTCGTGTAATCGTGCTGCGGTGCGTGAAGGACCTGGGTGCTGCTTCCCTATTCGACCGCCTTGCCTTCGCACATCACCGTCACGTTGTTCACATACTGCGACACCATGCCGAGGTCGTGACTGATCAGCAGGACGGCGGTTCCATTCTCCCGCGTCAGCTCGACCATCAGATCGAGCACGTCGCGCTGCACCAGCGTGTCGAGCGCCGTGGTCGGCTCGTCGGCGATCAGCAGGCGCGGTTTGAGGAGCATGACCGATGCGAGCATGATGCGTTGCCTCATGCCGCCCGAGAATTCGTGCGGATAGGCCGCAAGGCATTTGCCGGGATCCTTGATCTTGATCCTGTCCAGCATCGCCAGCGAGCGATCCTTTATCTCGGCGCGCGACATGGCGCGATGCAGGCGAAGCCCTTCGGCCATCTGCTCGCCGATCGTAACGGCGGGGTTGAGCGAGACCATCGGCTCCTGGAAAACCATGCCGATCTGTGCACCGCGTATCTGGCGCAGCGCCTTTGCGGCTAGACCGGTGAGCTCCCGTCCTTCGAAGCGGATGCAGCTGTCCGGGGTCGTGACCAGCGGGGCAGGGAGCAAGCTCAGGATCGAGCGGGCCGCCATCGTCTTGCCCGAACCGGATTCGCCGACCAGCGCCAGCATGTCGCCAGAGGCGAGATCGAAATTCAGCTCGTCGACGATCCGCTTTCCCGATGGTCCGACCGAGATCGACAGGTTGCGCACTGAAAGCATCGTGTTGTTGTCCCCAGCCGGCACGAGCATGTTTCCAGCACCTACATTTTCGGGTCGAGCCAGTCGCGCACCGCGTCGCCCAGCATGTTGATGCCGAGAAGCGTGATCGAGATGCAGAGACCCGGCAGGATGATCAGATGCGGCGCCTGGCCGATATAGGGCCGTGCGGTCGACAGCATGTTGCCCCAGCTCGGCGCCGGAGGCGGGACGCCCAGTCCCAGAAAGCTCAGTGCGCTTTCCGACAGGATGATCCAGCCGAACATCGTGGTGGCGAGCACGATGATCGGAGCAACGCAGTTGGGCAGCACATGCCGCGCCATGATGATGATCTCGCTGTTGCCCATCACCCGCGAGGCCTCGACATATTCCCGCTCGCGAATGGACATCACGGACGCCCGCACCACGCGCACCACGATCGGCATATAGGCAAGGCCGAGCGCAACGATGATGCCCTCGCGGCTGGCGCCGATCACCGCCATCAGGCCGAGCGCCAGGAGCAAGCCAGGGAAGGCCAGGAATGCATCGTTGACCATCATGATGGCGCGATCGACCCAGCCCCGCAGGAAACCTGCCAGAACGCCGAACACGGTGCCGGTGATCAATGCGAAGATAACCGTCGCAAAGGCGATCCAGGCGCTGGTCCGCGCGCCGCTGGCGAGGCGGCTGAGCACGTCGCGGCCGAACTCGTCGGCGCCAAGCAGGTGCAGAGGCGAGGGTCCGCTGAGGCGCGACGGCAGATCGAGCTTGAGCGGATCGTAGGGCGCGATCCACGGGCCGAACACAGCCAGAAGGATCAATGCTCCGGTGACGGCGATCCCGAAGATTGCGTTGAATTTCAGACCGGGCCGGCCGAGTGCACGGCCGATCATGCGGCGACCCTCGGATCGAGCAGTGGGTAGACCAGGTCGACGAGAAGGTTGACCACAACATAGATGAAGGCGACGAACAGCATCGATCCCTGAATCACGGGATAGTCGCGGGCATAGATCGCGTCGACCAGCAGCCGGCCGAGGCCGGGAATGGTGAAGACGGTCTCGATGACGACGATGCTGGAAAGCAGGCTGCCGAGCACCAAGCCGATCAGGGTCAAGGTGGGCGCGAAGGCATTCTTGAAAGCGTGGCGCCACATCACCGCGCTTTTCGAAAGCCCCTTCGCGCGCGCATGGGTGATGTATTCCAGGCGCGCCACCTCGATCGTGCTGGCCCTGGCCATGCGTGCAATCGGGCCGGATTCGACGAGCACCAGGGTAACCACGGGAAGGATCACATAGAGACTGGCTTGGGCGAAGTCGCGGCTGAAGGGCACGTAGCCGACGACCGGCAGCCAGCCGAGATAGAGGCCGAAGATCAGCATCAGCATCAGCCCCAGCCAGAAACTGGGGATCGAGAGCAGGATGGTCGAGGTGGCGACGACGGTGACGTCGCGGAGACTGTCCTGCTTCCAAGCGGCCAGCATGCCCGCAGGCACGGCGATCGCCGAGGCGACAAGCACGGCGAGAAAGACGATGGTCGAGGAGACGGCGAAACGGTCGAGGATAAGCGGCAGCACCTCTTGCCCGCTGCCGATCGAGCGTCCGAAATCGCCTGAAAGGACGTTGCCGGCCCAGATCAGATATTGCACCACCACGGGCTGATCGAGCCCCATCTGATGCCGCATCGCATCGACCTGTCCGGGCTGCGCGAGGTCTCCCAGCATCAGGGTCGCAGGATCGCCGGGGACGAAGCGCATCATCACGAACACCGCAACCGAGACCAGGATAAGGGTCGGTATGGCGCTGGCGAGGCGGGTCAGGACAAAGCGGACCATCGTTTCTCCTGTGCTGATATTGAAGGTCTCTCCCGCGCCGGCACTGCCTTCTCCGCGCGCTCGAGGATCTCGTCTTCGATGGTGAGTTCGTAGCGGGTGAATTCGCGGTTCTTGGCCGGCAACGGCGCGATCTCCATGACGCCGGCGGCGGGTTCGAAGACGATCATCGCCACCGTCGCCGAGAGATTGCCGCCTTCCTTCCTGATCTGCGGACGGCACACGCTGAACGGCGAAGCGAATTCGTCGAATAGGGCTTCCTTCAGGTCGTCGATGGTGATGTCGCCATGCCGCGCCGACAGGTGACGGCGCACGCGGTGGTCGCGATAGAGGCTGTCCGGCACGTCGTGAAGTCCGGTTTCGCGCAGCTTCGACAATGCCACCGGGCTCTGCCAGTGATTGGCGTGGACGATCATGTCGTTGTCCGGATAGATGGCGAAGGCCTCGTCCGGCGCGCATTCGAAATCGACCGTGAACCCCTCGGCGGTGCTCAGGATCATGTTGTTGGAGCCGGATTTCGGCGTCGTCGCCACCACCTTGATGGCATGGGCGAAATGCTGCGCCTCAAGAGCCCGGCGCCGGACGAAGGGAAGCGGAATTCCGATCCCGCGATAGTCGCGGTCCGATTCGAGATAGTTCGCGGTGATGCCGATGCCGGCCGCGTTGAAGCCGCTGCGCGCCAGTCCGCCGGCTTCGGTGAAGGTGAGGAGGTCCGGCCCGTCCGTTCGCCGGATGCGCAGCACCACCGAGGTCTCGGCGCACTCAGCCTTCCAATCCCAATTCTGGCCGTGGATGAGCCTGCCGTGCCGGGTTGCCTCCGGCAGGATCGCCGCGCCCGTGCATCCGTCGGGCTCGTCGTCGGAAATGCCTTTCTCGCGCCGGGCAAGCTGCAGGATTTCGGTACGCGCATTGACCAGGACGATCGAGGACAGGTGGAGGTTGGCGCCTGACGCAATCCCTTCCATTTCCTCGACGAGATCGGGCGCCCATTGCCGCAAGCGAGGCAGGAAGATGCCGGAGAACCGCACGACATCGTCCCGCCTGAAGCCGAAACGGTCGAGCTGGCCCGCATAGAGCGCTACCGAAGCGCCGATACGCCCGCGCGCCTGTTCGCCATAAGCTATGCCACGCTCTCTCGGCGCCCCATCGATCTCGACAAGCGGAAATGGTGCGACTGTTGTCATCAAACGGAAGCCTCAAGCTGGTGTGAACTTGGATACTAATGCATTTTGATTGAATGAAAAGCAGGAAAATTCGATAGATTGCCAGTTCGAACTGCGTGGCGCATATCTATAATGCGAACGGCTTAGGAAGTGCATATGAAGAAAACGATGATCGACCGGCCGGCACGCAGCGAGGCGGCCAGTCCGCTGCAGATAGATCTGGCGCGGCGGATCCTGGAGCGGATGAGGGATTCGGGCTGGACGGTCGGAACCCGCGTCTCGGTGCCGGACCTTGCCCGCACGTTCGGCGTTTCGCGTTCCCCCGTCAGCGCGGCGCTGGAACTGCTGGTCGCCCAGGGCATTCTCAGTCCTTTCGAGACGAGGGGGCTGCAATTGGCGCGCGATGTCGCCGACCTCGACCCGCAGGATATTCTGCCCAGTTCTCCGCTCGAGGACCTGTACCGCAGGATGATGCGGGAGCGCGCGCTCGGCCAACTGCCCCAGGAGGTGTCCGAGGCGGAACTGATGCCGCGCTATCAGGTGTCGCGCGGCGTCGTGCGCAAGCTTTTGCTCCGCTTTGCCGCCGAAGGGCTGGTGCAGCGCCTGCCGGGGCATGGCTGGCGTTTCGCCGACACACTTGTCGGCGAGGACGCCTACCGGGAAAGCTATGAATTCCGGATGGCCGTCGAATGCGCGGCGCTGCGGTCGCCCATGTTCAATGCGGATCCTCAGCAGCTGGCGCCGGTCCGGCGTGCTCACGAGCGCATCCTGGCGATCGTGTCGACGGGCAAGACGCTGATCGGCGGCGACGAATGGTTCCGGATCAATGCATCCTTTCACGAAGGGCTCGCGGCCTGCTCCGGCAACCGGTTCCTGGCCGATGCGGTGCGCCAGCAGAACAATCTGCGCCGGTTGCAGGAATCGGCAGGTTTCGAGGAACTGCCGGCGGAACGCATCGAGCAGTCCTGCCGGGAACATCTGGCCATCCTCGATGCCGTCGAAGCGGGCGAGATCGAATGGGCCGAGGCGCTGGTGCGCCAGCATCTACGGCAGCCCTCGGAGTTCGCTTCGCCGCAGCGCTCGATCTGATGCCTGCCGGCGGCGGCACCGCGCATGCTGGCCACTCGGCCGCCCAATACCCCGACACCCTCCGGCATCCATGAGGAATTGAGCGATCTGGAACGAGCATCTCCCCGATCGCTTCAGGCCAATCCGCTCCGTCAAATGTCGGGATTGGATGCTTTAGGCCCGATTTTCAGCGGCGCATCATTTTCATCCGGATTGGGGACGGGAGCTTCGTCGGGAAGTCTATCCGGATCCGGCTCACGCACCGGCTTCGGTTCAGGAAACGGCGGTGGCGTGGGCGCCGGAGTGGGCGTTGGTTCGGGAGTGGGAAGAATGGCCATGGTGTGATTTCCTTCCGCTCGCTGCACTCTGCCTTGGCGGGTCGCCAACGTCGGCCGGGATTTTGACGCCACCCGTTTCGACCGGTTTCGCTCTACGGGCCGATGCACGCAGAACGACCACGCGTGCCTATAGTTCCGATGGGAACCTCCGATGATCCCCAGGCATCAGGCGTTCGTGGCAGGACGCCGCCGTCAGAAAAGTGATCGAATGGTCCGTGCATCAGGGCCTTGTCGGCGTCGTGGAGCGCCATAATTTCCATTTCAGGGTGGGACGAACTCACCTGCTGAATAGGAGGCGGCCGTGAAGCACCAAACACTTGACCAACTGCATACCGTTGCCGACGTTCACGCTGAAGCAACAGACCTCGTAGCGACCCGAAGCCAGCGTCTCGAACGTTGGGCGAAACTGCTGGAGAAAAATCCCGATCGGCGTCTCGAAGCGCTGACGGGCACCGAATACAAATCCCCTGAGATACGCGAAAAAATGCGTTACAACGACTCGCCTCTCACGGTTGCCTTCGAGGATCCGATCTTTCGTGCGCAAGGCTTGAGAGACGACACCTACGGCGAAGCCAGGCGCTTCTTCGAACTGACCGATTGGCAGCTGCACGAAATCGTCTGCCATTGCCATGTCGGCGCCACGATACGAGCGCGATGGGCTGCCTCTCGCGTCCGTGCGGCAATGTCCGAGAGGTTCGGCTTCTTCGCCTGGCTGCGAGGAACATTCATGCATTGACCCTACGGGCATTCACGCTGCCGGCATTACGCTAGGGGCCGGCTTGTTCGGGTGATGGAGGCGGCGAAGCGATTTGCCACGCCTCGCATCAGCGATCGTTGATGTGCGGATATGCCGTTCGGCGGCGATCCGCCATCGGCGAAGGGGCCTCGATCACAGGCATGGACTACTTTCAGTTGGCGGGCGCCGTGTAGCGGCGGTGGACCGCTTCCGCGATGGCGGCGCGGCTTCTGTGCGGATCGAGACTATCGTCATCCTCGATGACGGCCGCTTCCTCCGCAAGTCCCTGGTCTTTGACCTGGTCGCGGAACCAGGCCGAATAGTCGCCCGCGCGCAAGTGATGCTCCCAGGTGCGGTCGTCGATTCCCTCGGCGATATGGAGGAACATCATGAGATTTTGCGCTTTCAGGTTGAGCTTGCCGTCCGCGCCGCGGAAATAAAAACTGTTATCGCCAAGGTCGCCCTCGGCATACTTCCGAATATGGCGCTTGCGTTCCTGACGGGGACGCTCGATCGAGATCGGTCTTGCAGGATCGCCTGTCGACCGGTTCCAATACAAGACCTTGTTTTCCGGTGGCGGCACGACGCCCGGCGGTACGCCCTCGCCAATTGCGGCACAGAAGCTTTCGACGACCTTGTCGGCTTCCGGGCCAAGAGCCAGCACCGTGTCGACACCTGCCAGCACGTCCCGCGAAACCAGATCGGGATGAACTGTGATCAGAATGGTCGCCGAAAGGCTTTTTGGAAGCGCAAAGGATGTGCCATCGCGCGCCTGCGGCAGCAGGTGGTGTGCCTCGTCGATGATCAGCCAGTGCGGGCGTCCGGTGCGGGCGCGAAGCGCGGCAAGCTCCGGCAGCAGCTTGGCGAAGGCGTTTGGCCGCTCCGCGGTCTTGATCCCGAGCATGTTGACGGCAACATTGTTGGACGGCTTGGACAAGAGGTCGAAGATTTCGCGCGAGCTCGGCGGGCTTTTGGCGTCGCCAACCACCAGCACGTCCTCCAGTTCCTCGTAGTCGCCCTCCGGGTCGAGGACGCAAAACTGGAAGCCTTGCTCGACGAAGCGTTCGGTCAGGGCGGTGGCGAGGGTGGATTTCCCGATCCCCGACGTGCCGGCCAGCAGCACGCCGCCGCCGCGCGGTGAAAGGTGCATCACCGTCCCCGATCCGTCGTCCGCGCCAATCTCGATGCGTTGCCGCGCTGTGTCCAGCAAGGCGGCGTCATGCGAGATGAGGCCCTCGATCAACTCCCTCACGCCCGCGCCGCGGGCACCATTCGTCACGTGGCCCGCCGTCTCCCTTACCTTCGGCAGTGCATTGGCGACTGCAACTCCGAAGCCGACGGCGCGCAGAAAGGCATGGTCGTTCTCCGCATCGCCGATGCCGACGACATTGTGGGCGGACAATCCCAGATCCTCGAGGGCAGCCGCAAGACCGGTCGCCTTGTTGACCCCGCTCGGCAGCACCATGACGGCACCCTTGTTGAAGATGATCTCCAGCTCCAGGCCAAGGTCCTTGATCACTTCCAGCACAATGGTCTCGTTAGGCTCCCTGGTGGCGACGACGGAACGTCCCATCGACAGGGGCGCGATCTTGCGCATCATCAGCCTGTCGACGAATTCCGCCGGAGGCGCAGGCGCCAGGATGCGCTCCTCCTTCGAAGCCGGCGTGTAGACGAGCGCGCCATTTTCGGCGACGACTTTGTCGAAAATGCCAAGCTCCGGGAAAACGCTTTCGAGGTCGGCAAGTTCGCGACCGGTGACCATTATCAACTTGCGGCCGGTTTCCTTCAGCCGCCCGAGCGCGGCACGGGTCGCATCGGAAACGATCCCGTTTTCCGCGAGTGTGCCGTCATAGTCAGTGGCTAGTGCAAGAGCATACATCGAACTGTCCGTCGGTAGTCCGAAGCTGACCCGAGAAGCTTTCTCGCCGAACTGAGCGGAAAGCCATCTGCTCCGGTGACTTTGTCTTGGCTGATCGGTTCAAACGGCGCTGGCTGCCGATTGTTCCCGGCGGCAGAAGGCAAGAGTTGCTGAGGCCTGGCTCTTGCTTAAGCATCGGTTTTCCCAACCCGGTACCCGCTTGCTAGCCGACAATCCTGAATCCGTTCGGCTCCCGGCCGGGATCGACGTCTTGCGATGTCACGCTGGAGACCGACGCCCCGGTCGGCCCTTTCCAGAACCGGTTCATCATCGTCGAAACCGCGCCCTCGGCTCCGACGATCAGTGCCGTTACGGATCCGTCATCCTCGTTGCGAACCCATCCGGACAGACCGAGCCTCTCGGCCTCGGTGCGTGTCCACACGCGAAACGAGACGCCTTGCACCCTTCCACTGAGCCTGACGCGTAGCGCTTTGCGCCCGTCCTCCATCATGATCACCTCCGGTGCCAGCGGTTTTCTCATATCTTCAACTCCCCGGCGGCGGAAAAGGCTCCGCCTTCGTATTTCCTACTGCGTCGGCTGCCCGGCGGTCCGATGGGGACGTCGGTCCGCATGATGTTGGCGACGGAACCATGCGGCGGCGGCTTTGTTAAGAACGGACAGCTGCAGGTTGCTGGGCTTCGGAGCCACGATTTCATGACCAACGAACCTCCAACGGGAGGCACCATCCCGGCATCCGTTCCGACGATCGATGCAAAAGCGGCGCCGACGCTTCAGCACGCCGAGGCCGAGGTCTTCTACACAGAGGCGATCCGCGAACTCGCCGCGACGGACATCCCCTTTCTTGTCGCCGGCACCTACGCGGTGAGCGCCTATACGGGCGTCACGCGCCAGACGAAAGACCTCGACATTTTCTGCAAGGCCGGCGACTACGCCCGCATCCTCGCCCATTTCAAGCAGGCCGGCTATGCGGTCGAGATATTGGATGACCGGTGGCTCGGCAAGGTCTTCAAGGGCACGCATTTTTTTGACGTCATATTCGCCTCGGCGAACGGAACTATGCCTGTCAGCGACCAGTGGCTGGAGCACGCAAGGCAAATCGACTTGCTGGGTAGTCGGGTGCGGATCGTCGGTCCGACCGAGCTTATCTGGTCCAAGTGCTTCATCCAGGACAGAGGCCGCCATGACGGCGCCGACGTCGCTCATACAATCCTCAAGGCGCAGGATCAGGTCGATTGGCACCGGCTGCTTTCCTATCTGGAGGTTCATTGGGAGGTGCTGTTGATGCAGCTTCTGAATTTCCGATGGATCTATCCGAGCGAGCGCGATTATGTACCGGCCTGGCTGCTCGACGAATTGCTTGACCGTCTCGCCAAGCAGAGGGAGCTGCCTACTCCCCGAATGAAAATCTGCCGCGGACGCCTGCTTTCGCCGACCGACTACGAGATCGACGTCAAGGAATGGGGCTTTGCCGGCGTCGGTGGAACAGGAGAATTTCGTGATGGCTGAGAAGGGCACAACCGCCAAGGCAAGGGTTGGGAACGGCGACACCGTGAGGATTGCGGCTGTCGGCGACCTGCATGTGAAGGAAGACGCCGAGACCTCTTGTCGTGATCTCTTCGGCGAGGTCTCGCGCGAAGCGGACGTTCTCGTCCTCACTGGCGACCTCACCAATCTCGGCAAGCCCCGAGAGGCCGAAATCCTTGCGGAGGATTTGCGCGCCTGCGCAATCCCGGTCGTCGCCGTGCTCGGCAACCATGACTATGAATCCGGTGCGGTCGAGGACGTCGCCCACATCCTTCGGCAGGCAGGCGTCCATCTTCTCGACGGCCAGACGACGGAAATCAAGGAGGTCGGCTTTGTCGGCGTGAAGGGTTTCATTGGCGGTTTTGGATCGCGCATGCTCGGTTCCTTCGGCGAGCCCGCGATCAAGGCGATGGTCGCCGAAAGCGTCAGCGAGTCGATGCGGCTCGAAAACGCAATGCGGCAGGTTCGCACCAACCGTACGCTCGTCGTCCTGCACTACGCTCCGGTGGTCGAGACAGTCGCTGGCGAGCCATTGGAGATTTTTCCGTTCCTGGGCTCGTCGCGCTTGGCGGAGACGATTGATCGGTTCAAGGTCAGCGCCGTGGTGCATGGCCACGCGCATCGCGGCGTCTATGAAGGTCGCACGCCCGGCGGTGCCCCGGTATATAACGTCGCCATGCACGTGGCGAAGCCAACCGGCCGTCCCTACGCCTTGCTCGAAATCTGAAGCACCCTGTGGGTGGTCAGCGGTCGATCTCGCCGAACACGATATCGAGCGACCCGATGATCGCAGCGACATCGGCGATCATGTGTCCCCGCGACAGAAAATCCATTGCTTGCAGATGGGCAAAGGACGGCGCCCGGATCTTGCATCGATACGGAGTATTGCTGCCATTCGAAACCAGATAGACGCCGAACTCGCCCTTCGGCGCCTCCACCGCGGCATAGACCTCTCCGGCGGGCACGCGAACGCCCTCCGTATAGAGTTTGAAATGGTGGATTGTCGCTTCCATCGAGCTTTTCATCGTTGCCCGCGGCGGCGGCGTGATCTTTTGGTTCGGAATCGCCACCGGCCCTTGGCCTTCCGGCGATCGCAATTTCTCCAGGCATTGCTTCATGATCCGCACCGACTGGCGCATTTCCTCCATGCGGACGAGATAGCGGTCATAGCAGTCGCCGTTCTTGCCGATGGGAATGTCGAAATCCATCTCGGGGTAGCATTCGTATGGCTGTGCCTTACGCAAATCCCATGATGCGCCCGACCCGCGCACCATGGGGCCGGAGAAGCCCCAGGCCCAGGCGTCGTCGAGGCCGATCGCGCCGACATCGACATTGCGCTGTTTGAAGATGCGGTTTTCGGTGAGCAACTCGTCGAGGTTGCCGCAGACCTTGAGGAACGGATCGCAGAAATTCCAGATGTCGTCCAGGAGCTTCGGAGGCAGGTCCTGGTGCACGCCGCCGACCCTGAAATAATTCGCGTGCATGCGGGCGCCGGAGGCGCGCTCGTAGAAGACCATCAGCTTCTCGCGCTCGGCGAAACCCCAGAGCGGTGGGGTCAGCGCGCCGATATCCATGGCCTGTGTCGTGACGTTGAGGAGATGCGACAAGAGCCGGCCGATTTCGCAAAAGAGAACACGGATGAGCTGTCCGCGCTTCGGGACCGATATTTCGAGCAGCTTCTCGGCGGCGAGGCAGAACGCATGCTCCTGGTTCATCGGCGCGACGTAGTCGAGCCGGTCGAAATAGGGCAGGGCCTGCAAATAGTTCTTGTACTCGATGAGTTTTTCCGTGCCGCGGTGGAGCAGGCCGATATGGGGATCGGCGCGCTCGACGATCTCGCCGTCCAATTCCAGCACCAGCCGCAGGACGCCATGAGCAGAGGGATGCTGCGGCCCGAAGTTGAGGGTGAAGTTGCGAACTGCGGCTTCGACCATGACGGTGTTCCCGTTGTGCTGGGTTCTTACGGCCGAAGCCGAGTGCTCCGGTCAGCCACCCCCGGACCGCCGATCACGTGGTTGTCTGGATGATCAGCGTCAGCGTGCCATTGCCATCGATGTTGGCGGCGACAACCTGCGAGGAATCCAGCCCGATTGCCGCCAGCGCCGTTGCTGCCTGCGGCGACGCATCGATCGAGCTCTGCAGGGTAAGCAGATCTTCAACGCTGGTCTGGGTTATCACGGCCTCGGCTTGTGTTTTGAGCTCCGGAGGCAAATCCTCGAGGGCGACGATCGCAATGCCAGTAAAGTTCTGGTCGGTGAAACCCTGATCCGGTAGCGCTTGATCCGGCAGGGCTTGGTCAGGCGGCGTTTGGTCGTGCAGGGTTGGATCGGGCAGGGCTTCCGGGGCCGGGGGTGCGATTTGGGGAAGCTGCGGGTCGGTGGATTGCGCGTGGATCGGCTGGGCCAGCGCCAATCCCGAAAGGGCGGCAATTGTCGTCAACATGCGCATGATCGTTCCTTCCGTTTTCCGTTTTTCGAGGAGGATCACTTGGTGACCACACAACCATCGTGCCGGATTATGGTTCCCCGTCCGTCACGGATATGGCCACGGTCGAGCCAATCCCGTCGCGCGTGGTCGAAAGGTGGAACGATTCCGATAGGCGTTCATTCTCCCCTGATCACACCTTGAACACAGGATCGGCGGGGCGCGGCACCTCGATGAGAATCAGCGAGTGCATGACACAGAATGTTCAGGTCGCCAGTCCGAACCAGTCCCTGCGGGATGCCGCACGAGCCATGGCCGATCTTGACGCCGGTGTTCTGCCCGTCGGTGAGAATGACCGGCTGGTCGGCATGATCACTGATCGCGACATTGCCGTCCGTGGGATCGCGGAGGAAAGAGGTCCCGACGCCAAGATCAGGGATGTGATGAGCGCGGAGGTACAATGCTGCTTTGACGACCAGGAAGTCAGCGATGTTCTTCAGAATATGCGCGATCTCAAACTGCGGCGAATGCCGGTGATCAGCCGCGACCGGCGGTTGGTTGGCATTGTCTCGCTCGGCGATCTCGCCACGACTGGCGAGCCAGCCTGGGCCGGCGAAGCGCTGGGCGGCATTTCGCAGCCGGGCGGCGACCATTCGCAGACGGCGCACTGATGCATCATAACCAAATTTGAAGTTCCTGCTCGACAGGATCGGCGTTCGGGAAGTTCGGATCCAAAACCGGGTCCAGTCCTTTGCGCCGCAGCGCCGTGCGCTCGTTTGGACGCTGCAGCACTTGGTTTCGCGCATGACCTCGATGCCGATTTTCCGGGGTCATGCGTCGGGACGGCGCTAGAGGGGGATACGTTCAAATTGAACTGAGCATCCCGCTCTATTTATTTGTTTTAGCCGCATTTCTGCGACGCCAAGTGATTTCACTTGGTTGCAAAATGCTCTAGGCAACGGAGAATCGATCGATGACCCATAGCCATGTCCCGTCGCCTTGGCGCCGGGCGACCTCGGTGGTTACGGTGCCATCGGGAAGACGGGTTGACGTGAGTGCCAAGTCTCCGCTGATAACCGCCGGTGCCTGATTTCCGGCAGCAAATTTTCGGCCCGTTGCGGTGATGTCCGCGAAGAGTGCCCGGATCGCTTCGCGGCCAAGCGTCAGTCGCCCCTCACCGCTGTCAACGACGGCGTTGGGTTCAAAAAGCGCGGCCATGCCGTCGATGTCTCCCACCCACTGCCGGGAGATCAGCAGGCGCTCTAAATCCTGGGGATCACGCGCCGGTTCACGGCTTGGTTCATCGGTCATGGCGAGACTCCTCCGATGTTCGGTACCAAAGCGTTCGACCCTGCGTCAAATTTCGTCGGAAAACGAGTCGTCGAAGCTCCGCCATGCCGATCGCCAGGTAGAGCAGCCTGGCGATCATCCTCCCCAGCCGACATCGCGGTCCGCAACGCGCCATTCGACGGCGCCGGCGCGGCGCCGACGGCTGCGGCTGTCGTTGAGAAAGTCGGCGACCCTTGCCGCCGATTTCGCCGAGGCGAAGGTGAGCAGCCGATCGTGATGGACCACGAGCTCGCCGGTCTCATTGTCCCAGATCTCGAACCGGCAGCTTGGGTTCGGTATGGCTTCGAAACGGTTCTTCATATCGATGGTCCCGGTGATCGACGGACCCAGGTTCCGCGACCCCGGCTTACGAATGGCTTACGGGCGTCTTGGATTTATGCTTTGGCAGCGGGCGCGCTCGCTCGATGTCGCCTCGGCTAACTGGCCTTCGGCGCGAGGCGCTGCGCGACATGCTCGGCGATCGCCAGGCTTGAGGTCAGGCCGGGGCTCTCGATGCCGAACAAATTGACCAGGCCTTCCACGCCGTGCACCGCCGCATCCTGGATGACGAAGTCGGCATTGGCTTCGCCGGGACCGGAGAGCTTTGCCCGGATGCCGCTATAGGCCGGCTGCAAGCAGCCATCGGTGAGGTCCGGCCAGTATTTGCGGATCTCGTCGTAGAAGCGCTCGCCACGCGCTGGATCGACGCGATAGTCGAGTTGATCGGTCCATTCGACGTCAGGCCCGAAGCGGGCGACGCCGTCGAGGTCGAGCGTCAGATGGACACCGAGCCCGCCGGGTTCGGGTATCGGATAGACCAGCCGCGAGAACGGCGCCGGGCCGGCGACCGAAAAATAGTTGCCCTTGGCATAGCGAAGTTCTGGCACGAACTGCGGGTCGAGCCCGTCAAGCGAGCCGGCAAGCGCCGTGGCGCCAAGCCCGGCGGCGTTGATGAAGCGTGCGGTGACGATTTCAAAGCGCTCGCCGCTGCTGCTGTCGACCGTGTCGAGCACGATGCGCCTACCCTCGATACGGCCGGAGACGATGTGGGTGTTGATGCTGAGCGCCGCCCCGTGCTCCTCGGCGTCGCCCAGTAGCGCAAGCATCAGGGCATGGCTATCGATGATGCCGGTGGCGGGCGACAGCAGGGCCGCCGTGCACCGCAGCTTGGGCTCCAGCCTGCGCGCCTCGGCGGCGGTCAAGGGCGTCAGGTCGCCCGAGCCGCAAGCAGAGGCGTTGGCTAGGATGGAAGCGAGTGCCGGCTCCTGTTCGGCATCTGTCGCGACGATCAGCTTGCCGCAGCGCGCATGCGGAACCGCCCGCTCCTCGCAATAACGGTAGAGCTTTTCGCGGCCTGCCACGCAGAGCCGGCCCTTCAGCGATCCGGCCGGATAGTAGATGCCTGCATGAATGACCTCGGAATTGCGCGAACTCGTTCCGGTGCCGATCGCGTTCGCAGCCTCGAGGATCAGGGTATCCATCCCGCGCTGCGCCATCTCTCGCGCGATCGCGAGGCCAATGACGCCGGCGCCGGCGACGATGCAGTCGACATGGTCCATGATCAGGCCACCTCAGCCTTGTTGTTGTGCCTGCTGGTGAGCCGTTCGGGAATCAAGTCCTCGCGACGCGTACAGCCGGCTTCGCGGAGGTTCTCGCGTTCTGCAGCCTCGAAGCTGAAATTCTGCATGTCTCAGTCCATCCGCCAGCCCTTCCGAAAGGGCTTGACACCCTTACAAGAAACAGATGCACCAAACAGCATCAATGCCAGAGGCCGATGCGCGCCGAACGGCGGCAAGGACGCACGTCCCGGCACGCAGGACAGGAACCATCATGGACGCTCGACCGAATTCTCCCGAAGCTCGCGACATCAGCTACCACATGCACGGCTACACCAATGCCCGCAAGCATGAGGAAGCAGGACCGCTCGTCATCGAGAAAGGCGACGGCATCTATGTCGAGGATCTCGCCGGCAACCGCTATATCGAGGCAATGGCCGGGCTTTGGAGTGTCGCGGTCGGCTTCTCCGAGAAGCGGCTGATCGATGTGGCGGTGCGCCAGATGTCCAAGCTGCCTTACTATCACAACTTCGGTTCCAAATCGCATTCGCCGCTGATCGATCTCGCCGAGAAGCTGGTGCAGATGGCGCCGGTGCCGATGAGCAAGGCGTATTTCACCAATTCCGGCTCCGAGGCCAACGACACGGCCATGAAAATGATCTGGTACCGGTCGAACGCGCTCGGCCAGCCGGCGCGCAAGAAGATCATCAGCCGCAATCGCGGCTGTCACGGCGTCACCATTGCCTCGGCGAGCCTGACCGGCCTGCCCAACAACCACATTTCCTTCGACCTGCCGATCGCCAATGTGCTGCACACCTCGACGCCGCACCACTGGCGCGAGGCGCTGCCAGGCGAGAGCGAAGAGCAGTTTTCGAGCCGGCTTGCCGACGATTTGGAAAAGCTGATCCTGGCCGAGGGCCCGGAAACCATCGCCGCCTTCTTCGGCGAACCGATCATGGGCGCCGGCGGCGTCATCGTTCCGCCGGCCGGCTATTGGGAGAAGATCCAGGCGGTCCTGTCGAAATACGACATCCTGCTCGTCGCCGACGAAGTCATCTGCGGTTTTGGCCGAACCGGTGAAATGTTCGGCTCGCAGACCTTCGGCATCAGGCCGGACATCATGGTGCTGTCGAAGCAGATCTCTTCCTCCTACCTGCCGATCTCGGCCCTGCTGATCAACGAGAAAATGTTCGAGCCGATTGCCGACGAAAGCAATCGCATCGGCACCTTCGGTCACGGCTACACCGGCGGCGACCACCCCGTTGCGGCGGCGGTCGCGTTGGAGAACCTGAAGCTGATCGAGGAGCGCGACCTTGTCGGCAATGCCCGCACGGTCGGCACGCATATGCAGAAGCGGCTGCGCAACCTCGCTTCGCACCCGCTTGTCGGCGAGGTGCGCGGCGTCGGCCTGATCGCTGCGGTCGAACTGGTCGGCGACAAGGCAAACAAGACGCCGTGGGAGACGGCCGGCGCGCTGGGCGGGCTCGTCAACGGTTTCATGCAGCAGAACGGCGTCATCTCGCGCAACATGGGCGACGCGCTGGCCTTCTGCCCGCCGCTGATCATCACCGAGCCCCAGGTCGATCAGGTGGTCGACGCGTTCGAAAGATCGCTCGAAGCCGCCGCCAAGCAGGTTGGATCACAGAGCTGATCAGGTCGTCCGAAGGCAGAGGCTGAATGGGCGTTGGTGATTGGCGAAAATCGGCAGCTTCGCTGGCGGCGCCACGCTCGGCAATTGGTCTGAAGCGATTGCCCCGGATCGTACTTGAACATCCACCGGGCCGGTGCTACGTCCACCCAATCGACAGGGGCGCTCCGTATTGCCGGGGCTGAGATGGTGGGTGCAAGCCCTCGGTCCCTCAAGCTGATCTGGGTAATGCCAGCGGAGCGAGGCGACTATGTTTTCAGGTGCACAGATTTCCCTGTATCCGATGTGCGACGATTTCGTAGGCGTCATCCTTAGAGCAATTTCGGCGATGGATTCCTATCGGCCGAATTTCCGCATCGAGATCGACGACATCTCGACGCTGATCGTCGGCCCGCCCGAACAGCTTTTCCCGGCCATGCGCGATCTGTTCACCTCGGCGGCGGCAAGTGGCGCGCATTGCGTGTTGTCGGCGACGGTGTCGCGCGGCTGCCCCGGCGAGCCCGACGATCCAATCTGCACACCGATTTCCGGCAGCAGCCCCGAACTCTCCCTGGCCGAGCGCATCGGCGCGGCGCGGGCGCATGTCGACAGTGCGAAAAAGCTCGGCCAAGAGGTCGCCGCGCAGTTCTCGCTCTATCCGCTCGGCGAGGGCCATCACATGGACGAGATCTACGGCTGCATCGACTTTCTCAAGACCTCGGGCGTCTTCGACAGGTCGAAGAATTTCTGCACCAAGCTGAGGGGCGATGCCGGACCGGTGTTCGCGACGCTGTCGGAAGCCTTCCTTCGCTTCGGCGCGCCGCAAGGCCATGTCGCGCTCGACATCACTGTGTCGGCGAACAGCCCGAGCCCCTGTTAGTGTTGTTGTCAGCGGGTTACAGCGAAATCCGAAACGGCATCCGGAACGACCACCAGCTTGCCGACAAAGTCCTTGGCAATGAAATCCGCCTGGGCGCGGTGGAAATCGGAGAGCTTGTAGACACCGCCGACCAGCGGCTGGATCTTCTTCTCCTCGATGTAGCGGACGATACGGCGGAATTCGTGTCGCGTGCCCTGGCTCGACCCGTGCAGCTGCAACTGCTTGAGATACATGGTGCGCAGGTCAAGCTGTACGACCGGACCGGCAATCGCGCCGGCGGTGGTGTAGCGGCCTTCGGGCCGAAGAATGCGCAAGAGGTCATTGAAGATCGCGCCGCCGACCAGGTCGGCGACGACATCGATCGGCTGGCCCTTGGTCGCCGCGTTCACGGCGGCGGGCAGGTCGGCGACGCCACGGGTGATCACGGCCTCGGCGCCGATGTCGAGCACCGCCTGTTCCTTGCCCTTGCCGACGACGGCATAGGGGATGGCCCCGCGCGCTCGCGCCAGTTGGACGATGCCGGAGCCGACGCCGCCCGACGCGCCGGTGACCAGCACACGCTCGCCGGCCTTCAGGCCAGCACGTTCCAGCATCTGTTCGCCGGTGAGATAGGCGCAGCAGAAGGTGGCGAGTTCGACATCGGTCAGATCGGTGTCGACGACATGGGCGTTGTCGGCCGGCACGGTCTGGTACTCGGCATAGCCGCCGTCGCGGCCGTGGCCCATATAGTCGATGTCGGCGAGTGAATCGTCGTCGCGGTTGTAAATGGAGAAGTCGACCATCACCCGCTCGCCGATGCGGGCCGGCGAGACACCATCGCCGACGGCAACGATGTTGCCGACGGTGTCGGTGCCCTGGATGCGCGGGAAGGTCAGCGTATTGCCCTGACGCCGCCAGGTCGAGACGGCGGCAGCATCTTCTTCCGTGCCATAGGCGCCCTGGCGCACCCAGACATCGGTGTTGTTCATGCCGCAAGCGGTGACCTTGACCAGCACCTCGCCCGGGGCGGGCGAGGGCATTTTCACGTCGGTGCGGTAGACGAGCTTTTCCGGTCCGCCGTGGCCGATAAGCTGCACGGCGGCCATGGTGGCGGGGAGGGTTTTGGTCATGGCGTTCACGTCAGTTTTCAGATGTTTGCAAACACGCTCTTCACCGCATCGGCCGTCTTGGAGACGACGATGTCGGCCTCTTCGCGGGTGAGGCAGAGCGGCGGCGCGAAGCCGAGGATGTCGCCCTGCGGCATGGCGCGGCCGATGACGCCGCGCTCGGCAAGGGCGGTCGCGACCTGCGGGCCGATCTTTTGCGAGGCGTCGAAGAACTCGCGATCGTCCCGGTCGGCGACGAATTCGATTGCCGCCAACATGCCGTCGCCGCGTACCTCGCCGACGTTCTTGTGGCCGCCGACGGCTTTCGCCAGTTCGGCGCGGAAATAGGCGCCGGTTTCGCCGGCGTTGGTCACCAGGTCCATCTCGTCGATCAGTTCCAGGTTGGCGACACCGGCGGCAACGCAGATCGGATGCGCTGAATAGGTCCAGCCATGGCCGAGCGAGCCGAGCTTGTCGGAACCCTGCACCAGTACCTGCCAGACCTTGTCAGAGACGATGACGCCAGACAGCGGCGCATAGGCCGAGGTCAGGCCCTTGGCGATGGTGATCAAGTCAGGCCTGATGCCGTAATGGTCGGAGCCGAACATGGTGCCCAGCCGGCCGAAGCCGGTGACCACTTCGTCGGCGACCAGCAGCACGTCGTACTTCCTCAGCACCGCCTGGATCTTTTCCCAGTAGAGAGCGGGCGGCGGCACGATGCCGCCGGTGCCGAGGATCGGCTCGCCGATGAAGGCAGCGACTGTTTCGGGCCCTTCGGCGAGGATCATCTCCTCGAGCTTGTCGGCGCAGTATTGCGAGAATTGCTCCTCGCTCATCGAGCGGTCGGCGCGGCGGAAATAGTAGGGCGCCTCAGTGTGCAGGATTGGCGCACGCGGCAGGTCGAAGGCGTTGTGGAACAGGTCGAGCCCGGTCAGCGATCCGGTCATGACGCCGGAGCCGTGATAACCGCGCCAGCGCGAGATGATCTTCTTCTTCTCCGGCCGGCCGAGCAC
This sequence comes from Mesorhizobium sp. M1312, assembly GCF_040318115.1. Lineage (NCBI taxonomy): Bacteria > Pseudomonadati > Pseudomonadota > Alphaproteobacteria > Hyphomicrobiales > Phyllobacteriaceae > Mesorhizobium > Mesorhizobium sp. M1312. The sequence continues at coordinate 21,276 of NZ_JAMYLQ010000007.1, read as the reverse complement.
GTTGTTGTAGTACCAGATCAGCTTGATATTGGTCTCGTTGGCGTCGGAGCCGGAGAGGCCGAAATAGACCCTCGACATGCCTTGCGGCGCCCGGTCGATGATCATCTTGGAAAGCGTGATCGACGCCTCGGTGCCGTGGCCGACATAGGCATGATAATAGGCGAGGTTCTTGGCTTGCGCGGCGATGGCGTCTGATATCTTCTGGCGGCCATAGCCGACATTGACGCAGTAAAGCCCGGCGAAAGCATCGATGCTCTTGCGGCCGTTATTGTCCCAGATGGTGACGCCTTCGCCGCCGGCGATGATGCGGGTCGGCGATTCACCCCGTGCATGCGTGCCCATATGGGTCGAAGGATGGAAGAAGTGGTCGCGGTCCCAGGCGGCGAGTTCGTTGGACTGGTCAAGCATCTTTTTACTCCTGAGGAAAAGTTTCGGGCGCGGTTCTCGGGCGTCACTACGACCTAGGCCACGTCCAGGCACAGATATTTGAGATCGGTAAAGGCTTCGAGCCCGTGGCGCGAGCCTTCGCGGCCGATGCCGGACTGTTTGACGCCGCCGAACGGGATCGGCGCGCCGGTGATCTTGACGCGGTTGACGGCGACCATACCGTAGTCCAGCGCACGGCCCATGCGCAATTGGCGGCCGCCGTTCTCGGTGACGACATAGGCGACAAGCCCGTATTCGGTGGCGTTGGCGCGAGCGATGACCTCGTCCTCGCTGTCGAAGGGCGTCACGGCGGCGACCGGACCAAAAGTTTCCTCGCGCATGATCAGCGCGTCGTCGGTGATATCGGCGAGCAGGGTCGGGCGGTAGAACAGCGGTCCTGCAGAATCGCGTTTGCCGCCGGTAAGGCAGCGCGCGCCATGGGCGAGCGCATCGGCGACCTGTTCCTCGACCTTCTTGACGCCGCGCTCGTGCATCAAGGGCCCGATGTCGCTGTCATCAGCCAGGCCATTGCCTGTCCGCAACGCCTCGATGCGCCTGGCGAAGGCGGCGCAGAAACGATCGTAAATCGGGCGCTGGACATAGATGCGGTTGGCGGCGAGGCAATCCTGGCCGGAAGTGGCGAATTTGGCGTCGACGGCGATAGTCACAGCCTTGTCGAGATCGGCATCGGCGAAGACGATCAGCGGCGCATGACCGCCAAGCTCCATCACCAGCCGCTTCATCGTCGGCGCACTTTGCGCGGCGATAAGCCTGCCGATCTCGGTCGAGCCGGTGAAGCTCATGGCGCGGACGCGAGCGTCTTCGCACATCCGCCCAACGATGGTCGAAGCCTTGCCGGTGAGAACGTTGAAGACGCCAGTCGGCAGCCCGGCGCGTTCGCCGAGCTCGGCCAGCGCCAATGCCGACAGCGGCGTTTCCGAGGAAGGATGCGCGACGATGGTGCAGCCGGCGGCAAGGGCCGCCGCCGCCTTACGGGTCAGCATGGCCGCGGGAAAATTCCATGGCGTGACGATGCCGACGACGCCGAGCGGTTCGCGCCGCACCATCATCTCGGCGTTTGGCAGATGGCTGGTGACGCTTTCGGCGTTGAGGCGTTTTGCCTCCTCGGCATACCACTCGACGAAGGAAGCGGCGTAGTCGATCTCGCCAAGCGATTCCTTGAGCGGCTTGCCCTGTTCGAGCGTCATCAGCAGGGCCAGATCGTCTTTGGCGGCGATGATCAGGTCGAACCATTTTCGCAGGATTCTTGCGCGTTCCTGCGGGAGAGCCGCGCGCCAGGCGGGAAAGGCGCGGGACGCCGCATCGATCGCCTTGCTCGTCTGCCCGCTATCGAGCGCGGCAACCCAGGCAACGGTGGCGCCTGTAGCAGGGTCGGTCACCTCAAAGCTCTCGGCGGCCTCACTCGCCGTCCAGTGGCCGTCGACATAGGCGAGTTCGCGCAGCAGCCGGCGGTCGGCTAGGCGGTCGAGCGCTTCGTGGCGTTGTGGGCGGGCAAAATGCGCGGACATGTTCGAGGTCTCCCGATGTCGAGGCGATGCGGAGAGACTATGCGCGCGGCGCAGACAGAGAGACTGTTTCGGTGCCCGCGCGTAGAGAGATTGTCTCTATTGGGCTGCCGGAACGGACGATCTCTCTGGCCCTACGGCAGGCTGTAGCAAACCGTGGAGATTGGCTGAACCTCCTCAGCTTCGTCATCTCTGGGCGAATCAGGAGCGAAGCTCCGTCGCGGAGACCCTGGGATCTATTCCGTGACCTTCGCTGAGGAACGCAGCGGAGCAGAATTTTGCACCGTAGCGGTGCAATGATGTCGCGGCATGGATCCTGGGGTCTGCGCCGCGTCGCTTCGCTCCTTGCTTCGCCCCAGGATGACGAAGCGACAAATGTCTCGGCCAATCTCCTAGGCGTGTGATCCGGGAGATCGACCTCACGACTGCACCGGCAGCAGATCCGCCACCGGCAAGGCGACCTCCTCCTTCACCGTCTTGGTGACGATGTAGGTGAAATAGCGGTCGATGCCGATCTCGCGTTCGAGCAGGGCGTCGACCAGCCGCTGATAAGCGTCGATGTCGCGCGCCATCACTTTCAGCAGATAGTCGACGCCGCCGCCCACCGACCAGCAGGCGATGATTTCGGGGACGGCGCGGATGACGCGCTCGAAGCGGTCAAAATCGGCCTGGCGGTGGCTGGCCAGCGTCACCTCCATCAGTACGGTTGCGACCGGCGCGACGGCGCGCATCGCAACCTTGGCGTGATAGCCGGAGACGATGCCGGCCTTTTCCAGCTTGCGCAGCCGCATCCAGCACGGCGTCGGCGACAGGCCGACCTTGTCGGCGAGCGCCAGCTTGGTGATGCGCCCGTCGCGCTGGACCGCGTCGAGGATTTTGAGGTCGATCTGATCGAGTTTCGATGCGGCCATGAGCGTCCACTTTTTCGTCCCCGACACCATGACGGCGCATTATTTCGATTGTCAATTGCACTGATTTCGATCTCTAATATGTCATGACATTGTGGCGTCCAGATCCCGCGCTCATCCGGCGGCCGGCCTATCAATCGCTCGCCGATCAGTTCGCACGCGCCATCCATGATGGGCGGCTGGCCAATGGCGCGCGGCTGCCGACGCATCGCCGGCTGGCCGACGAATTGAAGCTTTCGGTGCAGACAGTCAGCCGCGCCTATGAGGAACTGATCCGCCGGGGCCTGGTCTCCGGCGAGATCGGCCGCGGCAGCTTCGTGCAGACGCAGCGCCGCGAGCCGGAGCCGCCATACCTGCCGGAGCGCCTTGGCGAGATCATCGACCTCTCGATCCTGAAGCCGGTCTGCGAGCCGATGCATCTGGAGCGGTTGAAACAGGCGCTAGGATGGCTTGCCGAAAACCTGCCGTCGAGCTCGGCGCTGTCGTTCCGGCCGAACATGGTGTTTCCGCGTCACCGTGCGGTGGCGGTCGAATGGCTGCGGCTGTGCGGTCTCGATGTGTCCGCGCAGAATGTCAGCCTGACCAACGGCGCCACGGCCGGCATGACGGTGGCGCTGATGAGCGTGGCGCCGCCAGGTTCGACCGTCGCCACCGAGGCGATCGGCCATCACACGCTGTTCCCGCTGGCGCGCTATCTCGGCTTCAACCTCGAGGGCCTGCCGATCGACGACAACGGCTTGATCCCGGGGGCGCTCGACGAGGCGTGCCGGCTTTCCGATATTCGCGCCGTGTTCGTGCAGCCTTCGGTGATCAACCCGACCGCAACGCTTATGGATGCCGCGCGGCGCGAGCAGATCGCCGCGGTGGCGCGCAGGCACGACATCGCCATCATCGAGAACGACGTGCTCGGTCCGCTGGTCGAAGACCGGCCGCCACCGATCGCCGCCTTCGCGCCGGAGCGCACGCTCTACGTTACCAGTTTCACCAAGATCGTCGTGCCGGGCCTGCGCATCGGCTATCTCGCGGCACCCGACCGCTATGTCGCCGCTGTCGCCAACCGGCATCTCGTCTCCAACTGGATGGCGACGCCGTTGGTGGCGGAGATCGCGACAAAATGGGTGACCGACGGTACGGCGATGGAGCTCGTCCGCTGGCAGCGTTCGGCGCTGCGGCGGCGGCAGGAGATCGCCGCCGAAGTGCTTGCCGGGGTCGACTATCGTGTCCATCGCGACGGATTGCATCTGTGGCTGCAGCTGCCCGGAGACCGCGCCGAGGAAAGTTTCGTCTCGCAGGCCCGCCTGCAGGGCGTGGCGATCGCACCAGGCACATCGTTCCGCATCTCGGCGGCGCCCTGGCAGCCAGCGGTTCGTATCTCGCTCGGCTCGACTACCGAGGAGGAACTGCGCGCCGGCCTGAGCGTTGTCACCAAACTTCTGCTCGGCGATCCGGAGCATCTCCTGCTGGCGATCTAGGCAGACATTGCCGCGAAATTGTGCGGAGCCAGAAACATTGTCATGAGTTTATTTTCCTGATTGACATGATTTGGCGCGTTCCGCATCGTTGAAGGCACCAAGTTTCTCCAGCACGGGGAATTCATTGTCCGCGCCCATCATCAAGATCGACGGCATTTCGAAAAGCTTCGGCACCTTCAAGGTGCTGGACGGCCTGTCGATGCAGGTCATGCTGCGCGAGAAGCTGGCGCTGATCGGCCCATCCGGCTCGGGCAAGACGACAATCCTGCGAATCCTGATGACGCTGGAGAGGATCGACAGCGGCCACATCCAGATCGACGGCGAGCAGCTTTACCACATGGAGCGCAACGGCCAGTTGCTGCCCGCCGACGAACGGCATCTGGCAAGAATGCGCCAGAAGATCGGCATGGTCTTCCAGCTGTTCAACCTGTTTCCGCACAAGAGCGTCATCGACAACGTCACGCTGGCGCCGATCTTGACCAAGGGCATGCCGCGCGCCACCGCCGAAAAACGGGCGATGGAGCTGCTCGACATGGTCGGCATGGCCGACAAGGCCAAAGCCATGCCGGCGCAGCTTTCCGGTGGCCAGAAGCAGCGTGTGGCGATCGCCCGGGCGCTTGCACTGCAGCCCAGGATCATGCTGTTCGACGAGGTGACATCGGCGCTCGATCCGGAACTGGTCGAGGAGGTGCTGAACGTCTTGTGGCGGCTCTGCGCCGAGACCGACATGACCATGCTGCTGGTCACCCACGAAATGGGTTTTGCCCATGATTTCGCCGACCGGGTTCTGTTCTTCGACCGCGGCAAGATCGTCGAGGAAGGCAAGCCCGACGAGATTTTCCGCAATCCCAAGCAGGAACGTACGCAAGGCTTCCTGAAGAAGATCATCGCGGCCGGACATCGCGTCTGACCGCCATGCCAAGGCGGCAACGCCGTCCTCAAGGCGGCGAAGCCGTCCCGTAGAACGACCAAACCAAGAAGAGAAGCAAGGAGTTGGGAACAATGAAGAAACTTGGCATTCTGGCCGGCGTGGCCGGTGTTGCACTGACCGCGATTCTGGCCGCCTCGACCGCGGGATCGGCCGACGACGGCAAGCTCGAAGAGCTCAAGGCACAGGGTTTCGCCCGTGTCGCCATCGCCAACGAGCCGCCCTATACGGCGGTTGCGGCCGACGGCAAGGTTTCGGGTGCGGCGCCCGACGTGGCGCGCGAGATATTCAAGCGCCTCGGCGTCAACGACATCGTCGCCTCGATCTCGGAATATGGCGCCATGATCCCCGGCCTGCAGGCCGGCCGTTTCGACGTCGTCACCGCCGGCCTGTTCATGAAGCCGGAGCGCTGCGCGGCGGTCGCTTATTCGGAGCCGGTGCTGTGCGACGCCGAGGCGATGCTGGTGAAGAAGGGCAACCCGAAGGGCTTCAAGAGCTACGAGGATGTCGCCAAGGACGCCACCGCGACGATCGGGGCGCCGGGCGGCGGCACCGAGGAGAAGCTGGCGCTCACTGCCGGCGTGCCACGTGACCGCGTCATCGTCGTGCCGGACGGCCAGAGTGGCCTGAAGATGCTGCAGGACGGCCGCATCGACGCCTATTCGCTGCCAGTGCTGTCGATCAACGATCTGGTCAAGAAGGCCAACGATCCGAACCTCGAAGTCGTCGCCCCGGTGGTCGGCGCGCCGGTCTATTGCGACGGTGCGGCCTTCAAGAAAGGCGACGAGGCGCTGCGCGACGCCTATGACGTCGAGCTGGCCAAGCTAAAGGAGTCCGGCGAATTCGCCAAGATCATCGAGCCTTACGGCTTCTCGGCAGCGGCAGCGATGTCGACGACGCGCGACAAGCTCTGCTCGGCAAAGTAGGCGCCTCTTTCCTTCTCCCCGCTCACGGGGAGAAGGTGGCCCGAATGCATGTCGCCCAAAAGTGCGCAGCGGTTTTGGGATAACGACATGCACAAACAAGGCCGGATGAGGGGCAGCACCAGTTCTGCCGGGTTGGCTCCCGGCATCTTCTCCCCGTGAACGGGGAGAAGGGGCCAAGACTACCGTCTCGCACAACTGTCAACGTTTGGAAACTCTTGACTTCATGACCCAATGGTCCGGCTATTTCGGCCTGATATTGCAGGGAGCGCTTGTTACCATCGAGCTGACGCTGATGGGATCGGTGCTTGCCCTGATGATGGCGTTTCTCGCCGGGCTGGGGCGGCTGTCGCGTTTTTTCGCCATTCGCGCGCTGGCCACCGCCTATATCGAATTCTTCCGCGGCACCTCGATCTTCGTGCAGTTGTTCTGGGCCTATTTCGTGCTGCCCTTCATCGGCATTTCGCTGACGCCGCTGCAGGCCGGCGTACTGGCGCTGGGCCTCAATGTCGGCGCCTATGCGGCAGAAGTGGTGCGCGGCGCCATCCAGTCGATCGGCCGCGAACAGTACGAGGCCTGCATCGCGGTCAATCTCGGCCGCTGGCAGGCCATGCGTCATGTCATCCTGCCGCAGGCGCTGCTGGTCATGCTGCCGACCTTCGGCAACAACGCCATCGAGTTGCTCAAGGCCACCGCCGTCGTTTCGCTGATTTCGCTCACCGACCTGACCTTCCAGGCGCAAGTGGTGCGCTCGCAGACCGGCAACACGCTGGTGCCGTTCACCACAATCCTCATCATCTATTTCGCCCTTGCGCTGATCATCTCGTGGGGTGTTCGATCGCTCGAAAGGCGCATGGCACGCGGCCTCGACGGGGTGCGGGTCTGATGGATCGGGCCTCATAATGGAATGGGATTGGAATTTCGTCTGGGAGATCATGCCGACGCTGATCCAGGGCGTGAAGATCACCATCCTGGCGACGCTGCTCGGCTCGGTTCTGGCCGCGATCGTGGGGCTGGCCATCGCGCTGGCGCGGCGCTCGCCGAACAAGGGCTTGTCGCGCACCGTCGGCTTCCTCGCCGAGTTCATCCGCGGCACGCCGCTTTTGGTGCAGCTCTATTTCATCTTCTACGTGCTGCCGGATATCGGTATCCTGCTGCCGCCGCTGGTGGCGGGCGTCATCGGCCTCGGCCTGCACTACGGCACCTACACGGCCGAAGTCTATCGCGCCGGTATCGACAATGTGCCACGCGGCCAATGGGAGGCCGCCAAGGCCTGTAATCTGAACGCCAGGCAGACCTGGACCCACATCATCATGCCGCAGGCGATTCCGCCGATGATCCCGGCGCTTGCTAACTACTTCATCGCCATGTTCAAGGAAACGCCGCTGCTGTCGGCGATCACCGTGCTGGAACTGATGAACCAGGCCAAGAGCGTCGCCAACACCTATTACCGCTATGTCGAGCCGATGACCTTGGTCGGCGCCTTCTTCCTCGTCATCAGCCTATTCTCGGTCGTGCTGCTGCGCTGGCTGGAACGCCGCTACGGCAAGATCGAGAGGTAGTCTTTCATGAAACACTTGCCCGAAATCAGATTGACGCCGACACGGCCGGCGCTCGACGCGCGTCCGCTGGAAAAGCGCGTCGGCCTGATCATCCTTGCCACCGACCATACGACCGAACCGGATTTTCGCCGCATGGTGGCAAGCGAGCGGATCGGCGTCTATGTCGCGCGCATCCCCTACGCCAATCCGACGACGCCGGAGAATTTGCGCAAAATGCAGCCGTCGCTGACGGCCGGCGCGGCGCTCATCCTGCCCGACGAGCCGCTCGACGCGATCTGCTATTCCTGCACCTCGGCCTCCGTGGTCATCGGCGATGCCGAGATCAAGGCGGCGGCGCAGGCAGCCAAGCCCGGCGTGCCCGTGGTCACGCCGCCGTTGGCAGGGGTGCGCGGCTTGAAGGCGCTGGGCGCCAGGACGATCAGCATTCTCACTCCCTACACGGTCGAGACCAGCCGGCCGATGGCGGCCTATTTCGCGGCGCACGGGTTCGAGATCGTCAGCTTCACCTGTCTCGGCTTCGAGGACGACCGCGAGATGGCGCGGATTGCGCCGGCGTTGCTGGTCGATCTGGCGCGCGAGGCGACCGATGCGCAAGCGGACGCGCTGTTCGTCTCCTGCACGGCGCTGCGGGCAGCACTTGCCGTGGTCGGCATGGAAGAGGCGATCGGCCGTCCGGTCGTCACCAGCAACCAGGCGACGGCCTGGAACTGCCTGCGGCTTTGCGGCGACGACGAGCCGCGCGCCGAATTCGGCCGTCTGATGACGCTGCCTTTGAATTGATTGCAGAGCAAAGGTCATGACTGCGAACGACGTCACCCTCTCCGATATCCGCGCGGCGCGCGAGCGCATCGCAGGCAAGGTCGAGCGTACGCCGACTATGCTTTCCCCGAGTCTTTCCGGACGCTTGGGCGCGCCTGTTTATCTCAAGCTCGAACATCGGCAGACTACCGGCAGCTTCAAGCTGCGTGGCGCCTCGAACGCCGTTGCTTCGCTGAACGCCGAGGAGAAGGCGCGCGGCGTGGTCGCCGCCTCGACCGGCAATCACGGCCGGGCGCTGGCTCATGCGGCGAAGCTCGAAGGCATGCGCGCGACGATCTGCATGTCGCGACTGGTGCCGCAGAATAAGCTCGACGAAATCCGCCGGCTCGGCGCCGAGATCCGCATTGTCGGCAACAGCCAGGACGATGCGCAGCAGGAGGTCGAACGGCTGGTCGCGGAAGAGGGACTGGTCATGCTGCCGCCCTTCGACCATCCTGATATCATCGCCGGGCAAGGCACGCTCGGGCTGGAGATCATCGAGCAGGTTGCGGACGCCGCCCTGGTGCTGGTGCCGCTGTCGGGTGGCGGGCTGGCGGCGGGTGTCGCCGCTGCCGTGAAGGGTGTCAGTCCGAGCACTAAGGTCATCGGCGTTTCAATGGCGCGGGGTGCGGCGATGAAGGCGAGCCTCGATGCCGGACATCCAGTTTTGGTCGAAGAACTGCCGACGCTGGCGGATTCGCTCGGCGGTGGCATCGGCCTCGACAACCGGCTGACCTTCTCGATGTGCCGCGACCTGCTCGACGATGTGATCCTGCTCAGCGAGGGCGAGATCGCCGCTGGCATCCGCCATGCCTATGAACAGGAGCGCGAAATCGTCGAAGGCGCCGGCGCGGTCGCCATCGCCGCCGTGCTTGCCGGCAAGGTCAGGGGGAGCGGCCCCACGGTGCTCATTCTGTCGGGCCGCAACATCGACATGACGCTGCACAGGAAAATCATCTATGGCGAAGCGATCGAGGAGAGCGCCGTATGAGCCGGATGACGATACTCACCGAAGCCGAATTGCGCGCAATCGTGAAGCTCGATCTCGATGCCGTCGCCTGCGTCGAGAATGCGTTCCGCGCGCTTGCCACCTTGTCGGTGGCGATGCCGCCGATCCTGCGGCTCGACATTCCCGAGCATCGCGGCGAGGTCGACGTCAAAACTGCCTATGTGCCCGGGATCGACGGTTTTGCCATCAAGATCAGTCCCGGCTTCTTCGACAATCCGAAGCTCGGCCTGCCCAGCGTCAACGGCATGATGGTGCTGCTGTCGTCAAAAACCGGGCTGGTCGAGGCGCTGCTGCTCGACAATGGCTATTTGACCGACATCCGCACCGCCGCCGCCGGAGCGGTCGCGGCCAAACACCTTTCGCGGCCGGACTCCTCGATCGCCGCGATCTTCGGCGCCGGCGTCCAGGCTGGACTGCAGCTCGAGGCGCTTATGCTGGTGCGGCCGATCGCCGAGGCCCGCATCTGGGCCAGGGACGCCGCCAAGGCCGAGGCTGCGGCGGATGCATTGCGCGAAAAGCTGGGCATCGTCGTGCATGCCGAGCCCGATGCGGCAACGACGGTGGCCGGCGCCGACATCATCGTCACCACGACGCCATCGACCGAACCGCTGATCAAAGCCGGCTTCATCTCCGCCGGCCAGCATATCACCGCGATGGGCTCCGACGCCGAGCATAAGAACGAGATCGCGCCGGCGATCCTGCGCATGGCCGATCTCTACGTCGCCGACAGCGCGAAACAGACGCGGCTGCTGGGCGAACTGCATCATGCCATCGCGACGGGCGTGATGGCGGCCGATGCCGAGATCACCGAGCTCGGCCAGATCATCGCCGGCGAACGACATGGCCGGCGCTCGGCCAGCGACATCACCATCGCCGACCTGACCGGCACCGGCGTGCAGGACACGGCGATCGCCACGCTCGCCCGCGACCGTGCCCGGGCGGCTAACACCGGTACGATTTTCGAAAGCTGATGCTGGCCGCGAGGGCCCAACAAACGAGGACCAAGAACAATGCAGCCTAATCTCAAATTCTCGCGCGGCGAATATGCGGAGCGCCTCGCCAAGACACGGAAGGCCATGGAGGCCAAGGGCGTCGATCTGCTTGTTGTCAGCGACCCGTCCAACATGGCCTGGCTGACCGGCTATGACGGCTGGTCGTTTTATGTGCACCAGGCCGTCATCGTGCCGCCGTCGGGCGAACCGGTGTGGTACGGGCGCGGCCAGGACGCCAACGGCGCCAAGCGTACCGCCTACCTCGCCCACGACAACATCGTTGGCTATGCCGACCATTATGTGCAGTCGACCGAACGTCACCCGATGGATTTTCTCTCGCAGGTGCTGGCCGATCGCGGCTGGGGCAAGCTCGCGATCGGTGTCGAGATGGACAATTACTGGTTCTCGGCCGCTGCCTTCGCGTCGCTGCAGAAACATCTGCCCAATGCCCGCTTCGTCGATGCCACGGCACTGGTCAACTGGCAGCGCGCGGTGAAGAGCCCGACCGAAATCGACTATATGCGCAAGGCCGCTCGCATCGTGGAAGCGATGCACCAGCGCATCGTCGACAAGATCGAAGTCGGCATGCGCAAATGCGACCTGGTCGCCGAGATCTATGATGCCGGCACGCGCGGCGTCGACGGCATCGGCGGCGACTATCCGGCGATCGTGCCGCTGCTGCCGTCGGGCGCCGACGCGTCGGCGCCGCATCTGACCTGGGACGACAGGCCGATGAAGTCAGGCGAGGGCACCTTCTTCGAGATAGCCGGCTGCTATAACCGCTATCATTGTCCGCTTTCCCGGACTGTGTTCCTTGGTAAACCCACGCAGGAATTCCTCGATGCCGAAAAGGCGACGCTGGAAGGCATGGAGGCCGGGCTTGCCGCGGCAAAGCCTGGCAATACGTGCGAAGATATCGCCAATGCTTTCTTCGCGGTGCTCAAGAGATACGGTATCGTCAAGGACAACCGCACCGGCTATCCGATCGGGCTTTCCTACCCGCCGGACTGGGGCGAGCGCACGATGAGCCTGCGTCCTGGCGACCGCACCGAGCTGAAGCCCGGCATGACCTTCCATTTCATGACCGGCCTGTGGCTGGAGACGATGGGGCTCGAGATCACCGAATCCATCCTGATCACCGAGACCGGTGTCGAGTGCCTGGCCAATGTGCCGCGTAAGCTGGTGGTGAAGGATTGAGCCCGGTGTCCCACCTTCGCCCGTCACCGATCACGCCGACCGTCGATTTCGACCGCGACGGCGTGCAGCACGGTTTCCTGCACCTGCCTTATAGCCGCGACGATTCGGCCTGGGGATCGGTGATGATCCCGATTTGCGTGATCCGCAACGGCAACGGGCCGAGCGCGTTGCTCACCGGCGGCAATCATGGCGACGAATATGAGGGGCCGCTGGCGCTCTACGATCTCGCCCGTACGCTCGATCCGAAGCAAGTCAGCGGCACGGTGATCATCGTGCCGGCGATGAACTATCCGGCGTTCCGCGCCGGCACCCGCACCTCGCCGATCGACAAGGGCAATCTGAACCGCAGCTTTCCCGGCCGGCCCGACGGCACGGTGACCGAGAAGATCGCGGATTACTTCCAGCGCGAACTGCTGCCGCGCACCGATATCGCGCTCGACTTCCATTCCGGCGGCAAGACGCTCGACTTCGTGCCGTTCTGTGCCGCCCATATCCGGCCCGACAAAGTGCTGGAGGCAAAGGGGTTCGCGGCGGTCGAAGCGTTTTCGGCGCCGTGGTCGATGAAGATGCTGGAGATCGACGCGGTCGGCATGTTCGACACTGCGGCCGAAGAGATGGGCAAGCTGTTCATCACCACCGAGCTTGGAGGGGGTGGGACCTCCCGCGCGGAGACGGTGCGGATCGCGCGTCGCGGCGTGCTCAATGTGCTGCGCCATGCCGGCATTGTCGCCGGTGCAGTCGAGATGCAGCCGACCCGCTGGCTCGACATGCCGTCGGGCGATTGCTTCTCGTTCGCCGAGGACGACGGGATGATCGAGACGATGATCGATCTCGGCGAGCCTGTTGAGGAGGGCCAGGTCCTGGCGCGCATCCACTCCATCGGTCGCACGGGTACGGCACCTCAGGAGATCAGGGCAACAATGTCAGGCCTTCTGGCCGCGCGGCATTTCCCCGGACTGGTCAAGGCAGGCGACTGCACCGCCGTGGTCGCTGTGCTCGTTGATTGAAGGCAGCCGCAGGGACTCGGCTCATGGACTAGGTAGTCTGCGAAACTGCTTGCGACCGTGCTACTCGATAAGCAGTAAGCCGCGCTTTTTGTCGCCATCGCTGTCGATTGTGTCCATGGCGGAGAACAGGCGCTCACGCTCGATCAGCCAGGGCTTGTAGTCCTCGTTTACGTCGAGGACGAAAACCATGTCCTCGGCCTCCAGATACCCTCCGACCGGGGAAAAATGGCCAGCGCCGGCGCCGAAAATCTTCTCACGGGTAAAGTTGACGATGTAACGGCGGCCGGGATCGTTGGCGCGCTTCATGTGCTCGCGAAACGCATCAGCGCCCAGATTCCGAAGCACGGAGACCTTCCGTCTGGTGTTGGTTCGAGCGACCTCGGCAAGCTCGTCCAGCGTGAGCCCGATGATGCAAAAGCCTGTCCAACACTTTCCGGTTCCCGCGAGGACTTCGGCTTCGGTTGTCTCCTCCTCGCCGATGGAGCGGAATGCGTTCGCGACACTTGCCGGGCCGCACCTTGATCCGTTTAATTGCCATGTGACATCGGCATTGAAAGTGGCAGCCACGGGGAGCTTCCAGGCACTGTCAATCAATTCAGGGGTGCGGGTAACCGATGACTGGATTGCACCTTGCGAAACTCTGGACTGGCCAGCGATCAAAAGTGCGCCGCCGCCCAGCAGGCCGACGACGGCGATTACACTGCCGACAATCACACCGAAAGCGGGACTGCGCTTCATTGCTGAACTCGGAGGTAGCAACAGGACAATGAAGAAAAGGTACCGCAGCGTCAATCAACGCCGCATCCGGCCAATCAGCCATCCGGTCCTGCAACAGGATCGGTCGGCCTTCACAGGACCTTCTGCCGGAAGTTCGAATGACAGCTTGAGCAATCCTGCAGGATAAGATGGAGGAGGTGCTCGGCGGGAGCCTTGGCAGGATCGGCTTCCGCCGCTGCCGGCCGCTTGCCAAGCAGGCTGCCGCCGCCCATCGCCGGGCCGGAACCCATCCTCATATCGTCGGTAATGCTGGCGGGCGCCCGCTCGGCCTTGGCTGCCAGCGTGCTGGCCAGCGTCCCGATGTGGCGGGCCAGCGCCTCGAATTCCGAACGGGCTTGATCAATCTCCAACTTGGCGCCCGAAGGCGCGCCCAAAGTCGCGCTGGGAAATTCCGCAATGAGGGCAGGGCCGGTGCGGGCGCGAATGGTTCCGGCCGCCGCCTTGAAGGCCGCGGCGTCATAGGCCAGCTTGCCCTCGAACATCCCCGCGATCGTCTTCGGCGGCGGCCATCTCCTTCATCGAGGCCTGGCGCGTCGCGACGATTGGGTCAGGTCCGGCCGCGGCCACCACAGCGGAGGCGCAGGCAAGCGACAGCATCACCGCGGCGGCGGTCCATTTCACTGAACCATGCCCTCTCCCGCCAGTTCGTCGATGATCGGGCAGTCCGGCCGCTCGTCGCCCTGGCAGTGCTCGATCAAATGATGCAGCAGGCCGCGCAATCCCACGAGTTCGGCGATCTTCCTGTCGATCTCCACCAGCTTAGCTTCGGCGATAGATTTGACGTCGGCGCTCTCGCGGTCCTTGTCTTGATAGAGCGACAGCAACTGGCGGCACTCTTCGACCGAAAATCCCAGGCTGCGCGAGCGCTGCAGAAATCGGAGGCGGTGGATATCGGCCGTCGAATAATCACGATAACCATTGTCTGTCCGGGCCGGGCGCAAAAGCCCGATGTCCTCGTAGTAGCGTATTGTCTTGGACGGCAGGCCGGATTTTTCGGAAGCGACGCCAATGTTCATGATGAAAATCTCCGTTTGCATGGAAATTAGACCTTCCAGCAGCTGGAAGGTCAACTGCCATGGTAATTTTCACGCGTTGCAGCCATTGCGGGAGGGGGAGGGCGACGAGGCCGGGGCGTCAGACGAGAACGTTGGGTCTTGAAGGGTATTGGGTCGGGCGGGCGCCTCGCCCGTGAAGGAGCAGGAGGGTTAGCGCGCGCCCACACACCCCCACGTGAGTTCCAGGGTCGACCCAAGTACTATCTGATCCTGCGTCGCCTTTTCGTTAAAGGCGAATGTTAACGAAGGCCAAGGAAGCTGAGTATCGCTATTACGATAACAATGGCCCCAACCAGCCAGATGATATTATTCATGACAGCTCTCCTTTGTCTTTGCCGCGAATCCTGGGCAGCTGGACATAATTTGTGGAACGCCTGCTCGGCGTTCTTGTTCCAATAGCCGTCCTTAGGACCGGGGGGGCCCCCCCCGGGGGGGGGGCGGGGGGGCCCCGCCGCGCGCCGCCGCCCCCCCCCCGACCGGGGTACAGGCCCCGATCCAGCAGCCAATATCCGGGAGATACTCGCTGTCATCTACAACTGTTAGTATTCGCTAATGTTCCATCGATCAGCAAAAAGACCGTGCCCAGTGACGGCCGGACGCAATGGCGTCTCGGCCCGAAGCGCGGGCTCTTGGTGGACGCGTCGGCAATGGAGCCTATGTTCCTAGTACCCGCGAGCTGCAGCATCGGCTGGTAACAGCACAAGCTGAACCTCGGGATGAAATCAGTTCTCTGAAACGTTTATCGAACAACACTCAAAACCTGATGTCACATCTGGTGCTGATGACCAAACAACCTCCGGCGGTGGCCTCAAGATACACCGTGCACAACGCCGAGGAGACAGAATATGCCGGCCAAAGCGTACATCAACCGGATCGCGACAGCGGTGCCGGAGCACGAGGTTCATCAATTCTATCTGCGTTTCGCGGCCTCCATGCTTGCGGCCGATCGCCGAAGAATTTTCAAACGTATGGCTGACCTTGCCGGCATCGAGCACCGCTATTCCTGCTTTGCTCCTGCCGGCGACCCCGAGGGACCATCAGCAGATCTGGCCGGGAGGTTCATCCGGGGCGCCTTTCCTGGAACGGCCGAGAGAATGGCAATGTTCTGTCATGCCGCACCTGTTCTGGCGCAAAAAGGCGTCGACGGATTGGAGCTTGGTGGCGGTGCTTCCCGCATCACCCACCTCATCGTCACCACCTGCACCGGTTTTACAGCGCCGGGCATCGACCTGGAGCTGGTTGCGCGATGCGGCCTGCCGGAAAGGGTCGAACGCTCAATGATTGGGTTCATGGGCTGCTACGCGGCGATCAACGGCCTCAAGCTTGCCCGCCACATCGTCCGCTCCGATCCGCAGGCCAGGGTCCTGCTGGTCAATATTGAACTTTGCACGATGCATCTGCGCGAAACCAGCGAGCTGGAAAAGCTGCTGTCGTTCTGTCTCTGGAGCGATGGCTGTGCGGCTGCGCTCGTCACCGCCGAACCGCACGGCATCGAGCTCGAAAGCTTTTACTGTATCGTGGCGCATGAGCGGCGGGATCTGATGAGCTGGAGCATTCGCGACCACGGTTTCGAGATGATTCTTTCCGGCCAGGTCCCGGCAGCGATCCATGAAGCGTTGCGGAGCAACCAGGACGCCATTCTCGGCGGCCGGATGGCGGAAGCGATCGACCTCTGGGCCGTGCACCCGGGTGGACGTTCGGTTCTCGACGCCGTGGAGAGGGCGCTGAAACTTGCACCCACCGCGCTGGAGCCATCGCGCGAGGTGTTGCGCCGATACGGAAACATGTCGTCCGCGACCGTCATGTTCGTGATGAAAGAGATGTTGAAGGCGTCACCAGGCCAGCTTGGCTGCGGCATGTCGTTCGGACCTGGGCTGACGGCCGAAACCATGCTTTTCCGAACGGTGTCATGAGCGGCCTGGAGCACCGGCAGCTTGAGCCGGAAATCCTCGACGGACTTGCGGGCGACGATCCGCGAGCGCTTGCCGCGCGCCGCGACCTCCGTCGTATCAACGCCCTGATGTTTCAGGCGAGGATCATGGCGTCGCTGCTCCGGAAATTTGTGCCAAAGCCGCCACGCCGGATTCTGGAGATCGGCGCCGGCGATGGCTCCTTCATGCTGGCGGTAGCGCGGCGCGTAACCGGGCACTGGCCTGGAGTCGAGCTGGTAATGCTCGATCGCGTCGACCTCATCACCGCGCAATTGCGTGTTGATTTCGATAGGCTGGGATGGACGGTTCAAGGCGTCACCGCCGATGTCTTCGACTGGGCGAGAAAGAATGAGGGCACGCGGTTCGACGCGATCACCGTCAATCTGTTTCTGCATCATTTCGACGACACCGAACTCGCGCGTCTGTTTTCGCTGATGGCGCCGAAGGCCCCGTTGCTGTTGGCGACCGAGCCGTTGCGGACCAAATTGGCGTTGGCCGCGACGCGTCTTCTGCCGGTAATCGGCGCCAATGACGTGACACGAAACGACGCGGCTCAAAGCGTGCGTGCCGGCTTTCGCGGCAGCGAGCTTTCCGGTCTCTGGCTCGCAGCAAACGGCAAACCGGTCGAGGAACGGCGCGCCGGCCTTTTTTCTCACATTTTCGTCGGTACCGGCGCCGGTCATGACCTATGACGCGATTGTCGACCCACGACGCGATCATCATAGGCGCCGGCCCGGCGGGCACATCCGTCGCGCTGACGTTGGCCCGGCGCGGATGGGCCGTGGCTATTGTGGAAAAGAGCGCATTCCCGCGCCGCAAGGTCTGCGGCGAGTATATATCGGCAAGCAATCTTGCGCTTCTGGACCGGTTGGAGATCGGCGAAGCGTGGCGTGCCAATGCCGGCCCTGAAATCCGCCGTGTCGGCTTCTTTTGCGGCGATGCGAGTGTCGAGGCGCCAATGCCTCCTGCGAAAGATGGGCCCTGCGAGAAAAAAGATGGTTTCGGCCGGGCGCTCGGCCGGGACATTCTCGACTGTCTGCTTTTGCAGGCGGCGCGATCGGCGGGCGTCGAAATCTTTCAACCTTGCCGCGCCGTCGCCATCGATCGGGATGGCGAGATGCAAATGGTGCGAACTCAAGCCGGAAACGAAACGACGATGTTGCGTGCGCCGGTGATTGTCGCCGCACACGGCTCCTGGGAACCAGGACCGCTGCCCAGCCAACTCGGGAGGACCAACTGCCCTTCGGACCTGCTCGGCTTCAAGGCGCATTTCACCGAGTCGTCCCTGGCGCCTGATTTGATGCCCCTGCTGGTGTTTCCGGGCGGTTATGGCGGCATGGTTTCGGCGGATCATGGCCGGCTGTCGATTTCGTGCTGCATTCGGCGCGACATGCTCGCACTGTTGCGCAAACAACCTGGCCCCAACCACCAGAGCCATTTGTCGGCCGCCGATGCGGTCTTCCGTCATCTGATGGAATCGTGTCGGGGTGTCAGGGATGCCCTGGAGTCAGCTCACGCGGACGGTCCGTGGCTTGCCGCAGGTCCGATCCGGCCGGGAATTCGCTCCTGCTACGAACGGGACATTTTCCGCGTCGGCAATGCAGCCGGAGAGTCTCATCCTGTTATCGCCGAGGGCATCTCGATGGCGCTTCAGTCCGGCTGGCTGCTGGCCGCGGAACTCTCATGCGCGCCAAGCGGCCGTGCAGGGCGCGAGGCTGCCGGTAGGCGCTATGAGACGGCCTGGAAGAGACTGTTTTCGACACGGGTCTACGCCGCTGCAGCGATTGCCGGAATTACCCTTCGCCCCGGGAACGCCACCTTGATGGCGGCAATTATCCGGAGTTTTCCGCAGGCACTGACACTGGGCGCGCTATTAAGCGGAAAGACAAAGCCGGTTCCCGGCTTTGTCTAAAGTGGTGCGGCGCACCATGCGCAAACGAAGGCACTACAGCGTGCTCAACAAGCGCTGGCTCCGTCACTTGGGGCAATTCTCCATGTCCGAAGTTGCAGTGCCACTGGCGGAGTTTGTATTCGCATCGGCGCCTGCCGTTTCCTTACACCGGTCACCCATGCCGTCGGCGCCGTTGGTTGTTGAACCGGTTACGTTTGGATCGGCAGGAGTGGCATTATCGGTGCCGGGAGCCATGGTGCCAGTGCCTGTCCCAGTGCCCGCTCCCGGATCGCTGGTGCCGGATCCTGTGCCGGTTGATTGCGCCATCGCCGAAGTGGCAAGGGCGATGCTGAGTACGGTTGCAGAAAGGATTTTCTTCATCATGGTGGGGGTCTCCATTCGAGTTGCATCGCTAATTGCGATGATTATCCAACGAGCGTTTTTTGGAGTTGTTCCATCAGACAGAAATTGTGATCGAAGGGTTGAGCCCTATGGCGATCAAGCAGCAACGCTGGGCAGCAATGCTGGCGAAACGGAAAACGGGCGCCCTTCTTTTTTCGGTTTCGATGGAACAAGATCCGCCGGCCATGGTTTGGAAGCGCAGTCGTTCTACTCCAGCGACTATGAAAAGCCGTTCGCACGGCGTTCGGACAAAGGCCCCGCGCTTCCTCCCGCGGGGTCTTTTCTGTCGCTGCAGGAACTTTCACGGAATTTGGAGCGCACCCGAAACGGGCCGGCTAGGCGCGCTGTTGAATGCCGCCGTTCAAGGCTCGTCGATATCTTGCTTCGAGGGGTTGCGTGAGATGGCGCGTTCCTCCTCGTCATCCGGCAGCGCCTCGTCGCTGTTCTGGTACGGATTGTCGTCGTCTTCCTCGGGCAGTTCAGCCTCCTTCTCGACGTCGTAACGGATGTCGCCGTTTCCGGGTACGCTGTCCGGGAGAATTTTACTGCCTTTGATCGCGTCCCAATCCTGCTGTTCGATGGTCGGGCCCTCGGACGGATCGTCGGGTTTTCTGCGCGGTGCCATCTGAGCTCTCCTATGCATTGGTTGCTGATATGGCTTAACTCCGCGACCGCTGTGTAGTTCCTCGACCGAACCGGCGGAGACCGCCTTACGGCGATCCAGCAGCCATCTCGGTTTGGCCTGCCGGCGGGGCTTTTTACCAATACCGCCCGGCAAGCCACTAGGAACTTGCGTGACCTCTAATATAGGGGCGCACTTCGAAACGGGTGGAGGGAAAACGGCTCAAAAAACAATCGGGAGGAAAGCCATGGATAGCATGAGCTTCACCACGCTTGAACGCGGCAAGACAACAGTCGATGCCGCGGCCTTGGACGCGCTTTGGGCGCAATTGCGCGGCACTGTGCTGAGGGAAGGCGACGCCACCTATGACGAGGCACGCAGCATCTGGAATGCCATGATCGACCGGCGGCCAGGGCTGATCGTGTGCTGCGCCGGTGCCGCCGACGTTATCGCCGCCGTCAATTTTGCCAGGGAAAACAGGCTGCTCGTCGCGGTTCGCGGCGGCGGCCACAACATCGCCGGCAGCGCCGTCTGCGACGGCGGCCTGGTGATCGATCTGTCGCCGATGAAGTCGGTGCGGGTCGATCCGGCGACGCGGCGGGCATGGGTGGAACCTGGCGCGACGCTCGCGGATGTCGACGCGGAAACACAGGCCTTCAGATTGGCGGTGCCGATCGGTATCAACTCGACCACCGGCATCTCAGGCCTGATGCTGGGCGGCGGCTTCGGCTGGATCACGCGGAAATTCGGCCTGCCTGACCATCGACAATCTTCTCTGCGCCGATGTGGTTACCGCCGACGGCAAGCTGCTGCGCGCCAGCCAGACCGAAAATCCGGACCTGTTCTGGGCGCTGCGCGGTGGCGGCGGCAATTTCGGCGTCGTCACGGCCTTCGAGTTCAAGCTCCACCAAGTCGGTCCGCAGATACTGTCGGGACTTGTCGTTCATCCCTTCGCCGATGCCGAAAACGTGTTGGAGGAATACCGAGCGGCGCTCGAAGCAGCGCCCAATAAGCTGACCTGCTGGGTGGTCATGCGGCAGGCGCCGCCGCTGCCGTTCCTGCCGGCCGAATGGCATGGCAAGGAGGTGCTGGTTCTGGCTATGTGCTATTGCGGCGACCTTCAGCAGGGCGAGAAAGCGACGCAAAGGCTTCGCGCCATCGGCACACCGATTGCCGATGTCGTCGGACCCAACCCGTTCACCGGCTGGGAGCAGGCATTCGATCCGTTGCTGACGCCCGGTGCCCGCAACTACTGGAAGAGCCATGACTTCACCGAGCTTTCCGACAGCGCGATCGAGGTCGTCACGGCGGCGATACCCAGGCTTCCGGGGCCGGAATGCGAGATATTCTTCGCCCATATCGGCGGTGCCGCGGGCCGCGTGACAGCGGAGGCAACGGCGTTTCCGCAACGCAGCGCGCATTTCGTCATGAATGTCCACGCCCGCTGGCGCGAACCGGAAATGGACCGCGCCTGCATCGACTGGGCGCGCGGTGTTACGAGGCGGCCAGGCCCTATGCCGCCGGCACGGCCTATGTGAACTTCATGCCCGAGGACGAGGTCGACCGGGTCGAAGCAGCCTATGGCGGCAATTATCCGCGGCTCCTGGAAATCAAGCAGCGATATGATCCGCTGAACCTGTTCCGTATGAACCAGAACTTGCGGCCGGTGGAAAGCCTGCGCGCTGCATAGGCGTGCGCAGCATGACAAAGGCCCGCGCCTCCAACTGAGGACGCCGGCCTCATTTTCGGGTCATGCCCTAGGCCATGTGGACAGTTACCGCAACCATAGGACAATAGCCGCGAGAGTGACAACGGCGCGGTAATTGCGGGCGGTTTTCTCGAAGCGGGTA
>NZ_JAMYLQ010000006.1:0-235084 GCF_040318115.1 Mesorhizobium sp. M1312 | reverse complement strand
TCCTTTGTGCGTCCAATTGGACGCACAAAGGACGCTCTAGCGCCGGTCCAGCGGGAAGTTTCCACTCGGCCGGCCGGGTGGGAGCGCAGGCATGGTGCGCGCGAATGGCTGATAATGGCTGACATGGGCGGCGCAGAACAGCGAACCACGGCGCAAGCCGTCGCCATCCGGTTGTGGAACAGCCGCTGGCTGCTGGCGGCCGGCATCGTCGCGGTCCTGACGGTCTATGGTTTCGCAAACACGTCCTGCTATGTGGTGCTGCTGGCATGTGCCGTGCTGCTCGCCGCCGCGATGCTGCCGGCGGGCGTTGCGCGCCAGTCAGCGGAGGATGCCGCGGCGATCGAGGCTGGCGGGCTGCAACAGCTGTCGGGAGAATATCTGGCAGCCGCCGTTGCCGATCCGCTGATCATCTTCGATCGCACCGCTACGATCGTCCATGCCAACGCCGCCGCCTTCGCCGCCTTCGGCGGCATCGCACCGGGCATGTCGCTGTCGCTGAAATTCCGGGCGCCCGAGATGCAGGCCTTGCTGGACAGTATTTTGTCGGGCGCCGCCGCTTCGGATGTCGTTGACTATACCGAAAAGCTGCCGGTCGAACGGGCCTATCGGGTGAGTGCGTCTTCGGTGGGTCACGGCACCGACCTCTATGTGCTGGTCTTCAAGGACCAGAGCGAGGCGCGCCGGATCGACCGGATGCGCGCCGACTTCATCGCCAATGCCAGCCACGAACTGCGCACCCCGCTCGCCTCGATCTCCGGTTTCATCGAGACGCTGCGCGGCCCGGCCCGCAACGACGCGGCGGCGCGCGAGCAGTTCCTGCAGATCATGCAGAACCAGACCGGTCGCATGGCGCGGCTGATCGACGACCTGCTGTCGCTGTCGCGACTGGAGATGAAACCTTATCTCAAGCCGGGAACCGAGGTCGATCTCCGCCAGACCCTCGACAGCGTCATCGATTCGCTGGGGCCGCTTGCCAAGGAAAACGGCGTTGCCATCGAGCGGGATTTCGCAAAAGGGCCGCTTAATGTGCCTGGGGATCGCGACGAACTTTTCCAGGTTTTCGAAAATCTGCTGGAAAACGCCTGCAAATACGGACAGTCGGGTGGACGTGTCGTGGTGACGATTGGTCATAGCGATGACGGTCCCGAACCGGGCATCGACGTAACCATCCGGGACTTCGGTCCCGGCATTCCCGAGGAGCACATCCCGCGCATCACCGAACGCTTCTACCGCGTCGATGTCGAAAACAGCCGGACCCAGAAAGGCACCGGCCTTGGCCTGTCCATCGTCAAGCATATACTGACGCGCCACAACGCCAGACTCTCAATCAAGTCGGAGGTCGGCAAGGGCGCAGCTTTCACGGTGCATTTGCCGGCGCACTGACGCCTCACTATCTAAGAACGCGTGGGCCCGAGAACCGGAAGATTTTAGGATAGCCCGATGCGTGGATAAGGGACTTAGAGCGTACTCTGTGTCTAAGTGGACGCACGTCGCTCTACCGGTTTCTTTTTTCTGTCATCCGGCTAGCGTATCAGCGGGGATTCGAGGAAACGACTCGGACCAGAGACCCCGGGAAGGCATCTCCATGCAGTCCGTGCACATCGTCAGCGCTTATGACGAGGAGCTGAAATATCTGTCGAAGCGCATCGCCGCCATGGGCGGGCATGCCGAACGCATGGTTGAACAGGCGATCGCGGCCCTGGTCAACGCCGACCCCGGCCTTGCCCAGAAGGTCATCCGTGACGATGCCGTTTTGGACGAAGGGCAGCGCGAGATCGACGACAAGGCGATCATCATCATCGCCAAGCGCCAGCCGATGGCGACGGATTTGCGCGAGATCGTCGGCGCGATCCGCATCTCGGCGGACCTCGAACGGGTCGGCGACCTCGGCAAGAATGTCGCCAAGCGCGTGGTTGCCGTCACAGAGGGGCGCCAGCCGACCAGCCTGTTCCGCGGCATCGAGGCCTTGGCCGATCTGGCGTTGACGCAGCTCAAGGAAGTGCTCGACGTCTACGCGTCGCGCTCGGTGGAAAAGATCGGCTTCGTGCGTGATCGCGACGATCAGATCGACGCCGTGTACACCTCGCTGTTTCGCGAGTTGCTGACTTACATGATGGAAGATCCGCGCAACATCACGCCTTGCACGCACCTGCTGTTTTGCGCCAAGAATATCGAGCGGATCGGCGACCACGCCACCAATATCGCCGAGACGATCTACTACATCGTTACCGGCGACCAGATGCCGGCCGAGCGGCCGAAGGGCGACAAGACAGACAAGATTGTGCTTCCCGCTACGCGACCGGCGAAGTGAGCGGCTGCCTCTCGAACCCATTGCTGATTTAGGCTAAGCTTTACCGAACGTTCCTGATCCTGACCCGAGGCCATGCCTCCAGGAGGTAGCGATGGAAACCGTTCGGAACCTGACGCCGGCCCCGCCGACATCGGGCATCATCGCCTCCAGCGTCTATACCGGCGGCCGGCGTGTCGCCGACATTCCGATCGAGGAAGCTGGCGAATGGGCCAAGAAGCCAGGTCATGTCGTCTGGATCGGCCTGCTGGAGCCGGACCGCAACCTGTTGCTTCGCGTCCAGGCGCAATTCCACCTGCACGATCTGGCGATCGAGGACGCCGAGCATCCGCATCAGCGGCCGAAGATCGAGCAATATGGCGATGCGTTGTTCATCGTTGCCCGCACGGCTCAACTGATCGACAGGCGCGTCACCTTCGGCGAGACGCATCTGTTCGTCGGCGCCGGCTACATCGTCAGCGTCAGGCACGGTCCGTCGACTTCTTATGCCGCCGTTCGCCAGCATTGGGAAAGCTGCCCGCATTCGCTGGCTAAGGGTGAGGATTTCGTCCTCTACGCCATTCTCGATTTCATCGTCGACAACTACATGCCGGTGCTCGAGCAGATCGAGGACGAGGTCGAGGCGATCGAGGACAGGGTTCTGCTGAAGCCGATGACCGGCTCCGACATAGAGCGGCTCTACATGCTGCGCCGCGATCTCTTGCGCCTACGCAATGCCGCGCTGCCGCTGGTGGAGGTCTGCCGCCGGCTGACCAGCGCGGACCTGCCACAAATCCATGCGGCTATGCACCCGCTGTTCCGCGACGTCACCGACCACATCCGCACCGTCCAGGAGAAGATCGACAGCTTGCGGGAGGTGCTCGCATTTGCGTTCGAGGCGAGCCTCCTGGTTGGCCAGAGCCAGGAAACGGCGATCACCAAGAAGCTCGCCTCATGGGCTGCAATCCTGGCGGTGCCGACGGCGCTCGCAGGCATCTACGGCATGAACTTCAACGACATGCCGGAACTTAGGATGGAATATGGCTACCCGGTCGTTCTGGGAGCGATTATTTTGGTCTGCTCGGTCCTCTACTGGCGTTTCCGCAAGAGCGGCTGGCTGTGAGGAGTAGGGGAGTAGGGCAGTAGGTAAAGATGGCGCCCCACAAGCGCAGTCTTTTGCAGTTCACCACATACTGCCGTACTGCCCTACTCCCCTCCCTACCTACTGCGCCGCCGCTCCGAAGCGGGCTGGAACGCAATGCGGGCGTGGTACTTGCAATAGGGTCCGGTTTCGGCCGCGTCGTTGCCGCAGAAATGGAACTCTTCCGAAAGCGGGTCACCATTCGGCCATTTGCATGTCCGTTCGGTCAACTCGACGAGTTGCAGATGCCGCGAGATCGGCACGACGACGTTCTCGACCGGACGGACGTAATGACGCGCCACCGGTACGGCGTCGAATTGCGCCTGCAGCGCGGTCGCGCCGATCGACGTGGTGATATGCCGCGCAGTGCTTGCCGCCCGCGACACCGATTTCTGGACGCTTAAACCCTGCACGCTCTTCTTCTGGCGTGCCGGCGTGGCGGTCGAGCGTCCGCGGCCCGACAGTTTCAGCCGGTGCACCTTGCCGATGACCGCATTGCGGCTGACGCCCCCGAGCTGTGCGGCGATCTGGCTGGCGCTCAGTCCCTCCGACCACAATTTTCTAAGAAGTTCGACCCGCTCGTCAGTCCAATTCATGAGACCGCGCTCCTGCTGAAATGTGCGGCGATCGGAATCCTTCCACGATCCGGCTTCCGCCGGGCAGACACCACATATATCGGGTGATTAGGTCCGCCGCACGAAATCTAGTTATTTCTCGACTACAATTACCTTATGCGCTGACTCGGTGACAAGAGTCCGAGGGCCAACACGAATCGGTTTTTTCGGTTTTCCCCAACTTGCCCGGTCGCTGATGAGCCGGCGTCTCGCTGGAGAGCTTGCCGCGCGTCCTTGCGCGACGTTTTCGTTGACTTCATGGCCGAAAAACACGATAAGCCGCAAAGGCCGCCGCTTTGGCGGCTTTTTGATTTTCCGGTTCCGGAGACGCATATAATGAGCGGTTCGGCGCTTTTCGAGACCTTTACCCGCGCACCCCTGGCCTTCGACCATGGGGAAGGCACTTGGCTGGTCACCGACAAGGGCGAGCGATATCTCGATTTTGGCGGCGGCGTTGCCGTGAATTCGCTGGGCCACAGCCATCCGCTTCTGGTCTCGGCACTCACCGAGCAGGCGGCCAAGCTCTGGCATGTCTCCAACCTCTACGAGATACCGGGGCAGAGCCGTCTGGGCGAGCGGTTGGCCGATGCTACCTTCGCCGACAAGGTGTTCTTCACCAATTCCGGCGCCGAGGCGCTGGAATGCGCGATCAAGACGGCGCGGCGCTACCATTTCGTCAAGGACCATCCCGAGCGCTTTCGCATCATCACCTTCGAAGGCGCCTTTCATGGCCGCACGCTGGCGACCATCGCCGCCGGCGGCCAGTATAAGTACCTGGAAGGCTTCGGCCCCAAGGTCGAAGGTTTCGACCAGGTCGGCTTCGACGACATCGACGCCGCCGAAAAGGCGATCACATCAGAGACCGCCGCGATCCTGATCGAGCCGGTGCAGGGCGAGGGCGGTATCCGCCCGGTGCCGACGCAGTCGCTGAAGCGGCTGAGGCAGCTCTGCGAGCAGCATGGCCTGCTCCTGATCTTCGACGAGGTCCAGTGCGGCATCGGCCGCACCGGAAAGCTGTTCGCGCATGAGTGGGCTGGTGTCACGCCGGACATCATGGCGGTCGCCAAGGGCATCGGCGGCGGCTTCCCGGTAGGCGCCTGCCTCGCCACCGACGAGGCGGCCGTCGGCATGACCGCCGGCGTGCACGGCACCACTTTCGGCGGCAATCCGCTGGCGATGGCGGTCGGCAACGCCGTGCTCGACGTAGTGCTGGAAGACGGCTTCCTGGAGGATGTCCAGCGCAAGGCGTTGCTGCTGAAGCAGGGGCTGGCGGGTGTCGCCGACGAATTTCCTGATATCATCGAAGACATCAGGGGCACCGGCCTGATGCTCGGCCTGAAATGCGCCGCACCCAACACCAAGGTGAATTTGGCGTTGCGCGACCAGCATCTGCTGGCGGTTCCGGCCGGCGACAACGTCCTTCGCCTGCTGCCGCCGCTCACCGTCACCGACGCCGAGATCCATGAGGCGCTCGATCGCATCCGTGCCGGCGCTCGGGGCCTGGCCGATGCCATCGCCGCGGCTGCCGCGAAGTAACAGTCGAAAGACCCCAAATGAGCCTTCGCCATTTCACCGATCTTTCCGCCGTTTCCGAGGGCGATCTGCGCTTCATGCTGGACGATGCCGTGGTGCGAAAGGCAAGGCTCAAGGCTGGCGAGCGGACAAAACCGCTCGAAGGCAAAGTGCTGGCGATGATCTTCGACAAGCCGTCGACGCGCACGCGCGTGTCCTTCGACGTCGGCATGCGCCAGCTCGGCGGCGAAACCATCATGCTGACCGGCACGGAGATGCAGCTCGGCCGCTCCGAAACCATTGCCGACACGGCCAAGGTGCTGTCGCGCTATGTCGATGCGATCATGATCCGAACCACATCGCATGACCGGCTGCTGGAGCTAACCGAGAACGCCACCGTTCCCGTCATCAACGGGCTGACCGACGACACCCACCCCTGCCAGCTGATGGCCGACATCATGACCTTCGAGGAGCATCGCGGTCCGGTCGCCGGCAAGACCATCGCCTGGACCGGCGACGGCAACAACGTGCTGCATTCGCTGCTGGAGGCCTCGGCGCGGTTCCGCTTCAATCTCAACGTCGCCGTGCCGGAAGGCAGCGAGCCGGCACAGAAGCATGTCGATTGGTCGACGGCGCATGGCGGCAAGTTGCACTTCACCCGCTCGCCCGAGGAGGCGGTCCACGGGGCCGACTGCGTCGTCACCGACTGCTGGGTGTCGATGGGCCAGGAGCACCGTGCTCGCGGTCACAATGTCTTCTCACCCTACCAGGTCAATGCGGCGCTGATGGCGAAGGCAAAGCCTGACGCATTGTTCATGCACTGCCTGCCGGCGCATCGCGGCGAGGAGGTCACCGACGAAGTCATCGACGGGCCGCATTCGGTAGTGTTCGACGAGGCCGAGAACCGGCTCCACGCCCAGAAGGCGGTTTTGGCCTGGTGTTTGGGCGCTTGATCCGGGCCGCCTTGATCCGGCACTGCGTGGTGCCTATCTCAGGCGCATCACGCAAATCGAGCGCGTTTCGACGCATGCGCCCCGGAGGGCGGCATGGCCGCGCCCTGGAGCTTTGTCATGTTGGAAACTCATCAATTGGCTGAACAACAACCCAAACTCGGCGAATTCGGCTACGCCGGCGACGATCATGTCGTGCCCTTCGAGGTCGGCCCGCTCGACGTGCGCGGCCGCACCGTCCAACTCGGGCCGATGCTCGACGCGATCCTCAGCCGTCATGACTACCCCGAGCCGGTCGCGCGCCTGCTGGCGGAAGCCTGCGTGCTGACGGTGCTGCTCGGCACCTCGCTCAAGTTCGAAGGCAAGTTCATCCTGCAGACCCGCACGGACGGACCGGTCGACATGCTGGTGGCGGATTTTTCCACGCCGCAGGCGCTGCGCGCCTACGCGCGCTTCGACGCCGACCGGCTGGAGGCACTGGCATCTGCCGGCGAGACGTCGCAGCAGACGCTGCTCGGCAGCGGCGTCCTGGCGCTGACCATCGACCAGGGCGCCCACACGCAGCGCTATCAGGGCATCGTCCAGCTCGACGGCGAGACGCTGGAGGAGGCCGCGCGCACCTATTTCCGCCAGTCGGAACAGATCCCGACCGATCTCAAACTTTCGGTGGCCAAGCTTTTGACGCCCGGCGTCGGCGGTGCCCGCGAGCAATGGCGCGCCGGTGGCATCTTGGCGCAGTTCCTGCCGCAATCGCCGGACCGCATGCGCGTGCCCGACCTTCCGGGCGGCGACGGCGATCCGCGGGAGGAGATCCATGATCCGGCCGACAATTCCTGGCAGGAACTGCTGGCGTTGTTTGGCACCATCGAGCCGACGGAACTGATCGACCCGACAATCGGCGCCGAGCGGTTGCTTTACCGACTGTTCCACGAGCACGGCGTCCGCGTCTTCGGCGGCGTACCGGTAGCCGACCAGTGCTCATGCTCCAGGGAGAAGATCCGCGGCATTCTCGAAGGCTTCTCCGCCGACGAGATCAGGGACAGTACCGAGGATGGCGGCATTCACGTCGCCTGCGAATTCTGCTCGAAGCAGTATGACTTCGACCCGGCGGAGTTTGCCGCGGCTCAATAACGAGCGTCAGTGCTGCCTATCTGCCCGCTGGCATTCTTCCAATGGAAGAAGGAATCGCCAAACGCGGAGTACGGTGCCTTCGCAGAACTTGGGTTCCTCGTCCCACGGAGTGGGGAGAGGAACCCAGGTGAGCGTCAGTTGACGGTGCGCCGCGTGCCCGGCAGGTCGAGCGAGAAGGCGGGGATGGCGACGTCGAACGTCTCGCCCCGCTTGTTGCGCATCGTGTAGTGGCCGACCATGATGCCGGACGGCGTCGAGAGCGGGCACCCAGACGTATATTGATAACTGTCGCCGGGGTTGAGTTCGGGCTGGTCGCCGACAACGCCGGCGCCGCGCACCTCCTCGACCCGGCCGGTGCCGTCGGTGATGTGCCAATAGCGTGACAGAAGCTGCACCAATTCATCTGACTGGTTGTCGATGGTCACTTGGTAGCCCCAGACATAGCGGTTCTCCGACGGGTCGGAGCGATCTTCCAGATAGAACGGCCTGACCTGTACTTCGATGTTGCGCGTGACGGCGCTGTACATAAATTACTCCACAATATGCAGACGGAACATTCGACGCTCTCCGCAGTTTGGTCAACGGGGTGCTTCCCGTCATTGCCCGACTCCTTTGCGCGCAGGTGGCGAAGAACAATGTCATTTAAGTGACACATGACAATGATGGTGTGCAGGGCCGGGCGACTCAGCATTCTGTCGAACTGTTGAAAACGGCTTCCATGCGGCCGGTTTTTTCTGGAGTGACCCGATATGGATGGAATTGACAGTCACAAGCGCCTTGCTTTCCACAGCTCTGCTTCTTGTCAATCTCACCAGCATCCTGCTCGCTTCGTTGAAGCTGAAGCGGCCTGGCAGGATGGCGCCGCCAGCCGGCAAGGCGCCGCCGGTGTCGATCATCGTGCCGTCGCGCGGCGTTGAGCCGTTTGCCGAGGAAACGCTCGAGCGCGCCTTCTCTCTCGACTGGCCGTGCTACGAGCTCATCTTCTGCGTCGCCCATGCCGACGACCCGGTGGTCGGGCCGATTACCGATGCGATCGCCCGCTTTCCGGCCGTGCCGGCCCGGCTGCTCGTCGGCGACGATCGCATCAGCGGCAATCCGAAACTCAACAATTGCGTGAAGGGCTGGGAGGCCGCGCGCCACCACTGGGTCATCCTTGCCGATTCCAACGTCCTGATGCCGAGGGACTATGTCCAGCATCTGATGGCGGCATGGCGGCAGGACACTGGCCTTGTCTGCTCGACGCCAATCGGCTCGCGGCCGGACGGGTTCTGGGCGGAGGTCGAATGCGCTTTCCTCAACACGCTGCAGGCGCGCTGGCAATATACCGGCGAGGCGCTCGGCCTCGGTTTTGCCCAGGGCAAGAGCATGCTGTGGAACAAGCCATTGCTCGACGCCAATGGCGGCATCCGTGCGCTTGCTGCCGAGATTGCCGAGGATGCCGCTGCGACCAAGCTAGTCAACGGGCTCGGACTGCGCGTCAATCTCGTCGCCTCGCCTTTCGAGCAGCCGCTCGGTTTGCGCACATTTGGCGAAATCTGGTCGCGCCAAGCCCGCTGGGCATGCCTGCGCCGCGTCACCTTCCCCCTGTTCTTTGCGCCCGAAATACTGGTTGGCGCGGCGGTGCCGCTGGCGCTTGCGCTGGTTGCTGCGGCAGGCGCCGGCTTCAGCCTGTCGGCAACCGCCGTTGCCGTGCTGGTAGTCGCCTATCTTCCGGAATGCGCTCTCGCCTCGGCCAAGGGCTGGCACCTGTCGCTGCGCATTATCCCGGCGATGGTTGCGCGGGACGTGATGCTTCCCGCCATCTGGGTGCGCGGCTGGCTCAGCGGTGCCATCGACTGGCGCGGCAACACCATGACCATCCACACCAGCGCCGTTGCGGAATTGGAAGAGACCCCGTCGGGCGCCTGACAGCGCCTGCTTTGACGATTCGAGCGAAGCCGTTCAGCGCGTATCCCTATCTGGCGGCTTTCAAGGCCTGCTCGATGTCTTCGAGCAGGTCGTCGGTGTCCTCCAGGCCGACAGACAGCCTGAGCGTGCCCGGCCCGATGCCGAGTTCGGCGCGCGCCTCATCGCTCAGATTTTTGTGTGTCGTCGTCGCCGGATGGGTGATCAGGCTCTTGGCATCGCCGAGATTGTTGGAGATCAGCACGATATCGAGCGCGTTCTGGAAGGCGAAGGCCGTCTGTTTGCCGCCCTTGACGTCAAGGCAAATCAGCGTCGAGCCGCCCGACATCTGCTTCTTGACGACCGCCGCCTGCGGGTGATCGGCTCGGCCGGGATAGATGACGCGGGCGATCTCCGGCTGCTCGGCGAGGAAGTCCGCGATCCGGCCGGCACTTTCCGTTTGCTGGCGCACGCGCAGCGGCAGCGTTTCCAGGCCCTTCAGCAGCGTCCAGGCATTGAACGGCGACAGGCTGGGACCGGTGTGGCGGAAATAATCGTGCAGGTTCTCGTCGATCCACTTCTTGTCCGACAGGATGACGCCGCCGAGGCAGCGCCCCTGGCCGTCGATGTGCTTGGTCGCCGAATAGACGACGATATGGGCGCCGAGCTGCAACGGCTTCTGCTGCAAGGGCGTGGCAAAGACGTTGTCGACGATCAGCCGCGCGCCGATCGAATTGGCAAGCGAGGCAACGGCTGCGATGTCGACGACTTCCAGCGTCGGATTGGTCGGGCTTTCAAGGAAGAACAGCTTTGTGTTGGGCTTGACCGCCTTTTCCCAATTGGCGATTTCGGTGCCGTCGACCAGCGTCGCCTCGATGCCGTATTTCGGCGCCAGCGTTTCGACCACCCAGCGGCAGGAGCCGAACAGCGCGCGCGCCGCCACGATATGGTCGCCCGCCCGGGCACTGCACAGCAACGCCGCCGTCACCGCCGCCATGCCGGATGCGGTGGCGCGGGCATCTTCGGCGCCTTCCAGCGCACACATGCGCTTCTCGAACATGTCGACCGTCGGATTGGCATAGCGCGAATAGATGAAGCCCGGTTCCTCGCCCTTGAAGCGGGCTTCCGCCGCCTGCGCCGTGTCATAGACATAGCCTTGCGTGAGATACATCGCCTCGGAGGTCTCGCCGAAGCCGGAACGCAGCGTTCCCGCATGCACGAGTGCGGTCTGAGGCTTCCAGTTGCGCTTGTTGCTCGTCATTACCTTGTTCCAAACACCAAAAAGGTCCAAACACAAAAAAACCGGCCGCGAAAGTCGCAACCGGTCCATACGGCCTTTCGGCCCGACGGTCCTTTAGCGACTTGTTTAACGTGGCTGCAAGCCGACCGGCCAAATCACCACGGGATAACGACCCTTTAGACCCGCACCGCGCTTGCGTCAATTGCCGGCATGATTAAGAGGTTTGTACCAGCGGGTTCCGCGGCAGGAACCTGCGACAAAACGAGACCACGCCCGGCCTTCGAGCGGAGCCAGACTTTGCGGCAGACAGGCATTCTTCCCGATCAGGATATTTCCGCGCTGTTCCAGTCGGGCGCGCTGAAGTCGCCGCGCGCGCTTGATGCCGACCAGGTCCAGCCGGCCAGCCTCGACCTCAGGCTTGGCGACAAGGCCTGGCGCGTGCGCGCCTCGTTCCTGCCCGGCCCGAACCACAGGGTCGCCGAAAAACTCGACCGCCTGAAGCTGCACGAAATCAATCTCGCCGATGGTGCGGTGCTGGAAACGGGCTGCGTCTACATCGTGCCGCTGTTCGAGAGCCTGGCGCTTCCGGCAAACATTTCCGCCTCGGCTAATCCAAAGAGCTCGACCGGGCGGCTCGACATCTTCACCCGCGTGATGACCGATCGCGGCCACGAGTTCGACAAGATCGCTGCCGGCTACAACGGCCCGCTCTATCTGGAAGTCAGCCCGCGCACCTTTCCAATCGTCGTCCGCGCCGGCTCGCGGCTGTCGCAGATCAGGTTCCGCACCGGCAATGCGCTTTTGTCGGAAAGCGAGCTGCACGAATTGCACCGTGCCGAGACGCTCGTCGCCACCGAGCCACCGAATATTTCGGGCGGCGGCATCGCGCTGTCGATCGACCTCGATGGCGACAAGGACGGGCTGGTCGGCTACCGCGGCAAGCACCACACCGGCCTGGTCGATGTCGACAAGCGCGCCGCACAGGACGTCGTTGATTTTTGGGAGCCGCTCTACAAGAGCGGTGCCGGCGAATTGGTGCTTGATCCCGACGAATTCTACATCCTCGTCAGCCAGGAGGCGGTGCATGTGCCGCCGCTCTATGCCGCCGAAATGACGCCATTCGATCCGCTGGTCGGCGAGTTCCGTGTCCACTATGCCGGTTTTTTTGATCCGGGCTTCGGCCATTCGGCGGCTGGCGGCACCGGCAGCCGGGCGGTGCTCGAAGTGCGCAGCCACGAAGTGCCGTTCATCCTCGACCACGGCCAGATCGTCGGACGGCTGGTCTACGAGCACATGCTGAAGCGGCCGCAGGCGCTCTACGGCACAGATCTCGGCTCGAACTATCAGGCACAGGGCCTGAAACTGTCCAAGCATTTCCGCGCCGCGCGCTGATCGCCTATCACGATCAGACCGCGCTTGCCTGAACCCTGCGCGTCGTGCTTGGCTGTGCCCAGCCGTCAGCGTGGCTCTGAACCAAGGGAACAAAAAAGTGCAGATTTCAAGATGGATCGCATCGGCAGCAACAGCCGCCATGCTGGTGATATCAGCCGGGTCCTTGTCGGCGCAAGCACAGGAAAAGTTGAAGATCGCCACGGAAGGCGCCTATCCGCCGTTCAACACCATCACCGCGGATGGCAAGCTCGTCGGCTTCGACATCGACATCGCCAATGCGCTTTGCGCTCAGATGAAGGTCGAATGCGAACTTGTCACGCAGGACTGGGACGGCATGATCCCGGCGCTTCAGGCCAGAAAGTTCGACGCCGTCATCGCATCCATGAGCATTACCGAGGAGCGCAAGAAGCAGGTCTCTTTCACCAACAAATACTATACGACGCCGCTTTCGCTGGTGGCCTTGAAGGACAGCGATATTGCCTCGACCGAACCCGCCGCACTCGCCGGCAAGACAGTCGGCGCCCAGGCTTCGACCACCCAGGCCGACTATGCCCAGGACGTCTATAGCAAGGCCGGCGCCGAGGCGAAGCTCTATCCGACCCAGGAGGAGGCGGTCGCCGACCTGATGAACGGCCGTCTAGACGCCGTCCTTTCAGACAAATTCGTGCTGATGGACTGGATGAAGAAGTCGAGCGACGGCTGCTGCAAGATGGTCGGCGACGTCAAGAGCACTGAAACCGAAGCCGGTATCGCCGTGCGCAAGGAAGACAATGCGCTGCGCGAAAAGCTCAACGCCGCGATCGATGCGATTGTCGCCGACGGCACCTACAAGAAGATCCAGGCCAAATATTTCGACTTCGATATTTATTGAGGTCTAAGCTGCCGATCTCCCCGTTGTGGGGAGATCGAGCTGTTGTAACCCGTTCAAAGCGCCTTCACCGCCACCGTCACCGGTTGCTCGATCTCAAGCGGGTTGCGCAGCGGCAGGCCGAAATCCTTGGCCTCGATCTCGAAGACGTCGCCGGCTTCGGTCCTGATGCCGTCGGCGAAGGACAGTGTTGCCGTGCCGAACATGTGCACATGAACGTCGCCCGGCTGGCGGAAGGCCGAGTATTTGAAGTGGTGATGTTCGAGATTGGCAATGGTGTGCGACATGTTCGCCTCGCCCGACAGGAATGGCTTTTCCCATAGCAGCTTGCCGTCGCGGATGATGCGCGAGGAGCCCCGGACGTCGGACGGGAGTTCGCCGATCAGGATCTCCGGCCCGAACGAAGCGTTGCGCAGCTTGGAATGCGCGAGGAAGAGATAGTTCACGCGCTCGGTGACATGGTCGGAAAACTCGTTTGACAGCGTGAAGCCGACGCGGAACGGGGCGCCGTCGTCGCCGATGACATAGATGCCGGCGACTTCCGGCTCCTCGCCGGCATCCTGGGCGAAGGCGGGCGACAGAAGCGCCGCACCGGGCGCCACCGCCATGGTGCCGTTGCCCTTGTAGAACCATTCCGGCTGCACGCCCGTCTGGCCCTTGGCCGGCTTGCCGCCCTCCAGCCCCATGCGGAACATCTTCATGGAATCGGTGAGCTGCTCTTCGCGATCGGCATCGAGTTTCTTGTGCATGGCATCGCGGGTCGCGGCGGAGCCGAGATGCGTCAGCCCGGTGCCGGTGAGATGGAGATGCGCCGGGTCGGGATGGTTGATCGGCGACGATAGCCGCCCCTTCTTGTATGCGGCATCGAGGTCGACCGCTTCACCGAAGCCCTTGCGCTCGATGAGGGCGACAAGTCCGGTGCCGGTGCGCGCGGCCTCCATCGCCAGCGAATAGACGCTGCGGGCGCCGTTGATGATCCGGGTCTTGCCGCCGTTGCGGGCAACGACGCGGATGGTCTCTGCGTCGTCGAGGATCTGGGAGATCAGCATGATGTACCCTCTCTCAATTGCCTTTGGCCTGGCTGCCGGGTTGGCAAACCTTGACCAGCGCGGCTCGGATGGTATCCGCGCCACTGGTGAACTCTTCGTCCGGATTGCGCTCGCGGGCCCGGTCCCCTTGGGGACTTCTTTGCGCCGCCCGGCAGCGCCGCGATGTGACCCGTGCCTCCTCAAAGCGCGCCGCGTTTGAAAGGCGGCCTGCTTTAATCCCTAGTTTTTATGCATGCCGTTGTCCCAACACGCTGCACACGTTTGGCGACATGCATGAGTTCCCTCGCCCTCAAGCCTTGTTCTTGTTGTAGACGTCGAAGACCACGGCGCCGAGCAGCACCAGGCCTTTGACCACCTGTTGCCAATCGACGTTGACGCCCATGATCGACATGCCGTTATTCATGACGCCCATGATGAAACCGCCGACCACCGCGCCAATAACCTGACCGACGCCGCCCATCGCCGAAGCGCCGCCGATGAACACGGCGGCGATGACGTCGAGCTCGCTGCCGAGGCCGGCCGCCGGAACCGCTTGGCCAAGGCGCGCCGCTATGATCAGCCCGCCGAGCGCCGAGAGCACGCCCATATTGATGAACACCATCAGGGTCAGCCGCTCGGTCTTGATACCCGATAGCTGCGCCGCCTTGGCATTGCCGCCCATTGCGTAGATACGGCGGCCGACCGTCATGCGTTTGGTGACGAAGACGAACAGCGCGATCAGCACGCCCATCACTACGAGAACGATTGGCAGCCCTCTGTAGGTGGCGAATTGGTAGACCAGAAACAGCGCCAGAGCGCTGGTCACCAGGGTCTTGACGACGAACAGCGTGAAGGGTTCGGCTTCGTAGCCATGCCGCTCGCGGCTGCGCCGTGCCCTGAGCCCGAAATAGGCATAGGCGAGCACGGCGACGAGCCCGATCACGATCGTCGTCATGTGCAGCGTCAGGCCGCTGCCGACGATGGTCTTGCCGGCGGCGTTCACGACCGGCGGGATCAGCGTCAACGAGCCGATCACGTCGGGAATGAAGCCGGAGCTGAGCGCCTTGAAGCCGGCTGGAAGCGGCCCCACGGAAGACCCGCCACCCAGCAGCGCCTGGCAGATGCCGCGGAAGATCAACATCCCCGCCAGCGTGACGATGAAGCTCGGTATTCGATGATAGGCGATCCAGTAGCCTTGTGCCGCGCCGATTGCGCCGCCGACGATCAGGCAGATGATCGACACCACCAGCGGATTGCTGAAAGGGCCGAGAGGCCAGATGACCATCATCATCGCCGCCAGCGCACCGATGAAACCGGCGACGGACCCGACGCTGAGATCGATATGGCCGGAGACGATCACCAGCAGCATGCCCAGCGCCATCACGATGATGAAGCTGTTCTGCTGCACCAGGTTACTCAAGTTCACCGGCTTGAACAGCGTTCCGGATGTCGTGTACTGGAAGAACACCATGATGGCGATCAGCGCCAGGATCAGGCCGTATTCGCGCAGGTTGGTGACCAGCGCCGAGACGGCAACGCGCGGCCCCTGCTGCACATCTTCGGCGACGCCGCTTTTCGGGACGGGAGCGCTTTCGGTGCTCATGATGCTTTTCCTTCTCCGCGAACGATGGCGCGCATAATCTTTTCCTGGCTGGCATCGCTCGCCGCCATTTCGCCGACGATACGTCCTTCGTTCATGACATAGATGCGGTCGGTGATGCCGAGCAGTTCGGGCATCTCTGACGAGATGACGATGATCGCCTTACCCTCCGAGGCGAGACGCGCGACGATCGTATAGATTTCATACTTGGCGCCAACGTCGATGCCGCGGGTCGGCTCGTCGAGGATCAGCACCTCCGGATTGGCGAACAGCCACTTCGACAGCACCACCTTCTGTTGATTGCCGCCCGATAGATTGCCGGTCATCTGATAGACGCTGGAGGAGCGGATGTTGGTCTTGGCCTTGTAGTCGTTGGCGACGGCGAGCTCGCGCATGTCGTCGATCACGCTGTGGCGCGACACGCCGGGAAGATTGGCCAGCGTGATGTTGTGCTTGATGTGATCGATCAGGTTGAGACCGTAGGTCTTGCGGTCTTCGGTGACGTAAGCAATGCCGTGTTCCACTGCCTTGCTGACAGAGGAGACATCGATGGGTTTGCCCTTGAGCAGCACCTCGCCCGTGATGCGGCGGCCATAGGAGCGGCCGAACAGGCTCATCGCGAATTCGGTGCGTCCGGCGCCCATCAGCCCGGCGATCCCCACCACCTCGCCCTTGCGGACGTCGATGTCGATGCCCTTGATCACTTGCCGCTCGGCGTGGATCGGGTGATAGACCGACCAATTCCTCACCTGGAGCACGATCTCACCGATCTCGGGCTCGCGCGACGGATAACGGTCGTCCAGCGAACGGCCGACCATCGAGGTGATGATGCGGTCTTCCGAAATGTCTTTCTTAGGCAGCGTCTCGATGGTCCGCCCGTCGCGGATGATCGTGACCTTGTCGGCGACCCGGTTGATCTCGTTGAGCTTGTGCGAGATCAGGATCGAGGTGATGCCCTGCCGCTTGAATTCGAGCAGCAGGTCGAGCAGCGCCTGGCTGTCCTTTTCGGACAGGCTCGCCGTCGGTTCGTCGAGGATCAGCAGCTGCACTTCCTTGCTGAGCGCCTTGGCGATCTCGACCAGTTGCTGCTTGCCGACGCCGATATTGGTAATCAGCGTCTTCGGGTCTTCCTTAAGGCCGACCTTTTTGAGCAGAGCGCTGGTGCGCGCCTCGTTGGCGTCCCAGTCGATGACACCGTATCTGGCGTGCTCGTTGCCGAGAAAGATGTTTTCGGCGATCGACAGCATCGGAACCAGCGCGAGTTCCTGGTGGATGATGACGATGCCGCGGCGCTCGCTGTCGTGGATGCCCTTGAAATGGCACTCATCGCCGCGATAAACGATCTCGCCGTCATAAGTGCCGGATGGATACACGCCCGACAGCACCTTCATCAGCGTCGACTTGCCGGCGCCGTTCTCGCCGACAACGGCGTGAATCTCGCCTTCCTCGACGCTGAGGTTGACATTCGACAGCGCCTTGACGCCGGGAAACGTCTTGGTGATGTCACGCATCTCCAAAATCGTCGAGGCCATCAGGAATACCACTCCTCCGAGGTCCGGTAACAATACCGGGGTCGCTCGCTAACGAAAAGGGGTCCTGCGTTACGCAGGACCCCGGGTTTTACAACTGCGGTTACTTCAGTTCTTCGGCCTTGATGTAGCCGGAATCGACCACCAGCGCCTGGTAGTTTGACTTGTCGACCTCATGCGGCGTCAGCAGGATCGAGGGGACGACCTTGACGTCGTTGTTGTAGGTCTTGGTATCGAGGCCTTCCGGCTTGCCGCCCGAGAGCACTTTGTCGATAAGCTCAACCGTCGCCTTGGCGAGTTCGCGGGTGTCCTTGAACACGGTCGAGTACTGCTCGCCGGCGATGATCGCCTTGACCGAAGCGGTTTCGGCGTCCTGGCCGGTGACGATCGGCCAGGGCTGATCGGCCGTGCCGTAACCGACGGCGCGCAACGAGGCGATGATGCCGCGCGACAGACCGTCATACGGCGAAAGTACGCCATCGACGCGGCTGCCATCCGAATAATTGGCGGAGAGCAGATTGTCCATGCGGGCCTGCGCCGTCGCTGCCAGCCAGCGGAGCGTGCCGACCTTGTCCATGCCCATCTGGCCGGACTTCACGACGAGGGTCTTGTCGTCGATCAGCGGCTGGAGAACGGACATCGCGCCGTCGTAGAAGAAGAAGGCGTTGTTGTCGTCCGGCGAACCGCCGAACAGCTCGATGTTGAACGGACCCTTGTTTTCCGGATAGCCGAGGCCCTTGAGCAGCGATTTGGCCTGGATGACGCCGACGCCGAAATTGTCGAACGTGGTATAGTAGTCGACATTCGGGGTCTTCTTGATCAGCCGGTCATAAGCGACGACGACGACGCCGGCGTCAGCCGCCTTCTGCAGCGCGTCCGACAACGTGGTGCCGTCGATCGAGGCGATGATCAGCGCCTTCGGGCCCTTGGTGATTTCGTTTTCCAGCTGGCTGAGCTGATTGGGGATATCGTCCTGCGCATATTGCAGGTCGACAGTGTAGCCCAGCGCCTCGAGCTGGGACTTGACGGCGTCGCCGTCGTTGATCCAGCGCTGCGAGGTCTTGGTGGGCATCAGCACGCCGATGAGGCCTTCGCCTGCCTTCGCCGGGACCGTCATGGCCGCGATGCTAAGGGCCGCGACGGCGGCCAGTGTCTTGATGATCTTCACATTAACTCTCCCTGGTTGATGGACGCGCACCCTGGGTTTCGTGGGCCGCGCGATCGTGCAGGAGCGCCAAAACGCGCCGCTGCCGTCATATCGATCTCCGGTATCCTCCCAATCGGCCCTGAGACTCCGGTTCCAGTCGATGCGATTTTTCTCGCTGGCGACGGTCAAGCCTCAGGACGTGCGAAGGGTGTGGCTCTTTGCCATAACTGTCAAATGCGATCTTTGGTGGTTGCTATACCGAAACTGATATATTGAAAGCCGACGAAGACCTGGCCTGTTGCCGGCCGGCGACAAGTGGGGAGCAAACAAAGATCATGGCAGCGCTGCGGAATCCTAATGGACTTTCAGCCAGTTACGAAGAACCCCCCGGCGACGGAGAGACCCTGCTGCGCAGCGGCCTCAGCCTGCGCCACATGCGTATGATCGCAGCCCTCGATGACCATGGCCGGGTCAGCGCGGCAGCCCAGGTCATGAACATTTCCCAGCCCGCCGCCTCGCGCATGATCGCTGAGATGGAGGCGGTGCTCGATGTCAAGTTGTGCGAAAGGCTGCCGCGCGGCATCACGCTGACGCCCTATGGCAAGGCGTTGGCGAGGCGCGCGCGTTCGATCCTGCTCGAGATGCGTGAAGTCGACCGCGAGATATCCGAGCTCAAGGCGGGCAAGGGCGGCTCGGTATTCCTCGGCGCGGTGACCGCCCCTGCGATCGAGCTCGCCGTGCCGGCGATCCGTGAAATCCGGCGCATCTATCCGCGTATCGAGATCACCATGCAGGTCGAGACTTCCAATGTGCTGGCGCGCGAGCTGATCGCCACACGTCACGATTTCATCATCGCGCGCATCCCCGACGACCTTAATCCACGGCTGTTCGAAGCCCGGGTCATCGGCGTCGAAAAAGCCTGCCTGATCGTGCGCCGCGGCCACCCGCTTGCCAAGGGCAAGGCGGTGCGGCTGGAGGAGACCGCCGCCTACGACTGGGTTTTCCAGTCGGGCGGCTCGCCGTTGCGCCAGGCGATGGAAAGCAATTTCCTGAACCGCAACATCGCGCTGCCGGACCGCATCCTCAACACCAGCTCGCTGCTGCTCACCCTGGTCATGGTCGCGCAGTCGGACGCTATCGCGCCGGTGTCGGTCCAGGTGGCGAAATTCATCCAGAACCCCGACGGTCTGGCCGGCGCCATCGACGTCGTCCAGACCGAGTTCGATATCGAGGTCAGGCCTTACAGCCTGATCACCGTAAAAAATCGCGTGCTGTCGCCGGCGGCCAAGATGCTGCACGACTTCATTTTGAGAGAGGTAGGCTGACGGCGTTAGATCAAGCAATCCATTGCCAATCCGTTGGACAGCTATCGCAGCTACACGGCTCTTCGGTCATGTCGCTTCAATTCAGAATATCGCTCGAGCGAAGGAACCACACGGGGCCGTGCCGCGTCATAGAGGCGGGCTCTTGTTGCAGTCCCAGCGAGGCTCTCGATGATCAGGCTCCTCCTCGTGTTGGCCGCGATGCTTGCCTTGGCATGCGGCGGGGCGCGCTCGGCCAAACTGGACCTAGCCACCGTCAATCAGGCCCAGTTCGCCGCCGGCGAACCGAAGGGTGTCGATCCGACCGTGCTGAAGGCGCAGATTCTTTTGGATCGCGCCCGCTTCTCGCCGGGTCTGATCGACGGCCGCCTTTCACAGAACTTCACCAAGGCGGTTAGCGCCTTTCAGACGGCGAACGGCCTCCATCCCGACGGCAAGCTCACTCGGGAGACCTGGGACAAGTTAATGACAACCTCGGCCAACCCGGTGCTGGTCACCTATGAGCTGACGCGCAAGGATGTGCGCGGACCCTTCACCAGGCGTATTCCGGCTCGCATGGAGAGGATGGCCCGGCTGCGGCGGCTCGGCTATCGCAGCGCGGCAGAGAAGCTGGCGGAGCGCTTCCATATCAGCGAACAGTTGCTCAGGATGCTCAATCCGGGCATCGGCTTCAGGAA
Source organism: Mesorhizobium sp. M1312 (assembly GCF_040318115.1). Classification (NCBI taxonomy): domain Bacteria; kingdom Pseudomonadati; phylum Pseudomonadota; class Alphaproteobacteria; order Hyphomicrobiales; family Phyllobacteriaceae; genus Mesorhizobium; species Mesorhizobium sp. M1312. The sequence continues at coordinate 214,762 of NZ_JAMYLQ010000006.1, read as the reverse complement.
GGCCGGCAGGACCTTGGTGGTGCCTGATATTGGCCGGGGCGATCCTCCCGCTGGCGTTGCCCGCATCGAGGTCGACAAGGGCGCTCGCCTGGTTCGCGTGCTCGATCCTTCCGGCAAATGGCTCGCAGTCTACCCCGCCTCGATTGGGAGCGATGAAAACCCGGCGCCAAGCGGCATGGCGGAGGTCAGGCGCGTGGTGCGCAACCCGACCTATCACTATGATCCGGACTTCGCTTTCAAGGGAGTCAAGACCAAGCGGCCCTTCACCATCGCTGCCGGGCCGAACAATCCGGTGGGATCGGTCTGGATCGATCTCTCCATCGAAAGCTACGGCATCCACGGCACGCCCGAACCGGGCAAGATCGGCACGACCTTCTCGCACGGCTGCATCCGACTGACCAATTGGGATGCCGAAGATATTGGTTCCATGGTGCAGCCGGGCACGAAAGTCGAATTCAAGAACGGAATCGCCGATCCCTCCGACGAGCTTGCTCGGTAGGTGGCTACGCTATCAGGTGGTAGAAGACCCGTCCGACGAGCCCGGCAAACGATCGCGAATGGCTTCCTCGGTTCGCTTTGCGGTCGATTCCACAACTTTGCCGACCTTGCCTGCCAGCGTCTCGCCATCTCCACCCGAGCCTTGCCGGTCGGCCTCTTCCTTGACCGTTTCGTAGGCCTCGGCGGCAACTTGCTTTGCTTGCTCCAGACCCGTTTCGAAAACCTCCTCCGCACTGTCGCGAATTTTGTCGCGGTAGGCGCCAAGGTGCTCGTCCTCTGTGGCTGTGTGGGGCAGCATCACCCCGATGGCAGTGCCCAGCGCAAGTCCGACTGCGGCGATAGCCAGCGGTTCGCGCTCGAAGATCTCTTGTGCCGATTGGCGCGTCCGAGCCGCTATCTCGCTGGCGCTTGAGCCGAGCTGTCCGGCGGTTTTTGTCATGCTCTCCTTGGCGCCCGTTGCAGCGTTTGCTGCAGCTTCGGCCGCGCCGCTTGCTGCTGATGTAACCGAACCGGCGGTATCTGAGAGCATCGCCCCAATTCCCGACCCTTCGTTGCCCTGGCTGAAATCATCGCCGCGCAGGTCGGAGAAAGCGTCAGAAGCCGTGCCTGTCCGATAAGCGGCGGCAGCTGAGTTGGTTGCCGACCCGCCGTTGCCGAGCATCAGCCAGGCTAGGCCGGCTCCAATCAACGTCAGTGGCAACGGGTTGTCCCTGACTTGCGATTTGAGGTTGCCAAGCATGGCGGACCCCTCGCCGCCGGCGAACATTCCGGTAAATTCGTCGATCAATTGACCCGGTGTCATCTTGCTGCGGATCGAATCGGCCGTGTCTGCTACTTTCGCCCGGGCGATGTCGGCATCGCGTTCGAGCTCGGCTGCGGATTTGTCGCTCATCTTATTTGATCCTTGATCACGCGCGCGTCGCGCTTGAGTTGGTCTTGTGTGCGATCGGGCGTCAGCTCGGAAGGAGCCATGCTTTTCGTGCCAGAGCGCAAGAGAATGATTCCCAGTATCGCGACGACGATCCCGACCAGCAGCGAGGACCATCCCGCCCCCAGACCGGCACTCGCCAGGGCGATTACGAGTGCTTGCAAAAGCACCATCAAGGCCGCGAGAAGGCATATGGCGCCGGCCAGAATCTCGGCGGCGCCTGCGCCCGCCTTGCTAAGTTTTTCCGACATTTCGGCCCGCAACAGCCTACTTTCGGTTTGAAGCAGGGTTGTGACCTGCTGTGCCAGATCGCTGACGAGGGTTGCGAGGCCGCGACTTTCCTGATTGTTGGTCATGGGTTCTGCTCCAGGCTTGCGCCGGCCCAGTCATCGCCGGCCAGATCATCGCTGGCCAAGTCATCGTCGCGCTGGTTGGAACGGGCCGGCGTCGGCTCGGAGGCCTCTGCCGATCGCCACACGGACTCATCCGATTTCGAAGCCATTTCGGAAGCCCGATTAGTTCCCGATCGACTCTGTGTCTCGGCCCGAGCAGATGGTGGCGAGCTCTTGATAAACCGCCCCAGCGCCAAGCCTGCCAATACTGAACCGGCGATCAGCGCCCCTGAATTTTCGCGGCCGAACGACCGCATCTCGCCAAGAACATCTTCGAATGGTTTGTCCTTCAACGAAGATGAAAGGCGCTCAAGTGAGCCGGCGGCATCGAGGGTGAACTTCGAAGCGGTCCGTTGATCATTATTGGCCAGATGCTCGCTTGCTGCTCGCAAGGCTCCGCTAAAGGCTTTTAGGTTGGAGCTGATATCGCGCTGTGTTCCCTCGGCCTTGTCGAACAACGCCTGCTTGGCTTCAGCTGCGTAGTCGCCCGCCTTCCTGGTGAGTTCGTCGCGAGCGTCCTGTAGCGCCTCTGTCGCGGTCTGCGTTTCCTGCTCGAACCGCTCGGACAGTTCGCTTTTGGCTGTTTCGAAATCGGCCGGCTTACGGCCCTGATCGTCTTTGCGCTGCATTGTATTCTCCTAATGGAATCCGAGGAAGGAGAGGATCGCAAGCACGACGACGACAAGGCCGATGAGATAAATGACACTGTTCATGGTGGCAATCTCCTCCATTGCCTAACGAACTTGCGGGGGGCAAACAGGTTCCATCACTTCCAGCTAAATTAGCGATAGTGAAGCAACCGGCGAACCCGGTGAACTCTCTTGCAAATTCGCACGCGCCGTGTGCCAAAGACGCGGACTTAGGCCGTGCGGACATTGGTCCGCGCCTCTGCGCATTCGCCTCAGGGTTTAAGGTTAGTTAATGAGGCACCACGCCTAGCTCTCATTAAGGTCAAAGCTGACCGGAAGGCTATAGTCTATTGCACGATTAGCAATCATGTTCGCTAGGTCGGAATCAGAGACCGAACATGCCGGAACAATCTGTTTGAGCGCCTTAACGGCGAGCCCCGTCGAGATGAAACTATGGCGCCGCCTGCGAATATTTACATAATGTTCAATGAGATTTTCGAGTTCACGCATGTTCAATCCTTCTTTGACGTCAACCGTGTCAATTGAATCCAGCTGTAATCGATCCGGAGCGAGGGCTCATTCACATTGTTTAGTTGACGAGAAATCTTGATCGCATCAGCGCTGTCGCGTCCTGGCCGAGGCGGTCACCGCGGTTCATGGAAGAGATTTAGGTAGGTCGCATCAAAGTCGGCCAGTAAGGCCAATCGCTGGAAATCCAGGATAACAATCCTCCTGTCTTTCCAGCTAACCAGGTCCTTCGCTCGAAGTTCCTGCAGCGTCCGGTTCACGTGAACCACTGATAGACCAAGCACGTCGCCCAATTCCGCCTGGGTCAGTGGAATCGCGAACGTCTGGTCAGAGGCCAACCCAACTATTTCTAACCGGACATACAACTCACAAATTATATGTGCGAGATGCTGTTTGGCGGAGCGACGCCCGAGGCAGGTTATCCAAGTTCTTTGGATCGAGGCATCGATAGTCGTCGAAAGCCAGAGCATCCGGGTGAGGTGTGGACTGCCATCCATTGCTGTGAGCAGGTCTTTGTGTCGAATGAAAGCTACATCGCACGAACCCAGGGCGCTGACGCTGTGATCCATCACTTTTAGCAGTAAACTATGCAGGTCGACAAAGTCTCCCGGCACGTGAATTGCCGTTATTTGACGCTTTCCTTCCCGAATAGCCTGGTTTCGAACTGCGAAACCATTGGCGACAAGACAGCTTTCGGCGGGGCGGGAACCCTCCCTGACGATCTCCTCATCGGGTCCGAAAGTTACCGGTCGGACCGGAAGAGCCTCGATAAGCGCGATTTCGCCTGGCGGCAGCGTGTCGCGGCGGTCGAGCATGCGAACCAGGAGGTCTTTGCCGATCATCGCGGCGCCTTTTGACCAGCAACGCGGATCAGCATCTTTTGTTGCCGCCTCTCATTAGAATTACGTTATGTTCTATCTGGCTATGCGCCGCCGACCTAGACCCAATCGGGTGGGCAACCTGTGCCTGCCGACGCCGGCTCGACTTCATTCCGCCGATGATGCCTACCTTGGTAGCCAAGCCGCCCCAAGGTGACGACTGGATTTACGAGGCCAAGTTCGACGGCTACGCTCGCAGCTCGTCGTCAACCTCAATCCCTTTCAGGGTAAGCTGGAGCGGGTAGCGGGAATCGAACCCGCGCGTTCAGCTTGGGAAGCTGACAAGCTACCATTACATCATACCCGCGCGGCAGCCTCGTTACCACGCAAGCCGGCGTTCGGGCAACCGTTAAGCGTGCACTCGTGCCTCCGGCGTTGCAACATAAGTTGGCGAGCAGACAATCCGGCCAACCCGCCATCCGCGACAACTGGATTCGGCGACTGCCTTGATGCCAGCGCGGCAAGTGCGTATTTCTGACCTGTACCGAATCGGGGTAACCGAATCTGGAGATACGCCTTGTCCGCACTGACGCGCTTTCTCGGGGATTCGCCGCTCCGGGTGTTCCTGAAGCTGCTGGTGGTATCGTTCCTGGTCGGCCTTGTCATGAGCGCTTTCGGCTGGTCGCCGGTGGATGTGCTATACGGCATCCGCAATTTCTTCGTCGATCTCTGGAACCTGGGCTTCCGCGCTATTGACCGTTTCCTCGGCTACATCCTGCTGGGCGCGGCGATCGTCATTCCTGCGTTCATCCTGCTCAGGATCGCCAACTATCGGAAATAGAGCATGACCCCGAGCCGAAGGTCAGTGTATCAAAAGTGGACCGGCTTTTGCTCCGCTGACCTGTGGTTCGGCAGGGAAATCCTAGAAGGCCGTCAGGCGAAGCCTGACGCCACTTCGAACAGGATGGAATGGCGCGCGGCGAGGGCCGCCACATCAGTCGAATAGCCGCCGCCGATAACGCCGCAGACCGGGATGCCGCGCGCGCGGAAATGGCGGATCACCATGTCGTCGCGGGCGCGCAGCCCCTCGCTCGACAGCGACAACCTGCCAAGCCGGTCCTCGGCATGAACGTCGACCCCGGCATTGTAGAAAACGATGTCCCAGCGCGCCTTGGCGGTGAGTTCCGGCAGGACGCCGCCCAACCTTTCGAGATAGGCCGCATCGCCGGTGCCATCGGGCAGGGCGATGTCGAGGTCGGAAGAGATCTTGCGCATTGGATAGTTGCGGTCGCCATGCATGGAAAAGGTGAACACGCGCCGCTCCTCGCCAACAATGTCCGCCGTGCCGTCGCCCTGATGCACGTCGAGATCGACGATCAGGATGTTGCCGGCGGCAGCTTCGGTAAGCAGCACCAGTGAAGCCACGGCAACATCGTTAAAGGTGCAGAAGCCGGCGCCTTGCGCGCGCCGCGCATGATGGCTGCCGCCGGCGGTATTGCAGGCGATGCCGTTCAGCAACGCCAGCCGCGCTGCCAGCACGGTGCCGCCCGTTGCGAGCTGCGCCCTGAGCGAGACCCGCGGGCTCACCGGAAAACCGATCTCGCGCTCGATGTTTTCAGGCACTTCGCAGGCCAGCACCTGGTCGACATAGCCGGCGTCATGGGCAAGCTTCAACCATGATGCCGGCGCCGGTTCGGGCACGTTGAGAGCGGCGGGGCCGGTCAGTCCGCGCGCGCCCAAGGCTTCCATCAGCAGCTTGTATTTGCTCATCGGGAAGCGATGGTTCACGGCGAAGCCGGCGTCGTAGTCGGGATGATGAACGATCTGCAGGGGCATGAGGGTGGTTTTCGGCAGGTGCGCCAGAGGCGGGTTTCGGTTGGCCGTGGCGGGATGAGTGGTTGCGCGGCGTCCGGAAACTGGGCCACATCGGCTGTTCGATCAAGCTACGATGGGGAAGCGGGTCCTGGATCAGGTGTCAGCAGCGGCCAACGGCCGGTCTTTCGTCGTCACCAACCGCTCGGTGCTCGCCATCGCGGTGCCGATGACGCTCGCCTATCTGACGACGCCGCTGCTCGGCATCGTCGACACCGCGGTGGTCGGGCAGTTGGGCGACGCTGCAGTTCTCGGTGGCTTGGCGGCGGGCGCCCTGGTCTTTGACGTCGTCTTCACCTCCTTCAATTTCCTGCGCTCCGGCACCACAGGCCTTGTCGCCCAGGCTCTCGGCCGTGGCGACGAGCTCGAGGAACAGGCGGTGTTCTGGCGCGCCGTGCTGATCGCGGTCGTCGCCGGCATCGTGCTTGCCGCACTTGCGCCACTGGTCGCCATCGCCGGACAATGGTTCATGGCTGCTGAGCCGCGCGTCAGCGAGGCGATGGCCGTCTATATCCGCATCAGATTGCTCGCCGCACCGTTCTCGCTGATCAACTACGCCATCCTCGGCTATGTGCTGGGCCGCGGCGAGGGCGGGCTGGGACTGATGCTGCAATTGGTGCTGAACGGCATCAACATCGCGCTCTGCATCCTGCTGGGGCTGGAACTCGGCTGGGGCGTCGCCGGCGTCGCCTGGGCGACCGTCACCGGTGAATTCGTCGCCATGCTGCTTGGCCTGGCGATCATCGGCCGGCGTTTCTGGGCAGCGCCCCGGCTGCCGCGCCATCGCATCCTCGACCTGTCGGCATTCCTGCGCATGATGTCGCTCAACCGCGACATCATGATCCGGTCGTTTTCGCTGCTCGCCGCCTTCGCGCTGTTCACCCGCCAGGGCGCACAATTCGGCACGGTGACGCTGGCCGCCAACGCAGTGCTGATGAATTTCTTCCTCATCGCCGGCTATTTCCTCGACGGTTTCGCCACGGCAGCCGAACAGCTCGCCGGGCGTGCCGTGGGCGCGCGTGCCGCGGTGCAATTCCGGCAGGCGGTGCGGCTGACCCTGTTCTGGGGCTTCGGGCTGGCGGCCACGGCGACGCTTGTCCTTTTGCTGGGCGGTACTGATCTGGTCGCGCTGATCACGACGTCACAAGACGTTCGCGCCGTTGCCGACATCTATCTGCCCTGGGCGGCGTTCACCGCGCTCAGCGGCGTGCTGGCGTTTCAGATGGATGGCGTCTTCATCGGCGCGACCTGGTCGCGCGACATGCGCAACATGATGCTCTTGTCGTTCCTTGTCTTCAGCGCGGCCTTGCTCATCCTGGCGCCGGCCTTCGGCAATCACGGCCTGTGGGCGGCGCTGCACGTCTTCCTGCTGGTGCGCGGCTTCAGCCTGCTTGGCATTTTGCGCGTGCGGATGCGGACGGCGTTTTAGAGCGACTTCGGGTTAGAGCGGCTTGGACGCCCATTGATTGAGGCTGCTATCGCGCAACTCGCGCAGCGACTTGAGCCGTTGCTTGTCCGCGAACCGGACCATCCCGGCAAGAATGCGGCCCGGCAGTGCAGGCCCGGCATAGATCATGCCGGTGTAGAGCTGGACGAGATCGGCGCCGGCGCGGATCTTTTCCAGTGCCGTATCAACAGAATCGACGCCGCCAACGCCGATGATGGCGCGGTCCGGGCCAAGCAGTTTCCGCATCTTTGCCAGCGCGATGGTCGAGCGCTCGAACAACGGTTTTCCCGAAAGCCCGCCGGTCTCGCCGGCAAGACCGGCGCTGCGCAGCCCCGGCCGCGCGATGGTGGTGTTGGAGACGATGACACCGTCTATTGCCTTCTCGGTGACCTCGGCGGCGATATCCTCCAGTTCGGCCTCGACCAGGTCCGGCGCGATCTTGAGGAAAACGGGCGGCTGCGCTGCAGCTGCCGTACGTGCGGCCATGACGCGCGATAGGAGCTCGCCAAGCTGTTCACGGGCCTGCATGTTGCGCAGACCCGGCGTGTTCGGCGAGGAGATGTTGACCGTCAGATAGTTGGCGTATGGCGCAAACTTGACAACGCCTCGTTCATAGTCACTGACGCGGTCGGTGCTGTCCTTGTTGGCACCGATATTGACTCCGACGATGCCGGCGCGGCCCTTGCGGGCGGCAAGCCGTTCTTCGGCGGCCTCGTGGCCCTCATTGTTGAAGCCCAGTCGGTTGATCACCGCTTCGTCCGATGTCAGCCGGAAGATGCGCGGCTTCGGGTTGCCGGCCTGCGGCAGCGGCGTGATCGTGCCGACCTCGGCAAAGCCGAAGCCGAGGCCAAGCAGCGCATCGGGAACCTCGGCGTTCTTGTCGTAGCCGGCAGCCATGCCGAGCGGATTGGGGAAATCGATGCCGCAGACGCTGACTTTCAGCCTGTCGTCGCGCACGGGGCGTCGGGCGACCGGCAGCCCGCATTTCAGCGCGGCGATCGACAGGCCGTGGGCGGCTTCCGGATCGAATGCGAACAGGAACCTCTGGCCGAGCCGATCGAGCACGCTCATTCGGCCTCCAGCGTCGGGAATTGGTGCAGGCCATCGGTGCCGAGCGGCAATGGTTGCACCCAGACGACGGCCCTGAGGTCGAGCGGACCGTAAAGATGCGGGAACAGCGCACCGCCGCGCGAGACCTCGTATTTCAGCGCATCACGCAGTCTGGCGCCATCGACGGCGACCAGCAGCAGCCCGGTCTGCCCGGCAAAGTGTTTTGCCGCCGTTTCCTCGGCCTGGTCGGCGGTGGAAAAATGGATGAAGCCGTCGGCGAGGTCGATCGGCGCGCCGGTGAAGCGGCCATTTCTTTCAGCCTCGCGCCACAGCGGTTCAGGTACTATCTTGTAGATAATCTGAGACATGATTGCGCTATAGTCCGAACCAACCATGCGGGGAAGGGTGCGCCAGAGTTCTTCCCCATTTCCGGCGCAAACATGCGATAAATTGCGCTTACTGGCCCATGGAGGACAATATGCGTCCGCAGCACGTCTTAATCCCCGCAGCGCTCGTCTCGCTCGTCGCGGCATCGGCCTTTTCCGAGGAAGCAGACCGCTACCGGCTGGAAAAGTCGGCCAACGGCTATATCCGCATGGACACGCAGACCGGTGCTATGTCGATCTGTGAGGAGCGTTCCGGCCAGCTCGTCTGCAAGATGGCGGCCGATGAACGCGCCGCCTTCCAGGACGAGATCGACCGGCTGCAAAATTCGGTGAACGCGCTCGACCAGCGGGTCGTCAAGCTCGAGAACTCGCTTGCTGCCCGCTTTGAGTCGACGATACCCAGCGAGGAGGATTTCAACAGGACGATGAGCTACATGGAGCGCTTCCTGCGCAGCTTCATGGGTATCGTCAAGGACATGGAAAAGGACAGCGGCGAGGATGGCGCCAAGCCCAATTCACAAAAAACCTGAGCACGATTCAACCGGGGGGAACACCGGCGCATAGCCTTTGCCGCTTGAAAACGGCTGATATCGCCGCATAATCGTTCGACTGATCCCGTAAGAAACAGACAATCATCAATGGGATTCGGGGAGGAACATGTGCCGTCGGGCTACACTTTCGTCATCGCTGACGACCATCCGCTTTTTCGCGGCGCGCTGAGAGAGGCGCTTGCCGGCATCGGCAACCTCGCCGGCATTCACGAGGCCGGCGATTTCGAAAGCGCCAAGGCGCTGGTCGTGGCCAATGAGGACGTCGATCTGGTGCTGCTCGACCTGTCTATGCCGGGCGCGAGTGGCCTTTCCGGTCTGATCTCGCTGCGCGGCATCCATCCGACGGTGCCACTGGTGGTGGTGTCGGCGCATGACGACCCGGTGACCATCCGGCGCGCACTCGATCTAGGCGCTTCGGGTTTCATCTCCAAATCGGCCAGCATGGAGGAGATCCGCAGCGCCGTGCAGTCGGTGCTTGCCGGCGATATCGCCGCGCCCACCGGCATCGATCTCGGCGTCGAGCGCGATCCCGAGATATCCGATCTGATCAAGCGGCTGCAGACACTGACGCCGCAGCAGACGCGCGTGCTCGGTATGCTGGGCGAAGGGCTGCTCAACAAGCAGATCGCCTATGAACTCGGTGTCTCCGAAGCGACCATCAAGGCGCATGTCTCGGCCATTCTGCAGAAGCTTGGCGTCGACAGTCGCACCCAGGCGGTGATCCTGCTGTCCAAGATCGGCAGCGACCCGCTGCCGGCAGCCAGCTGAACCTTTGGCTCAGTGTCAACAGGAAGATTATGACCGCTACTCGGCCGCCGACGCCAGCGGCCTGACCCTGGCCATCATCGAGCGCAGCACCGCTGGTTTGAGCGGCTTGTTGATCACCGGCACGTCGAGCCTGCCGGCGGTGGCGCGCACCTCGCTCGAGCGGTCGGCGGTGACCAGCACGGCCGGCATGTCCTGGCCGTGGGTCGCGCGCAGTTTAACGATCGCGTCAAGGCCGGTCTCGCCGTCGAGATGGTAGTCGGCAAGCACGATGTCGGGGCGATGCATGCCGGACCCCTCGATATCCCCCGAGCCGGCAAACGTGTCGACGCTGCAGCCCCAGCCTTCGAGCAGCAGCCGCATGCCGTCGAGAATGCGGGCGTCGTTGTCGATGCAGAGCACGCGGAGCCCGGCAAGCGAAGCAGCAGTGCGGACCGGCGCCTTCGCCTCGACCTCGCGCCGCGGCTGCTGCACTGCCGCGACCGGCAGGATGACGGAAAAGCGCGTGCCCTTGCCCGGGCTTGAAAAGATCCGAAGTTCGAGGCGCAAGACGCGAGCGATGCGGTCGACGATGGAAAGGCCGAGCCCGAGGCCGTCAGCTTCGCGCGCACCCTCGTCGAGCCGGGTGAATTCGTGAAAGACCGTGTTCAGCTTGTCGGCGGCAATGCCGATGCCGGTATCGATCACCTGGATCTCGGCCAGTTCGCCGCGACGCCGCACGCCGACCAGGATGCGGCCATGGCGGGTGTATTTGATGGCATTGGATACGAGATTTTGGATCAGGCGGCGCAGCAGATTGCGGTCAGTGGTCACGCTGAGCGACGATGGCATGATCGTCAGGCTGAGTTTCTTCTCGGCGGCAAGCGGCTGAAAGTCGTTGCCGATCTGGCGCAACAGTTCGTCCAGGCTGAAGGCCGTATCGTCCGGCTTCATCGCACCGGCATCGAGGCGGGAAATGTCGAGCACCGCACCGAGAATGGTCTCGACCGATTCCAGCGAGGATTCGATGTTGATCGCAGCCTTGCCCGCAGGTCCCTTGCCGGCCTTTTCGATCAGCGATGAGCAATAAAGACGAGCAGCGTTCAGCGGTTGCAGGATGTCATGGCCGGCGGCAGCGAGGAAGCGCGTCTTGCCGAGATTGGCCTCCTCCGCCAGCATCTGCGCCTGTGCCAGCTCCTCGTTGACGCGCGTTAGTTCGACGGTGCGGTTCTTGACGCGCTGTTCGAGCGTTTCATTGGCGCGCTTCAGCGCCAGGTCCTGCTCGACGCGTCCGGAAATGTCGGCATAGGTGGCGACGATGCCGCCGTCCGGCATCGGGTTGGAGCGCAACTCCAGGATGCGGCCGCTGGTCTTCAGCTCCATCTGCCAGGGGCTGACGAAGCTGGTGAGGCGGTTGAGCATCGCCACCCGCTGGTCGGCTGGAATGTCGCCGCGCTCGGCCAGATGACGCAGGATCCGGTCGAGCGAGACGCCCACCTGTCCCATATCGTCGGGCAGGTCGAACAGCGCCCGATATTGGCGATTCCAGCAGATCAGCCGGAAATCCCTGTCGAAGACGGTGATGCCCTGTTCCATCTGGTCGAGCGCGATCTGCAGCAGGTCGCGGTTGTGCTGCAGCGCCTCGGTGGCGTCGTCGAGCAGGCGGAAGGCGTCCTTGGATTCGCGATCGTTGCGGCGCAGCAGCAGCGACAGGATCAGCCGCGCCGAGGAGGAGCCGACGGCACTTGCCAGAAGCTGCTCGGAGAAGCGGATGACGTCCATGCTGGCCTGCTCGTTGCCGTGCAGCGAAGCGCCGTTACTCTTTTCGAACGACTGAAAGGACCGTTCAGTGCGTTCGACGCCGAGGTAGCGCGCGATGGTGTCCTTGAGGTCGTTGACGGTGACGGTGGTGCGGAAGCGGCGCAGGCTCGGCATCGGGCTCGCCTCGCGCGGCACGAAGATCGACGCCTGGATGCGCTCCAGCGGCACCGACGCGCGCGACAGCGAGCCGAAGACGAAGAACAGCGTGTTGACCGACAGGCTCCACAGGACACCGTGGTTCAGCGGCTCGGCGACGGTGCCGAACAGCGCTTGCGGGCGCAATGCTTCGAAACCGAACAGGCCGTGGACGACGATGCCGGTATCGGACGCGGCGAGCGAAGGAAGCAGCAGCGTATAGCTCCAGACTACGATGCCGGCGACCATGCCGAGTGCCGCCCCCCTGCCGTTGGCGCCGCGCCAGATCAGTCCACCGATCAAGGCCGGCGCGAACTGCGCGATGGCGGCGAAGGACATCAGGCCGATAGAAGAGAGCCGCGCGCTGTCGGTGCTCTCGCGATAGTAGAGGAAGGCGATGAACAGCATGATGAAGATCGCCGCACGTCGCACGTTGAGGATAAGCGCTGACCAGTCCTCGTTCTCGGACGTCGTGGTCTTGAGCAGGCGACGCACAAACAACGGAATGACGAGGTCGTTGGAGATCATGATCGACAGCGCGACGCTTTCGACGATCACCATCGCGGTCGCCGCCGACAGGCCGCCGATGAAGGCGGCCATGGCCAAAACATCGTGACCGCTGAGCAGCGGCAGCGACAGGACATAGAGGTCGCTGCTGGTTCTGGTGCCGACCAGCGCCAGGCCGGCGAGCGCGATCGGCAGCACGAAAAGGTTGATCGCCACCAGATAGAGCGGAAACACCCATGTCGCGGTGCGCAGTTCGGCCTCGCTGCGGTTCTCGACGATCGTGACGTAGAACTGGCGCGGCAGCATGATGATGGCGAAACCGCTCAAACATGTCAGCACTAGCCATGTGGCGAGCGATGTACTGTAGCCCATCGCCTGCTGCACTTGCGTATTCTCGGCGAGCTTGTCGACCATATCGCCCGGGCCGCCGAAGGTCAGAAACGTCACCATCAGGCCGATAGCCAGGAAGGCGGCGAGCTTGACCACGGTTTCCACCGCTACCGCCAGCACCAGCCCATCCTGGTGTTCGGTGGCGTCGGCATGGCGCGTGCCGAACAGAACCGCAAACAGCGCAAGCAGCATGGCGACGACCAGCGAGATGTCGCTGACGAAGGGATCGAACGAAGGTGGCGAGCCGGTGTAATGCTCGACCATCAGGCTGACCGAACCGGAAATCGCCTTCAACTGCAGCGCCATGTAAGGTACCGCGCCGATCGTCGCGATCAGCGTGGCGATGGCTGCTACGGCAAAACTCTTGCCGTAGCGGGCGCCCAGGAAGTCGGCAATCGAAGTGATCTTCTCTGTCTTGGCCAACCTGACGATGCGCCGAAGCAGCGGAAAGCCGAACACGAACACCAGCACCGGGCCGATATAGATGCCGAGGAATTCAAGGCCGCGCTCGGAGGAAAGGCCGACCGAACCGAAGAAGGTCCAGGAGGTGCAGTAGATCGCCAGGCTGAGCGCATAGATGAAGGGCCGGGCCCGGTCAGGCCCGGATGTCGTTGAGCGCCGGTCGCCGAGACTGGCGATAACGAACAACAACGTCACATAGGCGATCGCGATGATGACAATGAACCAGCCCTGCACGGCCCGATAATCCTCCCTTGCCGATTTGCGTCCGGCCTGCTGAGACGCAATCACAGCTTGGCGATCAAGTCCATCGCGGCTTTCGGCGCAGGATGGCTCGGCTTCGGGAAATTGGCCGGTGGAAATCGGTCTCTTGCCAATGCTGCAACCGCAGGTTTTTGCTATCGTGGCAGTGGGGCCGAACGAAGCGGGCAGAGGCGGCGGCCTGGCCGCCAGGACAAGGAGGGTCGAATGCTGAAAGAATTCCAGGAATTCATTTCCCGGGGCAATGTCATGGACCTGGCCGTCGCCGTCATCATCGGCGCGGCCTTCAGCAAGATCGTCGATTCACTGGTCAACGACATCATCATGCCGATAATCGGGGCGATTTTCGGCGGACTCGACTTCAACAATTATTTCCTGCCCTTGTCCTCAGCCGTCAACGCCACGTCGCTGGCGGACGCCAAGAAGCAGGGCGCAGTCTTCGCCTATGGCAGTTTCATCACCGTCGCGCTGAACTTCATCATTCTCGCCTTTATTATCTTCCTGATGATCAAGGCCGTGAACAATCTGCGCCAGCGGCTGGAACGTGAGAAGCCAGCTGCGCCTGCTGCCCCGCCGCCCGCCGACGTTGCGCTGCTCACCGAAATTCGCGATCTCCTCGCCAGGAAATAGTCCGAAGGCACATTCCCTGGACCAAAACCCCGGTCGTTTTCGGCCGGGGTTTCCTATTTTCGCCTGTCGCAAAACACGCTAGCAGTCCAGAAGACGAAAACGGATCTATCCATGACCTTGATCGAGAATTTGCGCGCCGAGGCCCGGGCCGCGCCGGAAAGCGGCATTGTCGCCGTCATGAACCGCGGCCGCGACCGCGACGGCATGATCCCGCTCTGGGCCGGCGAGGGCGACCTGCCGACGCCCGCCTTCATCACCGATGCCTCTGCCCGGGCGCTGGCCGGCGGCGAGACCTTCTATACCTGGCAGAAAGGCATCCCCGAGCTGCGGCAGGCGCTCGCCCGCTACTACATCAGGCATTTCGGCAAGAGCTTCGCCGAGGAAGAATTCATCGTCACCGGCTCGGGCATGCATGCCATCCAGTTGGCGATCGATGCCGTCGCCGGGCAGGGGGACGAACTCGTCTATCTATCGCCGGCCTGGCCGAATTTCGCCGCAGCAGCCGGCGTGGCGGGCGCCGTCCCGGTCGCTGTCACGCTCGACCAGTCCGGCAATGGCTGGTCCTGCGACGTCGGCAAGATCGAGGCGGCGATCACGCCAAGGACAAAGGCGCTGTTCGTCAATACACCGTCCAACCCGACCGGCTGGACCGCCGACAGGGAGACGCTGCAGGCGATCCTCGATCTTGCCCGCGAAAGGGGCCAGTGGATCATCGCCGACGAGATCTATTCCCTGTTCCACTACGGCGATAGCCGCGCGCCGTCTTTCATCGATATCATGGCCGACGAGGATCGCATTCTGTTCGTCAACAGCTTTTCCAAGAACTGGGCGATGACCGGCTGGCGGGTCGGCTGGATCAAGACCCATCCTTCGCTGCAGCAGGTGTTCGAGAACCTGGTCCAGTATTCGACCTCCGGCGTTGCCCAGTTCATGCAGCGCGGCGCGGTCGTCGCGCTCGATGAAGGCGATGCCTTCATCGTCGAGCAGGTGGAGCGGGCGAGGGCGGCGCGTGACCTGGTCTGCGGCATCCTGGCTGCGACCGGGAGGGCACGCTTCACCGTGCCGCAGGGCGCGTTCTATCTGTTCTTCGCGGTCCACGGCGTCACCGATTCACGCGCCGCCGCCTTCAATATCGTCGACCGCGCCAATGTCGGTCTGGCGCCCGGAACCGCATTCGGTCCCGGCGGCGAAGCCTTCCTCAGGCTATGCTTCCACCGCCGCCTCGACCAGCTCGAGGAAGCCGCGCACCGGCTGGCGAAATGGATGACGAGCGTGTGAGGTTCAGGGTCCGCTCGAGCCGGATACAAGTGCAAGCAACCTGGATCGGTGCATTCCTCGGCCACTATAACGGCATGGATCCTAGGGTCTGCGCTCCGCTTCGCGTTCGCTCCGCCCTAGGATGATGAAGCGAGGGGAGGTTTCCAGCCAATCTCCGACGTCCGCGATTTGCCTTATGCCATCACGCGTTCGTCATCCTAGGGCGGAGCAGGAGCGAAGCGACGTCACGGAGACCCTAGGATCCATGCCGTGACCTTCGAATGCCGCGGGTCGAAGAAGAAGACGGCACCGGGAGCGGAGACCGCCATCATGCCCTCGGCTGAAGCTCAGCCGCCGGACTTCGGCACCAGCAGCGGAATGACGCGGTCGCTTTCCCTCACGGCCGGCCGGCCCGCAGAACCGTACGAGATACCCAAAGCATCCCAGGTCTCGACCAGCGCGTCCTGAAGTTCCGCGATCAATTGATCCGAATGGAACGGCGTCGGCGTGATGCGCAGCCGTTCGGTGCCGCGCGGCACGGTCGGGTAGTTGATCGGCTGGATGTAGATGCCGTGGATGCCGAGCAGGCGGTCGCTGGCCATCTTGCAGAGCTCGGGATCGCCGACGAGCAGCGGCACGATGTGGGTAGCGGAGTCCATCACCGGCAGGCCGGCGGCGGTAAGAACCTGCTTGGTCCGCGTCGCCTGCCGCTGCTGCGCGTCGCGTTCGGCCTGAGAGCGCTTCAGATGCCGGATCGACGTGGTCGCCGCGGCGGCGATGGCCGGCGGCAGCGCCGTGGTGAAAATGAAGCCCGGCGCATAGGAGCGCACGGCATCGATCACGGCACTTGTGCCGGTGATATAGCCGCCGAGCGTGCCGAACGCCTTGGCCAGCGTGCCTTCGATGATGTCGATACGGTCGGCCAGCCCTTCGCGCTCGGTGATGCCGCCACCGCGAGGTCCGTACATGCCGACGGCATGGACCTCATCGATATAGGTCATGGCGTTGTAGCGCTCGGCAAGATCGACGATCTGCTTGATCGGCGCGATGTCGCCGTCCATCGAATAGACGCTCTCGAAAACGATCAGCTTGGCGCGTTCGCGGCCCGCCGCCTGCAGCAGGCTTTCGAGATGTGCAACGTCGTTGTGGCGGAAGATCTTCTTCTCGGCACCCGAACGCCGCACGCCTTCGATCATCGAGGCGTGGTTCAACTCGTCCGAAACGATCAGACAGTTGGGCAGAAGCCGCGCAATGGTCGAAATCGAGGCTTCGTTGGAGACGAAGCCGGAGGTGAAGACGAGTGCGGCTTCCTTGTCGTGCAGGTCGGCCAGTTCGAGTTCGAGCTCGACCAGCGGATTGCTGGTGCCGGAGATGTTGCGGGTGCCACCGGCGCCAGATCCCATCTTGCCGGCGGCGTTCTGCATCGCCGCGATGACGTCTGGATGCTGGCCCATGCCGAGGTAGTCGTTGGAGCACCAGACGGTGATTTCCTGGGCGCGGCCGTTGGCGCGCCAGATGGCGCGTGGGAATTTCCCCACGATGCGCTCGAGGTCGGCGAAGATGCGATAGCGACGCTCGGCGTGGAGCTGGTCGATCGCGTCTTCGAAGAACCGCTGATAGTTCATTTCGGCTTCCCAATTTTTGCGTGGGATCATAATCATTGCCCTATTCGACGTCTACTTGGCCTTTTTGGTCAAAATGCCACGCCCCAAGCCTGTTCCTAACGACCACGGATCATGGCCTATTCCCTTGATGTGCATGAATTTTGTTTCAAGACGATGCCACGCGCCGGCGAGACTGGTTACCGCAGGCACGAATGGTACTAATGATCTAATGGCAGGCTTTGCCAGTAAGGCGGGCGTTGAGACAGTTTCCGATAAATCTTGAGCAGCGAGGACGCGGATGACGGTTTTGGTGACAGGCGGCGCCGGCTATATCGGCAGCCATATGGTCTGGGAGCTGCTGGACGCGGGCAACAGCGTCGTCGTCCTCGACCGGCTTTCGACCGGCTTCGAGTGGGCGGTGGCGCCCGAGGCAAAGCTGGTCGTCGGCGATGTCGCCGACAAGGAGCTGGTCGGTTCGATCATCCGCGACAACAAGGTCGATGCGATCATCCATTTCGCCGGCTCCATCGTGGTTCCCGAATCGGTCGCCGACCCGCTCGGCTATTACGAGAACAACACCTGCAAAACGCGCACGCTGATCGAGACCGCGGTGCGCGAAGGCGTGCCCAATTTCATCTTTTCCTCGACCGCCGCCGTCTATGGCGGCGCCGGGCTGGAGCCGGTGCGCGAGGATGCCCGCCTTGCACCGGAATCGCCCTACGGCCTGTCAAAGCTGATGAGCGAATGGATGCTGCGCGACGCGGCAATCGCCTATGGTTTGCGCTATACGGCGCTGCGCTACTTCAACGTCGCCGGCGCCGATCCGAAGGGCCGCACCGGCCAGTCGACGCCGGGCGCCACGCATCTGATCAAGGTCGCCGCCGAGACGGCGCTCGGCAAGCGACCGTTCATGCAGGTGTTCGGCACCGACTATCCGACACCCGACGGCACCTGCATGCGCGACTATATCCATGTCACCGATCTGGCGGCGGCGCATCGGCTGGCGCTGGAACGGCTGCGCGCCGGCGGGACAAGCCTCGTCGCCAATTGCGGCTACAGTCACGGCTATTCGGTGCTCGAGGTGATCGACAGCGTGCGCCGGGTCTTCGGTTATGATTTCGAGGTGCGGATGGGCGAGCGCCGTCCGGGCGACGCCGCGGCTGTGGTTGCCAATTCGGAGCTGGCGCGCCGCGAACTCGGCTGGACCCCGCAGCGCGACGACCTCGACCTGATCGTCGCCGACGCGCTTGCCTGGGAGCGCATTCTGACCGGCAAGAATTCGTCGCGGGGCTGAGACCAAGTTCTTAGCTCGAAAGCTCCACGCAGAAGCGCTATTGAAGGAGCGCACGGCGAAGCGTGGAGGCGTTTCGGCCGTAATTGATCCTTGGGGGCGGCATGAAGGTATTGGTCCTTGGGGCTGGCGTTGTCGGTACGGCCGCCGCCTATTATCTGGCGAGCGACGGCCACGACGTGACTGTCATCGAGCGCCATCCGGCAGCGGCGCGCGGCACCAGCCAATCGAATGCCGGGCTGGTGTCGCCCGGCGACGCCACCGCCTGGGCCTCGCCCGCTGCGCTGAAGACGTTCCTGCGCGCGCTCTACAACCACGATCTCGGCATCAAGGTGCGGCTGCGCTTCGATCCTTATTTCTTCGCCTGGAGCCTGCGCTTCCTGCGCCAGTGCACGCATGCGCGCCTGCGCGCCAACACCGATATCAAGCTGCGCCTGGCGCTCTATTCGCGCGAGTGCATCAATGCCATCTCCGCGGACGCCGGCATTCACTACGACGAGCGCAAGAACGGCATTCTCTATTTCTTCCGCTCGCAGCAGAGTTTTGATGCCGGCACCGACAATTACCGCTATCTCGCTAAGCATGGTCTGCCGATCGAGATTGTCGGCCGCGATCGGCTGGTCGAGCTAGAGCCCGGGCTTGCCGGAGCCAAGGATAAGATCGCCGGCGGCGTCTATTCGCCGATCGACCAGACCGGCGACTCCAGCCAGTTCACCCGGAACCTCGCTGCCTATGCCGCCGAGAAACTCGGCGTCCAGTTTCGCTATGGCACGACGGTCGAAGGCCTCGACATCGAAGGCGATCGGGTGCGCGCGGTGATGACCTCCGCCGGCCCTATAACCGGCGACGCCGTGGTCATCTCGATGGGACCTGAAAGCGGCCTGCTCGGTCGCCGCTATGGCATCGATCTGCCGATCTATCCGGTCAAGGGCTACACCGCGACCGTGCCGCTGGAGGACGAGAGCAAGGGGCCGACCATGGGCGGCGCCGATGAGGATCAGCTCATCGCCTATTCCAGGCTCGGCAACAGGCTGCGGCTCGCCTCGACCGCCGAGTTCACCGGCTTCGATCGGACTCACAAGCCAAGCGATTTCGCCGCCATGTTCAGGACCGGCAAGGAGCTTTTTCCCGGCGCCTTCGACGAGAACAAGGCCGAGCTTTGGGCCGGTCTGCGGCCGATGATGCCGAATTCAGTACCTGTGATCGGGCAGGCTCGTTACAAGAATCTCTACCTCGACACCGGCCACGGCCATGTCGGCTGGACCATGGCCTGCGGTTCCGGAAAATTCCTTGCCGATCTGGTCGCCGGCCGCAAGCCGGAGATCGACCCGCAAGGACTGGTCTACAGGAACTAAGCAATGTCGGGACCGCAAGTCGCCATCGACCTTGGCCGCATCGAACGCAATGCACGTACGATCGTCGACCGCTGCGCCCTTTCCGGCATCAAGATCTTCGGCGTCACCAAGGGCACTTGCGGCATGCCGCAGGTAGCGCGCGCCATGCTGCGCGGCGGCGTCGCCGGCATCGCCGAATCGCGCTTCGAAAACATCCGCCGGCTGCGCGACAGCGGCATCAATGCGCCGATCATGCTGCTGCGCAGCCCGCCGATGGCGCGCATCGAGGAGGTGGTTCGCACCGTCGACATCAGCCTGCAATCCGAGCTCGCCACCATTCGCGAGCTATCGCGCATCGCCGAGCGCATGGGCCGCGTCCACGACATCATGCTGATGATCGATCTTGGCGATCTCAGGGAAGGCATCTGGCCGAACGATCTCATCCCGACAGTCGAGCAGATACTGGCGCTCGGGGGCGTTCGCATCGCCGGCATCGGCACCAATCTCGGCTGCTTCGGCGCCATCATGCCGACGGAGGAAAATCTCGGGCAACTTGTCGCCCATGCCTACAAGACCGAGCGCCTGTCCGGCGCAAGGCTGGACTGGATCTCGGGCGGCGCGTCATCGTCGCTGACCCTGCTGCTCGAAGGCAGGCTGCCCGCCGGCATCAACAATCTGCGGGTCGGGGAGGCTATCCTCCAGGGTGGCGTCGAAACCTTCCGCGAGATGCCGTGGGCCGAACTGGAACCCGATGCCTGCCGCCTGACCAGCGACATCATCGAGGTCAAGCTGAAGCCGTCGCGGCCGATCGGCCAATCCGGCTACGACGCTTTCGGCAACCAGCCGGTCTTTCCCGACGAGGGCGACAGGTTGCGTGCCATCGCCAATATCGGCCGCGAGGACGTGTTGATCGAGGGGCTCACCCCGATCGCCAAGGGTGTGCGGGTGCTCGGCGCCTCCAGCGATCATCTGCTGCTCGACGTGACCGACGCCGACCCGCCGCCCGCCGTCGGCGACCGTGTGGCCTTCCGCATGAGCTATGGCGCCATGCTGCTGGCGATGACCTCGGAATATGTCGAAAAGGCCCCGATGCACGACGTCGAGAATTTTTCCGGCCGCAAAATGATGTCGATATCAGCCGAACCGGTCGCCGCCGGCATCCTCGCCAGGGAAGCGACCGGCGCCCGGCTGGAGGCGATGAATTTCGATGTCGTCGAACTGGCCGATATCGAGCGGCCACCGTCCGGCCTGATCCGCCTCACCGCCGGCAGTGACCGGCGCATCGCCCACAAGGCGCTGACGACGACGGCGCGGGCGACGCACTCCTTCGGTTTGATCTGGATCGATTCCATCGCCGCGCTGATGCCGGAGGACGAGGACGGCATCGACCTGCCGGAACGTTCGGTGCTGGCGCGGGCGCTCAGCCTCGATCACAAGCCCGGCGCGCTGCAGCCGCAGCTGTCGCCGGAAAACGTCGTCATCGTCGGTTTGCGCCATGCCGATCCGGCCGAGGCCCGGGTGCTGAAGGATTCGCGGGTCTCCGCCTTCACCATGACCGATATCGACGCTATGGGCATGCGCGACCTGATGCACGAGGCGATCCGCATCGCCACCTCCGGCACGCAGGGCTTCCATGTCAGCTATTCGCCTGAGGTGACCGAATTCGCCGGTTGGGCGGCTGGCTCCGGCGGCATCACGGTGCGCGAAACGCATCAGGCGATGGAGGCGATCGCGCTGTCCGGCGGGCTGTCGTCGATGGACGTCTCCGGCCTGACCGCCGATCTTGACCCGCGGATTGCGACAGACACCGTCAACTTCGTCATGTCGGCTTTCGGCAAGCGGATTTTGTGATCAGCCTCGCGCCTCGACCGCCGCGCGCCATGAGCGTGCGTAATCCGCCCAGGCTGGGTCGGCCGGCGGTTCGATCCTTTCGCCGTTGCCTTGGACCATTCTTTGATCCGACGCCAGCAAGGCAGCGCCGATGCTGGTGCCGGTCGCTGCCTCGGACGCTATGACGGCACGCGCCGTCGCCGCAGCCAGCATGCTCGTGAAAGCCCGGTCGCGGGCGAACGGGCCCTCGACGATGGTCGAGCCATCGGCGCCGATCAGATCGAGGCAGGTCGCGGTCATCAGCGCCAGGTAGAAAGAGACGGCGGCAAAGCGCTGGCCGTTGTTGATGCCGTCGGCGTTGAGCCATGCGGCGGTGTGATGGGGAAACGGCCCCGAACCCTGTTGCGTCGAAGGCAGCAGGGACGTTTTCCCAGAGAGCACTGTGGCGACATCCGTTTCGGTCCAGTCTTCCGAATGGCCTTCCGTCAGCAGCGAAAACTCGCGGCCGCCCATGAAACGCGCCGAGGGAACCGGATCGCCGAGCGCATTGACATTGACCAATGTATCGCGGGCCGGATCTAGCACGATCATGTTGCCGCCGACGGCCATCGACACCACCCAGGTGCCGGTCGAGACGACCGAGAAAGGCGGTCTGTCGGACAGGAGATGCGGCAGCAGCGAGGCATTGGAATCATGCAGGCCGCAAAACACCGGCGTTTGCGCGTCGAGCCCGGTCCGTGTCGCAAGGGCGGGCAGGATCGGGCCAAGGCGGTGCTTCGCCGGCCGCACCGGCGCCATCAGGCGTCGCCATTCCATCCTGTCAACCAGCGACGAAAAATCCGCCTTCCACGGGTTCCACAGATCCGTGTGGCAGCCGAGCGAGGTCACTTCATTGGCGGCGACGCCGGTCAAACGTAAGGCCCAGTACTGCGGGTACATCAGCATTGCGGCGGTCTCGGCGAACTCCGCCGGAAACTTCCTCTGCTGCCAGAAGAACTGCGCGCCGAGATTGAGGCCGACCGGCAGGCGCGGCGTGCCCGTCTCGGCGAAGGCCGGACGGATCGCCTCATAGCCCTCGGCGAGGGCGTCGGGCCCAGTGAATTCATAGTCGAGCACCGGCAGCGCCAGCTCACCGGCAGCGTCCACCAGCACACCCGTCGCGCCATGGGTGGTGATCGATATCGCATCGATGCGCTGTTCGCGATTGATCCCGGCGAGACTGTCGAGGATAAAGGACCACAGAAGCTCGACATCGTGGTGCGGGTAGGGGCCGT
Organism: Mesorhizobium sp. M1312; assembly: GCF_040318115.1. Taxonomy (NCBI): domain Bacteria; kingdom Pseudomonadati; phylum Pseudomonadota; class Alphaproteobacteria; order Hyphomicrobiales; family Phyllobacteriaceae; genus Mesorhizobium; species Mesorhizobium sp. M1312. Next base: position 192,126 of record NZ_JAMYLQ010000006.1, on the reverse strand, counting down.
CGGCAACGGGCGCGTTCGCCATGCGGCGCAGCGCGATTTCATGCATATCGGCAAGATCGACCAGCGCCACCTTAGCGTTGGTCTTGCCGATATCGATAACGGCGATGTGGCGGGTCATTCCATATGGAACATTGTTTCCAGCGGCACTGCCACCGGCTCGTTATCAGGCTTGGTCTCCATGATGTCGGCCATCTCGGCCCACCAGCGCTGCATCACTGGGTGCTTCGGCAATTCGTCCATCCCATGGCTATCGCTTCGCCACAGCACGCCGAACAGTATGTTGGTCTCCTCGTCGAGATGGATCGAATAGTCGGAGACGCCGGCCTGTTTGAGCAGCGCGACCAGCGACGGCCGGATGTCGTCATGGCGCCTTTTGTATTCGGCCTTCATCCCCGGATTGAGCTTCATCTTGAACGCGTATTTCTCGGCCATCAGGTGAAGCGCTCCCGACGCACTCGCCGCCAGACGATCGGCAGCGCGATGACGATGATCAGCAGCAGCCCGATGAAGATCGACATGACGATTCCGGGCACATTGAGCAGACCGAGGCCGAAGGTGACCAGCCCCATGATGAAGGCGGCGAGCACCACGCCCACAATGCTGCCGGCGCCGCCCAGGATGCTGACGCCGCCGAGCACCACCATGGTGATGACTTCCAATTCATAGCCTTGCGCGATCGACGGCCGGGTCGAGCCGAGCCGCGAGGTGATCAGCACCGAGGCGATGCCCGCCATCAGGCCGGTCAGGCAGAACAGGATGAATTTGATGCGGCCGACGCGCACGCCGGAAAACTGCGCCGCGACCGGGTTGTTGCCGATGGCGAAGACGCGGCGGCCGAAGCTCGTCCGGTGCAGCACGAACCAGTAGATGACGGCCGCGACGAGGAACAGCGTCAGTTCAAACGACCCCACCCACCAGACATAGCCCTGGCCGAAGAAGGCGAAGCTCGGGGGATAGCCCTTGTAGGCCTGGTCGCCGAGGATGATGAAGGCGATGCCGCGAAACAGGCTCATCGTGCCGATGGTGACGACGATCGATGGCAGGCCGAGCCTAGTGACGAGAAGCCCGTTGAAAGCGCCGCAGCCGAGCCCGACCAGGATACCGATCGCCACCAGCACCGGCGTACCGGCGCCGGCCTGCACCGCCATGCCCATCATCGTCGAAGCCAATGCAATGATGGCGGCGACCGACAGGTCGATCTCGCCTGAAATGATCAGCAGCGCCATGGCGAGCGCGATCAGCGCCTTTTCGGTGAAGTTGAAGGTCAGGTCCGACAGCGACCACGCGTCGAGGAAATAGGGTGAGGCGAAGCTGTTGACGGCAAAGATGGCGACCGCCACCGCGACCAGCAGCGCCTCCCAGGAGAAGATCGCCGAAGTGAATGGCTTGTCGAGCCGGTCGGGAATGTGGCGTGGAGCAGGAGTGTCGGTCATGCCGCTTCCGCCTTTTTGAGGATGATGCGGCCTTGCCGGCGTTCACCGCGCGCATTGAGCACCACGGCCAGGATGATGGCGCTGCCCGAAATAGCCATCTGCCAGAAGGGCGAGATGTTGATGACCGGCAATGCGTTGGAGATGATGCCGAGGAACAGCGCACCGAGAACCGCGCCGCCGACCGAGCCGATGCCGCCGGCGATCGAGATGCCGCCGATGACGCAGGCGGCGATGATGTTGAGCTCGTAGCCATTGGCGACCTCGACCGAGGCGATGACGTAACGCGAGATCCAGAGATAACCGCAGAGACCGCCGACCATTCCCGAGATACAGAAGACGATGAACTTGGTCCGGCCGACATCGATGCCGGCATAGACCGATGCCGTCGGGTTGACGCCGATGGCGTAGATCGAGCGGCCGAGCGCGGTGCGCGTCATCAAGAGAAAGAACAGGGCAATGACCAGTATGGCGATCCACGACAGGACGGGAATGCCGAGGAAAGCCGCGCGCTGCAGGCCGATGAAATCAGGGCTCATCTGATCGGCATTGACCCAGGCGCCGCCTGAAATGACGAAGGTGGCCCCGCGATAGATGGTGAGCGTCCCGAGCGTCACCACGATCGAGGGAATGTTCAGCCGCCATACCAGCAGGCCGTTGATGGCGCCCAGCACCAGGCCGACCAGCAGTGCAATGACGATCAGCAGCGGGATCGGGATTGCCGGATGCGCGGCGTTCAGCATCGCCACCACCATGCCGGTGAAGCAGAGGTTCGAGGCCATCGACAGGTCGATCGAGCGGGTCAGGATCACCACCATCTGACCCAGCGCCAGGATCATCAGGATCGAGGTGTCGTTGAACACCTGGCGCAGATTGCCGGGGGCGGCAAAGCCCGGAAAGCGCATCGAGATCAGCCCGATCAGCAAGACGATGGCCGCGAGCAGCCAGACTTCGCGAAACTTCAGAAGCGCCTTCATGCCGCGATCCCCGCTGCCGTCTTGACCAGCGTTTCCGCGTCGAGCCCCTTATTGTCGTAGACCGAAGCGATGCGCCCCTCGCGCATGACGACGACCCGGTCGGACATGCCGAGGACTTCGGGCAGTTCGGACGAGACCATGATCACCGACAGGCCTTGCGCGACGAGCTCGGCCATGAAGCCGTGCACGGCCGCCTTCGAGCCGATGTCGATGCCTTTGGTCGGCTCGTCGAGGATGATCACCTTCGGCGCGGTCGCCAGCCATTTGGCGATGACGATCTTCTGCTGGTTGCCGCCCGACAGCGTGCCGACGTCCTGGCTCAGCGAAGAGGCGCGCAAATCGAGCCGCTCGGTGTAGGAGCGGGCTAGCGCGAACTCCTCCGCCAGCCGCAGCATGCCCGATTTGGATGTGCGCTTGAGTGAGGGCAGCGAGATATTCTGGAAGATCGGCAGGCCGATCACCACGCCTTGCTTGCCGCGTTCTTCCGGCACGTAGACGATGCCGGCATCGATCGAATCCGCCGCCGATTTCGGCACGATTGTCTTGCCTTCCAGCGTGATCGTGCCGCTGCTAGTGCGGGTGATGCCTGATATTGCCTGCATCACTTCGCTGCGGCCGGCACCGACAAGGCCGTAGAAGCCGAGGATTTCGCCTCTGTGCAGCTCGAAACCGATGTCGTCGAACTCGGTCGGATGCGACAGGCCGGAGACAGTGAGCACCGGCGCGCCGATCTCGGCCTTGCGCTGCGGAAAGATATGATCGACGGCGCGGCCTACCATCATGCGCACGATCTGGCTCTGGCCGGCGTCCCTGATCAGGCCTTCGCCAACCATCTCGCCGTCGCGGAACACCGTATAGCGGTCGGCAATGCGGTAGATCTCGTCGAACTTGTGGCTGATGAACAGGATCGCTTTGCCTTCGCTCTTCAGGAACTCGACCAGCAAGAAGAGCTCCTCGATCTCCTTCAGCGAAAGCGCTGCGGTGGGCTCGTCCATAATCACGATCTGCGCATCGATCGACATGGCGCGGGCGACTGCCACGAGGTGCTTGTTGGCGATGCCGAGATCCTTCAGCCGCGCGTCGGCGTCGATGTGCCCGGCACCCATCGTGTCCAGCACCTCGCGGGCGTTCTTGCGCATGGTGCGCCAGTCGATGGTGCCGAAGCGCGACCGCGGCGCATGGCCGAGAAAGATATTCTCGGCCACCGTCAGATCGTCGAACAGCACGGTTTCCTGATGGATGGCGGTGATGCCGTGCCCGAAGGCGGCATGCGCGCTGGGCAGTGTGACGGCCTGGCCGTCGATGCTGATAGCGCCCGCATCGGGCTGGTAGATGCCGGTCATGATCTTGACCAGCGTCGACTTGCCGGCGCCGTTCTCGCCGATCAGCGCGGTGACCTGGCCGGGGTAGAGCGACAGGCTGACATCGTGCAGCGCGCGCACGCCGGGAAAACTCTTCGAAATGCCGGACAGGGTCAGGCGCGGAGCCGGAGCCAAAGGCTGCTCGGTCGTCAGATTGAGTTGGGCTGTCGTGTCCATAGTCGTATCAAGCCCTGAAGCAAGGTTCGTTTGAAGGTGCGGCGGAACCTGAGCCCCGCCGCGCCGGCTTGAAGGGCTCCAGGATCAATAGATCTTGGAGAACTCTTCGATGTTCGACTTGTCGAACTTGAAAGGCGGAGCCATCGCAGCCGAGTTGGTGTCGTCGAGCGTGACCTTGCCGACACGGCCGATCGACAGCGTCGCACCAGGCTTGGCTTCTTCCTTCTTCACCGCCAGGTCATGGGCGAGGTAGACGGCCGAATAGCCGAGATCGATCGGGTTCCACAGCGCGACCGCTTGGCTGGCGCCATTGTCGATGAACTTCTTGAACTCCGACGGCAGCGCCAGCCCGGTGACGTTGACCTTGCCGATCAGGCCTTGGTCGCTCACCACCTGGGCGGCGGCCACGACGCCGACGGTGGTCGGTGCGATGATCGCTTTGAGGTTCGGATAGGACTTCAGCAGGCCCTTGGCCTCGTCCGTGCTCTTGGCCGAGTCGTCGTCGCCATAGACGGTGGCGACGAGCTTGATCTTGGGGAATTTCTCCGGCAGCATCTTCTTGGCGGCGTCGATCCAGGCGTTCTGGTTGGTCGCGGTGGACGAAGCCGACAGGATGGCGACGTCGCCGCCTTCCGGCAGATAGTCGGCGGCAAGCTTGATGATGGTCTCGCCGATCAGGTTGGTGTCCGAGGGGTTGAGGTGGAGCTGGCGGCCTTCCGGAGCGACGCCCGAATCCCACGAGATGACGGTGATGCCGCGATCCATCGCCTTCTTCAGCGCCGGCACCAGCGCGTCGGCGTCATTGGCCGAAATGGCGATGGCATCGACCTTCTGGGCGATCAGCGAATTGATCACCTCGATCTGGGCTTCGGCGGTGGCCTTGGTCGGGCCGGTGTAGATGATGTCGACGCCGCCGAGTTCCTTGGCCGCCTCTTCGGCACCTTTGTTGGCGGCATCGAAGAAGCCGTTGCCGAGCGACTTCACCACCAGCGCGATCTTGACGTTCTCGGCATAGGCGGCATTCACGAACATGGCGGCGGAGAACGCCGCCGTAACCATCAATTTCCTAAGAAAGCTCATCGAATATCCTCCCTTGAGCGTTGCATTCCATCGCCGCTGCGGGCGTGAGTTGGTTTCAGGCCTGCAGCGAAGATTCTTCCTTATTGCCTAGCGTTGTGCGGGCGACGACCAGCGTCACACCAGCGGCCTCCAACATCTTGGCCTCGCGATCCTCGATGCCGTCGTCGGTGATGACGGTGGCGATGCGCGACAGGCCACACAGGATCAGGCTCGAGCGTTTGCGGAATTTCGACGAGTCGACCAGCACCACCAATTCGTCGGCTTGATCGATCAGTTTCTGCTCGGCCTGGATCAGTAGCGGATCGCCTTCCATCAGGCCGAGTGGCCCGAGCCCTTGCGCGCCCATGAACATGCGGCGCGCATAGAAATTGCGCGTCACGTCATTGTCGAAGGGCGACAGGATGATGTTCTGCTCGCGGTAGATGGTGCCGCCCGACAGCATCACCGTGTTCTTGGAGTGCTTGAGCAGGTGCTCGGCGATCGGAAAGGAATTGGTGAAGATCGGCATGCGGCGGCCAGTCAGGAAATGCACCATCTGGAAGGTGGTGGTGCCGCCATTGATGATGATCGGCTCGCCGTCCTTGCAGAGTTCCACGGCGTCACGCGCGATCGCCCGCTTCTGCGAAGCGTTGATCGTCTCGTTGACGGAAAAGGGCCGGCCGGCAAGGCCGATGAACTGCGGTGGGGTGATCGCTTCGGCGCCGCCACGCACGCGGCGCAGGCGCTTTTGTACATGCAGCGCCGCAATGTCGCGCCGGATCGTCGCCTCGGACGAGTCCGTCAGGTCGACCATCTCCTGCACCGTCACCACAGGCTTTTCCTGGACGGCGGACAAGATGATCCGGTGGCGCTCTTTCTCGTGCATGGTTCCTCCCTGCCTCAGCATCTAGGCACCCAAAACGCGCAGTGTCAATCATTTCCGATCATATAATTCCATTGTGCAGTGCAATATGATCAAACTTGATCGTTTATGATTGACAATGTCGTCGCTTCCGTGGACATTCGACCAAAGCAGACCCGCTATGCGGTGGCATCTGGCCCGCGAAGCGGTGGCAATTGACCGCACCGTTTGCGCGTCTCACGTCACGGGAGGATTACCTATGCTCGACAAGCGCTCCGGCACGCGCCTCGCCAATCTTTGGGATGAGGCGAAAGCCCTGGGAATGAGCGAGCCGGAACGTCTCGTCTATCGCTCGAATGTTCTCGGCTCCGACAAGCGCGTCACCAACTATGGCGGCGGCAATACCTCTTCCAAGATCTGGCAAAAGGATCCCCTCACCGGTGAAAGCGTGGAAGTGCTGTGGGTCAAGGGCTCGGGCGGCGACAGCGCCTCGATCAAGCTCGACGGCTTCGCCACGCTCTACATGGACAAGCTGCGCGCGCTGAAGGGTCTCTATCGCGGCCTCGAGCATGAAGACGAGATGGTCGGCTATCTGCCTCACTGCACCTTCAACCTCAATCCGCGCGCGGCCTCGATCGACACGCCGCTGCACGCCTTCGTGCCGAAGCCCCATGTCGACCACATGCATCCCGACGCCATCATCGCCATTGCCGCCGCCAAGGATTCGAAGGCACTGACCAAGGAGATCTTCGGCGACGCGATCGGCTGGCTGCCATGGAAGCGTCCGGGCTTCGAACTCGGCCTGTGGCTGGAAAAATTCTGCGTCGAGAACCCTGAGGCCAAGGGTGTTGTGCTGGCAAGCCATGGCCTGTTCACCTGGGGCGACACGCCTCAGGAGTGCTACGAGACGACGATCTCGGTGATCAACCAGGCGATCGAATGGTTCGAGCGCAAGTCTGAAGGCAAGCCGATCTTCGGTGGCGCAGTCGTCAAATCGCTCGACGCACCGGCGCGTCGCGCCGTGGCGGCAAAGCTGATGCCGAGGATCCGCGGCCTGATCTCGGAGAAAAGCCACAAGCTTGGCCATTTCGACGATTCGCCCGCCGTGCTGGAATTCGTCAATTCCAAGGATTTGCGCCCGCTGGCGGCACTCGGCACCTCCTGCCCGGACCATTTCCTGCGCACCAAGATCCGGCCGCTGGTCATCGAGTTCGATCCCAAGGCCCCCGATGTCGATGCCGTCATCGCCCGTCTCGCCGACGACGTGGCGGAATATCGCGTTGGCTATCAAGCCTATTACGACAGGTGCAGGCATGTGGATTCGCCACCGGTGCGTGATCCGAACGCCGTGGTCTATCTGATGCCCGGCGTTGGCATGTTCACCTTCGCCGGCGACAAGGCAACGGCGCGCATCTCAGGCGAATTCTACGTCAACGCCATCAACGTCATGCGCGGCGCCTCGACGGTGTCGACCTATGTCGGGCTGCCCGAGCAGGAAGCCTTCGACATCGAGTACTGGCTGCTCGAAGAGGCAAAGCTGCAGCGCCTGCCGAAGCCGAAAGCTCTTGCCGGCCAGATCGCACTGGTCACGGGCGGTGCCGGCGGCATCGGCTGGGCGACGGCCAACCGGCTGCTGCGCGAAGGCGCCTGCGTCGTGCTGGCCGACATCGACGAGGCCGCACTTGCCAGCGCCAATGACGAGCTGGCCAAGGCCTATGGCAAGGATTTCGTGCGACCGCTGGTCATCAATGTCACCGCCGAAGACCAGGTGATCTCTGGCTTCGCCGAGACCGCGGTCGAGTTCGGCGGCATCGATATTCTGGTGTCGAATGCCGGCCTGGCTACCTCGGCGCCGATCGAGGAGACGACGCTGGCGCTGTGGAATAAGAACATGGACATCTTGTCGACCGGCTATTTCCTCGTTTCGCGGGAAGCATTCCGGTTGTTCCGCGCGCAGAAGATCGGCGGCAACGTCGTCTTCGTCGCCTCCAAGAACGGGCTTGCTGCATCGCCCAACGCCGCCGCCTATTGCACGGCCAAAGCCGCCGAGATCCATCTGGCGCGCTGCTTGGCGCTGGAAGGCGCGGAAGCGCAAATCAGGGTCAATGTCGTCAATCCCGACGCCGTGCTGCGCGGCTCGAAGATTTGGACCGGCGAGTGGAAGGAACAGCGCGCCGCCGCCTATAAGATGTCGACTGACGATCTGGAGGAGCATTACCGCTCGCGTTCGATGCTGAAGCGTTCGGTGTTCCCCGAGGACATCGCCGAGGCGATCTATTTCTTCGCCTCCGACATGTCGGCCAAGTCGACCGGCAACATCGTCAATGTCGACGCGGGCAACGCCCAGAGTTTTACGCGATAATAGTTGAAAGCGGCGCTGCCCCTCACCCTTACCCTCCCCGTGAAGAACGGGGAGAGGGGTCGTCAATGCCGGAGCGCTTCCCTTCTCCCCGTCTCTATACGGGGAGAAGGTGCCGGCAGGGGGATGAGGGGCAGCGCCAACGCATTTTGGGAGGAACCATGTCCGAAACCATTATCTCCGCCGACGTCGTCGACAAGGACAATGCCGCGCGCGCGGCCGACCTCAAGCGCGATTACGATTCGCTCGGCGAACGCCTCGACCGTCGAGGCATCGCCATCGACGCTATCCGCGACAAGGTCGAAAAATTTGCCGTGGCAATCCCGTCCTGGGGCGTCGGCACCGGCGGCACCCGCTTTGCCCGTTTTCCTGGCGCCGGCGAGCCGCGCGACATTTTCGACAAGATTGAGGACTGCGCCGTCATCCAGCAGTTGACGCAGGCCACACCCACCGTCTCGCTGCACATTCCGTGGGACAAGGCCGATCCGAGCCGGCTGAAACAGGCGGCCTCCCGCTTCGGCCTCGGCTTCGACGCCATGAATTCGAACACGTTCTCCGACGCCACGGACCAGGAGCTTTCCTATAAGTTCGGCTCGCTATCGCATGCCGATGCCGCAACGCGCCGGCAGGCGGTCGAGCACAATCTCGAATGCATCGAGATCGGCAAGACGTTGGGTTCCAAGGCACTGACGGTATGGATCGGCGATGGCTCGAACTTTCCCGGTCAGGTCAATTTCGCCAAGGCGTTCGAGCGCTATCTCGACGCGATGAAGGAGATCTACGCCGGACTGCCGGATGACTGGAAGCTGTTCACCGAGCACAAGATGTACGAACCGGCTTTCTATTCGACGGTCGTGCAGGATTGGGGCACCAACTACATGATCGCCACCGAATTGGGCGACAAGGCGTTCTGCCTGGTCGACCTCGGCCATCATGCGCCAAACGTCAACATCGAGATGATCGTGTCGCGGCTGATCCAGTTCAAGAAACTAGGCGGCTTCCATTTCAACGATTCGAAATATGGCGACGACGATCTCGACGCCGGCTCGATCGATCCCTACCGGCTGTTCCTCGTCTTCAACGAGCTGGCCGATGCCGAGCTTTCCGGCGCCGAAGGTTTTGATCCGGCTCACATGCTCGACCAGAGCCACAACGTCACCGACCCGATCGAAAGCCTGATGCTGTCGGCAGTCGAGGTGCAGCGCGCCTATGCGCAGGCGCTGCTGGTCGACCGCAAGGCGCTGGAAGGCTTCCAGGACACCAATGACGCGCTGATGGCGATGCAGACGCTGAAAGCCGCCTATCGCACCGACGTCGAGCCGATCCTCGCCATGGCGCGGCTGAACACGGGCGGCGCCATCGATCCGGTCGCCGCCTACCGCGCCGCCGGCTACCGGGCCAAGGTCGGGGCGGAACGGCCGGCGGTTGCGGGCGGCGGCGGCGGGATTGTTTGATGTCGGCCTGAAACGAAAAAACCCGCCTGAGGCGGGTCGCGGCGCAAAATCAGTACCACAAGTAAATCAATATCATAAATGCCGGCACAAAGCAAGAACAAAACGGAAGCATAGGGCTTGCCGTCAACGCGGCGACGCTGACAGGTCACGGCATGGATCCTAGGGTCTCCGCGACGTCGCTTCGCTCCTGCTCCGCCCTAGGATGACGAAGGGAGAGAGGCATCGGCTAATTTCGAACGCCTTCGCTTGTCATCAGCCTCCCTACGCTGCGACGCAACTGCCAAATCTCCCGCCATCTGCGATGAGCTAAAAAGCGCGTCGCGTTTGACCGGCCTCACGCGACGCGCTTTAGGTTGTTTTATGCATGTCGTTATCGCAAAACCGCTGCACACTTTTGCGCGACATGCATTTATAAGCCAACACGCCTTCGTCATCCTAGGGCGGAGCAGGAGCGAAGCGACGTCGCGGAGCCCTAGGATCCATGCCGTTACATCAGCCGAAGATCGCAACGGTGGTTACGAGGCGGCCGGTGACGGGTGCACCAATCCTTTTCCGTCCTATTGCCATGGACTCAACCTCACCAACCGGCTTTTCTAGGCGCATCCCCACGCTTCGGAGAACGGCCATGCACCGCCGCACCCTAATCGCCCTCAGTCTTTCGCTTACCTTGACCCTTGCGCCGCTGACGGCCATCTTCGCCGCCTCGCCGCAGCCGGCGAAGGGTGAGCACGGCATGGTGGTGACGGCCCAGCATCTGGCGTCGGAAGTCGGCGTCGAGGTGCTGAAGAAGGGCGGCAATGCTGTCGATGCGGCGGTTGCCGTCGGCTATGCGCTGGCTGTGGTCTATCCGAACGCCGGCAATATCGGCGGTGGCGGCTTCATGACCATCCGCTTCAAGGACGGCCGCTCGACGTTCCTCGATTTCCGCGAGCGGGCGCCGCTCGCCTCGACGAAGACCATGTATCTCGACAAGGACGGCAAGCCGGTGAAGGGCGCCAGCCTGGACGGCTATCTCGCGGTCGGCGTGCCGGGGTCGGTGGCCGGCTTCGAGACCGCACGGGAAAAATACGGCACGCTGACGCGACAGGACTTGATGGCGCCGGCAATCCGCTATGCCAAGGACGGCTTCGTGCTGGAGCAGGGCGATGTCGCCTCGCTCGAAGGCGGCGCCGAACGGCTGGCGAAGGACCCGGCCGCGGCCGCCATCTTCCTGAAGCCGGACGGCAAGCCTTATGCGGTCGGCGAGCGCCTTGTTCAGGCCGATCTCGCCGCCTCGCTCTCAGCGATTTCGGAGCGAGGTCGCGATGCCTTCTACAAAGGACCGATCGCCGACGGCATCGTCAAGGCGAGCGCGCAGAAGGGCGGCATTCTGGCCAAGGCGGATTTCGAGACCTACGCGGTCCGCGAGCTCGAGCCGGTGACCTGCAACTACCGCGGCTATGAGATCACCTCCTCGCCGCCGCCGAGCTCGGGCGGCGTCATCATCTGCGAGATCCTCAACGTGCTGGAATTCTACCCACTGTCCTATCTCGGCGCCGGTTCTGCCGAAACCGTCAAAGTCATGGTCGAGGCAATGCGCCATGCCTATGTCGACCGCAATTCTGCGCTCGGCGATCCCGACTTCGTCGACAATCCGGTCGAAAAGCTGCTCGACAAGGCGTATGCAAAAGAAATCCGCGAAAAGATCGATCCGTTCCGGGCCGGCGTGTCGCAGGAATTAATGCCGAAGGGTTTTGGCGAGAGCCAGGAGACGACGCATTATTCGATCGTCGACAATGACGGCAACGCCGTCGCGGTGACCTACACACTGAACGGCTCGTTCGGCGCCGGCGTCGTCGCCGACGGCACCGGCATCCTGCTCAACAACGAGATGGACGATTTCACCCAGAAGCCGGGCGTGCCCAATCTCTACGGCCTGGTCCAGGGGGAGGCGAATGCGATCGAGCCGAGGAAGACGCCGCTGTCGTCGATGAGCCCGACCATCGTCGCCAAAGATGGCAAGCCGTTCATGGTCATCGGCAGCCCCGGCGGCTCGCGCATCATCACCATCACGCTTGAAGCGATCGTCAACGTCGTCGACCACGGCATGAACATCCAGGAGGCGATCGACGCGCCGCGCATCCACCACCAGTGGCTGCCCGACACGGTCTATATCGAACCGTTCGGCCTGTCGCCCGATACCGAAAAACTGCTTGCCGGCATGGGCTACCACCTCGATGTCACCGATGCGACCTGGGGTCAGGCGGCCGGCATCCTGGTCGGCGGCAAGAGCCTGGCGGACATCGAAAAGGGCGGCGGCGCTCGCTACAATGGCGCCATCGACAGCCGCGCCGCATCCGGCGAGGCGATCGGATATTAGAATTCGTGCGCTGGGTCTGTTCAGATTCAGGTCAGGCCGAGCCGGAGTCGAAGACGGGCGGGAAGCGACCAGACTGCGTGATTTCCGAGAACCGGAACGGAGCGTACTTTCGGTACGTGAGTACCGGAAGCGCAGGAGACCACCATTCGCAGGCCGGCATCACCTGAATATCGGCAGGCCCGTCAGATGACCAGCGTGATGGTGGACGCAATCAGCATCACCGCGGCGATGCCGACGAACAAGGCATAGATACGCGGCCGATCGAGTAGAAGCGCATTTCCGGATATCCACGCCGCGGTGGCGCCGCCAAGCGCGTACAGGAAGCCGTTGCGGTGCCCCAAGGCCAGGGTTGCGGCCATCAATCCGCCAATGATGAGAGCGCCGAACACGATGATCACGGCGACCGCGTATTTCTCGAAATCGTTGCTGGCCACCCCCGGACCCATCACGTTCAACGTCGTCAGGTCGTCCGGGTCGAAGGGGTTGGCCGACCCATATTCGTCTTGACCGACAGGCTCGCGCATCATTTATTCTCCTTGAAGCGGCAACAAATCATCAAGCCTCGCCGAGCGCAACTGGATCGCGCCGCGTTCAATGCGATCGGCACGGTCTTCAACACTTTCTGGCCGCGGCTTGCTAGCGGTTTTTTGGATTTATGTCGGATCGTCCTGCCGTTCCAGGCGATCTGCCGGATTGGAATCGCCAGCCGGGCGTTTCGAGTTGAAAGTCCGCCGCTCTGGAGGGGGTCGAACCGCTGCCGCTGACTATCGGGCCTGACGACCATCGCGCGCTTCGCCCTCGCAGGGCGTGCATGACTGTGTCGGTGGCGAAGATTGGCCGGCGCCACTTTGGGGGGCGTTGGGGTAGATTGCCTGATGGGCGCCGGCTAGGCGGAAATCAGGTCCGCCGCAAGGAACTATAGCAGGAATGGCGAGCTATGGCAGTGGTGCGATCGCGGAAGATGGTTCGCGCTTCCCGGGGGCGGTGGCCCATTATGGGTCAGCCGTCTGGCATCTGAATTGCACGTAAGCAATGCCGGGCAACAGCCCGGAAGTTGTCCCCAAATATGGGGCCTCGCCGCTTCACAAATGGAGCGGCGGGCCTTTTTGGCTAGAGCGTCGGACCCAAAAGTGGGTACCGGTTGTCGCGGCGTTTTGCAGCACGCCTGGATTTCTTATGCGGCGGGGGCCGGCGGCAGTTCGAACAAATTGGCGCCATTCTCCTGGCCCCGCTCGACATAGCCGATTATCCGGAACCATTTTGCGACGTCCGGTCTCCGAAGCCAGCTGCGCGAGTGAATGGGGAGGTTGCCGGCGAGCGCCTGGATATGGCGAATGTGCCGCTTGCAGAAGCGAACGGTCGCGGCGCTGAAGAAATCCTCCTGTGCGGCGAACAGCGTATCAGCAGCGTCGCTATGCTCGTGCCACGCGATGATCGCCACGGTCTTTTCGCCCTGGACAAGCGCGTGAGCACGGCCTTCTTTCAAGTTCATCATCAGATTGTCGTAGGCGATCTTGCTGTCCTTGCCGGCCGCGGCGTATTCATCCGATATCCGCTTGGACAGATCACGGAAAAGAGCTTCCAGATCTCCAACCGTTGCTGCGCGTGCTCTCATTTCGCCTCCTAGAGCCCCAGCAGCCAGTTTGCCCTAAGGATAAGGGATCTCCAAGCAAATCAAATCCGTCATCCGCCCAATGCGAGCAAAGATGTTTCGACGGGCCAAGCCGCCATTATGCGCTCAGGTCGCGTGATTTTGCCGATAGGCGCAGGAAATGCGTCTGGGGTCGCGCGACAATCGCCATCCGCCCGGCCTAGTGGCGATGATAAGCCAGGACGGTACTGCCGCGTGGCGACTTGTGGCGATGAGATAAGGTGAACCCAACATCCTCGATTAAAGACTGAAGCCGGACGTCGTCTTCGTCGGGAACGCGAGCCACAATGGTCTGTGCGCGGCTAATGATGTCGATAAAGACGCGATCGGCCTCCTCCTGACCCAACCCCGTGCGGACATGCTGGTATACAGCGAGAAGAAGAACGATATCGTACCTGTCATTTAGAACAGATTGAAGCTTTCGACTCCCAAGGCTCATGGTGTCGAATCGACTTTCTACGTTCGATCCTAGAAAGATGGAACGCGCCACGCGGGTGTGTGGCTTTAGAACGTCAATGCCGTGGATGTAGGCCGGTCTGCGTTTGGCGATTTCATAAGCGACGATGCCCATATTGCAGCCAACATCAAGGATCGTCTTACCGGCGTAGTTTACTCCGCATGAAAATAGTCCGTCGAGCCGATCGTCCCACGTTCCTGCGCTATATTTCTTGTGCGATTTCCAAAAAGGCACGACTATCCTTCCGTGTCCTGGGCCAAAGTCGAATTTTATCTGCGCTCGCCAGCATTTTCCGGCAAAGTCCAACGAAACGTCTGTCGGACGGTTAAGCAATTGCCATGGAAATGGTGCCCAGAGGCGGATTCGAACCACCGACACGCGGATTTTCAGTCCGCTGCTCTACCAACTGAGCTATCTGGGCCTGTTCCGGCACACGGGCAGTTCTGCACGCCGGATTTCTTGAAAGCGCCGCAGGCGCCCCTTGAAAGCGGGTGGGTTATAGCACGGGAATCCGGCCTGTCCAGCGCTTAAGCGCTGATTTCAAGCGGGAAACCAGCAGTTGCTCGACAGGCGATTCATCGGGCGCGGTCGAGACCAGCAGGCCGCTCTGAACAGCCTCATTTGGGAGGGTCGTTGTCCGGTTCGTCCTCGTCGTCGCGGGCCGGAATGACGTAGGCGCCCTTGAGCCAGCGGTTAAGGTCGATCTCCTTGCAGCGCACGGAGCAGAACGGGTAGGTCTCGCGCGCCGACGGCTTGCCACATTCGGGGCAGGGTCGCTTGGGGCGCAGCGGCGTGACCTTGTCGTCCGAGCTCATGACCGCCCCGAGCTCATGGCCGAGCTGACTGCCAGTTGGCATGCACCTTGAAGCCGTCGCCGGTCAGCAGCGCCACCGTCTCATAGAGCGGCAGGCCGACGACGTTGGTGTAGGAGCCGACAAGCTTGACGACAAAGGCGCCGGCCAGCCCCTGGACGGCATAGCCGCCGGCCTTGCCGCGCCATTCTCCCGAGGCGACATAGGCGTCGATCTCGGCGCGCGGCAGCCGCTTGAAACGCACCCTGGTCTCGACCAGCCGCTGGCGCAGCTTGCCGGCCGGCGTGATCAGGCAGAGGCCGGAATAGACCCGGTGCGAACGGCCGGACAGCAGGCCGAGGCAATTGGCGACGTCGTCGAACGTTTCGGCCTTGGGCAAGATGCGCCGGCCGACGGCGACCACCGTGTCGGCGGCCAACACGAAGCTCGGCACATAGTCCTCTTCCGTCTGCAGCGATGCCAGCGCCTTCTCGGCCTTTTCCTTCGACAGGCGCTTGGCCAGCGAGCGCGGATGCTCGGCGCGCAGCGGCGTCTCGTCGACACCGGCCGGCAGCACGCGGTCCGGCTCGATGCCGGCCTGCTGCAACAGTTCGATCCGGCGCGGCGAACCCGAGGCAAGCACGAGCTTCTGCAAAATGCTCATCGCGATCCCGGCCGAACTCTGACGATCTTACTTGAAACGGTAGGTGATGCGACCCTTGGTCAGGTCGTAGGGTGTCATCTCGACCAGGACCTTGTCGCCGGTCAGCACACGGATGCGGTTCTTGCGCATACGGCCGGCCGTGTGGGCGATGATTTCGTGTTCGTTTTCGAGCTTCACCCTGAACATCGCGTTGGGCAACAATTCCGTGACGACACCCGGAAACTCGAGGACTTCTTCCTTCGGCATTCGATACCTTTGCTTGGATGGGATTCCCAGCGCCTAGAGCATGATGCCGAAAAGTGTGAAGCGGTTTTCGGACGACATCATGCTCTACTTCTTTGATTTAGAGTCGGATGATTTCAGGTCGAACAGACCTGAAATCATCCGACTCTAGCCGGAATTTGGGCGGAACCTATATGATAATCGTGCGCTTGTGAACACGCTTAATCAGCGCGGTTTTTTTGCTTCCGGCGCCAGAAAACGGCGGCCGATTCGCGCCCTTAGCCGTTCGCGCACCTCGCGATAAGCGGCCATGATCTGCTCACGCGTGCCGCTGACGCCAGTCGGGTCCGGCGTCGGCCAATATTCGACGTCGACGGCAAGCGAGCGGGTGAGCTCGAGCGCGGTGTGATGGGCTTCCGGGGACAGCGTGACGATCAGGTCGAAATAGTCGTCCTCGAGATCGTCCAGTGTCCTCGGGTGCCGTTCACCCAGCGAAAGCCCGTCCTCGGCCAGCACGGCGTCGACGAACGGGTCGCGTTCGCCGCCCCGCACCCCGGCCGACGCGACGAAGGTGGTGGCCGGAAGCACCTGGCGCGCCAGCAGTTCGGCCATCGGCGAGCGCACCGCGTTCATGCCGCAGACAAACAGGATCGAGCGGGGCAGGATCGAGCGGGGCAGAGGGGCTGGCAGTTCAGCCTCGCCAGTGCAGCACGCAGACCAGCGTGAATAGCCGGCGCGCCGTGTCGAAATCGATCTCGATCTTGCCGGCCAGCCGGTCCATCAATGTCTGCGAGCCCTCATTGTGCAGGCCGCGCCGGCCCATGTCGATCGCCTCGATCTGGCTGGGCGTCGAGGTGCGGATGGCGTCGTAATAGCTTTCGCAGATCATGTAATAGTCCTTGACGATGCGCCGCAGCGGCGTCAGCGACAGGATGTGGGTGACCACGGCCGCGCCGTCCTCGCGGGTCACTGCGAAGACCAGGCGGGATTCGGCCAGCGACAGTTTTAGCCGATAAGGCCCGGCGCCGTCGTCATTGACTGGCTGGAAGCTGTTTTCCTCGATCAGGTCGAATATCGCCACCGCCCGCTCATGCTCGACATCGGGCGTCGAACGGCCGATCGATTCGTCGAGTTCGACATCGATCAGCCTGGCATGGGTTCGATCGTAGTCCGACATGTCAGTCTACATGTTCAGCCGGATGGCGACGGATCGTCCATGCGCGTCGAGGCCTTCCGCCTTGGCCAGCGCCATGGCCGCCGGCGCCAGCGCCCGCAGCTGTTCCGGCCCGAGCTTCAGGATCGAGGTGCGCTTGACGAAATCGAGCACCGAAAGCCCGGACGAGAAGCGCGCCGAGCGCGCCGTCGGCAGCACGTGATTGGAGCCGCCGACATAGTCGCCGATGGCTTCCGGCGTGTGGCGGCCGAGAAAGACGGCACCGGCATTGCGCATCCGCACCAGGAAGCTTTCCGGCTCGTCGATGGCAAGCTCGACATGTTCGGCCGCGATGCGGTCGACCAGCGGCAGTGCTGCCTGGATTCGGGGAACGAGGATGACGGCGCCGAAGTCGCGCCAACTCGCCGCCGCCGTCTCGGCGCGCGACAGATTTTTCAGCTGGCGTTCGATCGCCTGTTCGACCGCGGCGCCGAAGACGGGATCGTCGGTGATCAGGATCGACTGCGCCGACACGTCATGCTCGGCCTGGGCCAGCAGGTCGGCGGCGATCCAGTCCGGATCGTTGCTGCCGTCGGCCACGACGAGCACTTCCGAAGGCCCGGCGATCATGTCGATGCCGACCGTGCCGAACACCTGACGCTTGGCGGCGGCGACATAAGCGTTGCCGGGGCCGACGATCTTGGCGACCGGCTTTATCGTCTCGGTGCCATAGGCCAGCGCCGCGATCGCCTGCGCGCCGCCGACGCGGTAGATTTCGGATATGCCGGTCAGATCCGCCGCCACCAGCACCAACGGATTGATGATGCCGCCGGGCGCTGGCACCGCCATGACGATGCGCTCGACGCCGGCGACCTTGGCCGGCACGGCGCTCATCAGCACCGAGCTAGGATAACTTGCCGTGCCGCCCGGCACATAGAGCCCGACCGCCTCGATCGCCGTCCAGCGCGAGCCGAGCTCGACGCCGGCAGCGTCCGTATATCGGTCGTCCTGCGGCCGCTGCCGCTCGTGATGGGAACGGATCCGGTCACGGGCGAATTTTAGCGCCTCGATCGTTTGCGGGTCGGCGTCGTCGTAGGCCCGGGCAATGTCGTCTTGCGACACGGCTATGCCGAGGCCTTTCAGATCGGTCTGTTCGAATTTCTGCGTGTAGTCGATGAGCGCCGCGTCACCCTCGGCGCGCACCCGCGCGATGATCGCGCGCACCACGGCGTCGACGTCCGCCGAGACCTCGCGCTTGGTCAAAAGGAACGCGGCAAAACGCTGCTCGAAATCGGCATCGGACAGACGAAGGGTGATGGCCATCTTGTGCCGCTCAGGCTCTGTGGAAGGGGCGCGACGTCGCTTCCCAGGCGCCGCCAATGTCAGCCAGCCGCGCCTCGATGCACTCGACATCGAGCATGATCGCGCCGCCGCCTGAAAAGATCAGCTCGACGATGCCGGCCGGCTTGTCGAGGACGAGAAAGCTGATCGCAAGCAGCGATAGCACTTCGTCGGGCTTGTCGCGGGCAATGCCGCTGGTCTTGGCGCCCAGCACCCGGTCGAAATGCAGCACGCTTTGCCGCCGCTCATTGTGCTGGCGGAACAGGCCCGATTTCGCCTCCCAGACGAAGCGGTTCATGGTCATTACGAAGCGCTTGGCCGCCGGCATGTATTCGAGGTCGCCGACCTTCAGCACGGCGTCCTGGACATGGGCCGAGACGATGCTCAGATCCTGATCGTCGAGCGCGACAAGCTTGAGAGCGTTCATGCGTATATCGCACCCTGCGAAAGGTTTACAATCGTCGTTCTGTTAGGCGGTCTTGGCGATCCGTGCAACCGCGCCACGGATTCTAACCAGGGCAGTCGCTTCAGGTTTGCGCTGCCCCTCATCGCCCTGCCGGGCACTTCTCCCCGTATAGTGACGGGGAGAAGGACGCCTTCGCAAAGGATTTCGCTAATCTCCAGAGTTGCAGAAAAGGGAGCCGAGGTTGCGGTCAGCCCCTTCTCCCCGTGACTATACGGGGAGAAGATGCCGGCAGGCAGATGAGGGGCGGCGCCGAGATCGATAATTGGTCTGAGGCCCTGCGGCTCTGCGAAATTACCTACCCCGAAATCCGCTCGATCACCGCGCCGCAGCCGGACAGCTTTTCTTCCAGCCGCTCAAAACCGCGGTCGAGATGGTAGACGCGGTTGACCGTGGTCTCGCCTTCGGCCGCCAGGCCGGCAATGACCAGCGACACCGAAGCGCGAAGATCGGTCGCCATGACCGGCGCGCCTTTCAGCTTCGAAACGCCATCGACGATCGCCGTCTGGCCGGACAGTGTTATGTGGGCGCCGAGCCGGGCAAGCTCCTGGACGTGCATGAAGCGGTTTTCGAAGATCGTCTCGGTGATGCGCGACTTGCCCTTGGCCATCGTCATCAGGCCCATGAACTGCGCCTGCAGGTCGGTCGGGAACGCCGGGAACGGCGCTGTCGTCACGTCGACCGGCGCAATGCCGGCGCCGTTGCGCCTGACGCGGATGCCGGAATTGGTCTGCGTGATCTCGGCGCCGGTCTGGGAAATCACGTCGAGCGCGGTCTGCAACAGGTCCGCCCGCGCGCCTTCGAGCATGACGTCGCCGCCGGTCATGGCGACGGCCATCGCATAGGTGCCGGTCTCGATGCGATCGGGTATCACCCGGACGCGGGCGCCCGACAGCGCTTCGACGCCGTCGATGGTGATGGTCTCGGTGCCGGCGCCATAAATCCTGGCGCCCATGGCGTTGAGGCATTCGGCGAGGTTGACGATCTCGGGCTCGCGGGCGGCGTTTTCGAGCACCGTCTCGCCCTTGGCCAGCGACGCCGCCATCATCAGAACGTGGGTGGCGCCGACCGACACTTTCGGGAAAACATAGCGGTTACCGACAAGACGGCCGTTCCTGGTCTTGGCGATGACATAGCCGGTGTCGACGTCGATATCGGCGCCCAGCACCTGAAGGCCTTCCAGGAAAAGGTCGACCGGGCGCGTGCCGATGGCGCAGCCGCCCGGCAGCGACACCTTGGCCTCGCCCATGCGGGCAAGCAGCGGGCCGATCACCCAGAAGGAGGCACGCATCTTCGACACCAGCTCGTAGGGTGCCGTGGTATCAACGATGTTGCGGGCGGAGAAAGTGATGGTGCGCGAATAGCCCTCCTGCTGCTTTTCGCGGCGGCCGTTGACCGAATAGTCGACGCCATGATTGCCGAGGATGCGGATAAGCTGCTCGACATCGGCCAGGTGCGGCACGTTTTCCAGGGTCAGCGTGTCGTCGGTTAGAAGCGAGGCGATCATCAGCGGCAGCGCGGCATTTTTCGCGCCCGAGATCGGGATGCTTCCGGCAAGCTCGTTGCCGCCGACAATTCTGATGCGATCCATGGAAGAACGTCCTCTCGGCCGAAAGGCCGGTTTTCAATCGGTTGAGTCTGTTGTGGCCGGTCTAGACTATTGGCCGGCTTGGTTCAAGAAACAGGATTCCCGCGCCCTGGCCGGCCTGTTGATATAGGTCAATCCTTTTGCGTTTCCCTTAAGGCGCCGAGCCCTTCCGGCCGCTGGTCGGCCTCGCCGGTGCGCCGCGAGCGCGACTGCGCCTTGCGCTTCTGCAGATTGGCGCGCAATTGCTCTGCAAGCCGGGTCTTGCGATCGATCTTTTTCAGTGGGCCACCTTTGTCAGGTGGACCGCCCTTGTCAGGTGGGATTGTTTTGTCGTCCATGGTCCTGTCCCGGCCAGCCCGCTATCAAGGGATAGCCAACATTGTGGCGCCGCCATGTCCGCAAAACCCGTCGGAGCGGGCTTTCACGGATGACTTGCGCTTGGCCTTGCGCTTGCCGGTTCGATATGGCAGAAGCCCCGCCATCGGCGGCTGCGGTAGCTCAGTGGTAGAGCACTCCCTTGGTAAGGGAGAGGTCGAGAGTTCAATCCTCTCTCGCAGCACCAGTTTTCCAGAAGCTGTTCAATTGTGCGCTTCGCCTGGTCACTTTGCGGTTACGAGTCGGGAGCAAGCAGCCTTCCGAAACGATGACATGCGCATATCGAGCTACTGACTTTTCGTCCTTCCAACGGCCGTGGCCAGCGAGATCGCCCAACCTATGCCGGCGTGCCGACGCATTCACGTTGCCCAGCTGTGGCAACGGTGTGGAAGGTCACGAGATGCGTTCAGGTCTTGCGAACCTCGCCACAAATCTGGCTGCAGCCTGCCGAGCGCAAGCTGATGCTGGGTCAAACCTAAGTGGGATCCTGCTACAATCCCCTATGGCCGCTCGAATAGTGGTTGTCCTGGCGCTTCTTGCCGCCTTCGCCTACGGATTCGCAAAACTCGTGGAACGTTATGGCGACGCTAGCGACAAGCCCTCTCCGTGTGAAAAATGGCCACACCCTGATTGTCCGGCCCCAAACGCGCCCCCTCCGGAAGAACCTAAGCCTTGAGGGGAGCGCATTCGCGGGCGGCCTCTTGCCGCGGCAGCGGGTTTGCGCACTGCAAAATGGAACAAGAATTGCTCCGCATCGTTCAGATAACTATGCAACCCGTCGCGGCAGCAATCAAGCACCGCAGCTGAAGGTTGCTTGGAGGCTATTATGGGTAAGCAACTTACATTGGCTGCGGCAGGTATCCTTCTGTTCGTTGGCGTCAGCGCCGCCGCCGCTCAGGACGTCATTATTCAACCCGAGCAGGACACTGTGATCCGCGAATACGTGAAAAAGAAACCGGTGGCATCCCTCAGCCTTCCCGGCGTGGAGCTCAACATCGGCACACCTCTGCCCGAAACAGTCGAGCTTTACGAGGTGCCGGACGTTCAGTACCGCTATGTCGTCGTTGACGGCCGAACCGTCCTGGTCGATCCCGGTACCCGCAAAATTGTCAAGGTCTACGACTGACTTGACCCCTCACGCTGAAGCCCGTCATGCCGAAAGGTGCGGCGGGCTGGCGCCTTCTCAGGCTCGGCCTGGATTTCCTCTGTGATGACTTCGAAGCGGGTGAGCCGGGAAAGACCGAAGCTCGTTGAGATGGCGACGTCATTCGCATCATATCCCGTCGCCATCAGGATCCTGCCTATGCGAGGCTGATTATGCCGTGCATCGAAGGTGAACCAATGGCCGCTGAGATAGGCTTGGAACCATGCATTGAAATCCATTGGATACGGCATCGGCGGTATGCCGATATCGCCGAGATAGCCGGTGCAGTATCGCGCCGGAATGTGCATGCAACGGCACAGCGTGATTGCCAGATGCGCAAAATCACGACACACGCCGGCCCGATCGGTTAGCGCGCCGTAGGCGGTCCGCAGCGTGTCCGCGGCCTGGTAGTTGAAGGTGATGTGTTCGTGAACGAAATCGCAAATCGCCTGGACGCGCGCCCATCCGGGTGCGGTATTGCCAAAATTCGCCCAAGCGAAGTCGCCAAGCCGATCGGTATCGCAATAGCGACTGCCGAGAAGAAACCTGAGCACGTAGTCGGGCAGCTCTTTGATGTCGTGCTGGACGGCGCCCGCGGCCACAATTTCCGGCTTGCCGGTGTCATAGATTTCGAAGTTCGTTGATATCGTCGTGAGCCCGGCGGGCGCCTCTATTCTGGTGCACAAATTGCCGAAAACGTCGATATAGCCGCGGGCATGGACCAGGCGATCGAAGCCGATGATCTGTTCTGTCAAAAGATCGACGCGCCGTGAAGGATGGATCTCAAGGACGAGCAGCATCGGTGTCGGCTGCGGACATTCGTAGGCAATCTTGAAACCTGCGCGGATACGCATCGAAGCTCCAATGCGCTGATTTAAGCAAACTCCGGATTGCCGCGAACAGTTCCGAGCACATTAGAAGATGCTACTTTTTATTGATGCTGGTTATGCCGGCTTCCTTGACCACCTTGACCTCTACCGTCATGCCGAGAAAGCTCGACGCGCTGCCGCGGTAGCTTCCGGAAAGAGGTATGGCTTGCCCAGGATGCCTGGCCACAGCCACTCTGATCAGATCCCGGTTGCCGACAATGCCATTGGTGGGGTCGAACTCGACCCAACCCGCGCCAGGCAGATAGACCTGGCACCAGGCATGCGTCGAACCGCCGCCGAGGACAGAAGCGCTGTCGCGGCTCGGCACATAGACATAGCCAGTCACAAAACGCGCGGCAAAACCGAGCGAACGAACCGCTTCCATCATGAACAGCGCAAAGTCTCGGCATGTGCCTCGACGCAGGTGCAAGGTCATGAGAGGCGGTTGCGTCCCTGATTCAGTTCGACGGGAATACACAAAGCTCTCGTGGATGGCGTAGCAAAGCGTCATCAGCAATTTGCCCGTCTCGGTGTGCCCTCCGGCACTCACGAACTGTTGTGCCCATTTACCGATCTCGTCGCCATCATCGAGATGATGGCGCTCGATGGTTTGGGTGAGGTCGGTTGCCTCGTCGGGATCATAGGAAAATGGATAGCTGAGCGCTGCTTCATCGATACGGAAATCAGGCGCATGCTGCGGCGTGTGATCGAGCCGAATGTCCGTCACGAAACGCAGTTCGTCGCCGGAGCCCTTGAAGTCGATTACCGCAACGCAGTTTCCGAAAACGTCATGGATCCAGCCAACCTCATTCGGCTCGGGGTCGACAAACAGGGCGTGATCCAGAAGTCGCTGATCGAAACTATCGCGCGGCCTGAACATCAGCCGGTGCTCGCCAAACGTCACCGGTTGCGTGTAGCGATAGACGGTCCTGTGCTTGACTGAAAAGATCGGCATTGGCTTGCGTCGACCACCTGCGATATCAGCGCAATCATATAATCTTTTTCGGCGTGCAGCGGACAAAATAGGGGCTTTCGCCTCGACGGGCCGTATCAGGCGGTCGTCCACCGTAGGCCTTTTGCAATCTCCAATTGGTAGACTCTCTCAACGCCCCTTAAGTTAATCTTTGCGCCAAGGAGGGGCCAAGGCGAGGAACGTCGCAAACGGGAGGAAGCAATGAACGAAGACTACGGTCCGGCCATAGACCACGACAAGCCTTACGAAATAGCTGCTTTCGCTAAAAAGCATGGCCTTACGATAAGCGCTGCCGAGCTGATCCTTTTCGCCTATAGCCCGTCCCGAGCGGCGTGCGACACTGCCGCAGCGGCTTTCCTCACCGCCGTCGCCGCACAAGCCAAGGGACAATCGGCGCGCTAGCTCTCGTTCCGAAAATCCTGGAGCGACGGGTGGCGCAGATCACCCGTCACCGTCGCATACACGTCGCCCGCCGCTCGTTTCGGAGCGGCAGGCTTAGAGCATTTTGCACCCAGTGGAATCACTTGGCGTCGCAGAAATGCGGCTAACCAAATAGATAGAGCGGGATGTCCAGTTCAATTGGAACACATCCCGCCCCAAGACTGTCGAGGCTGCGCCGATCGACGGCGCAGCCTTTTATACTGAACGCTCAGGTGAGACTTCTGGACCAGTCGTCTATCTGGCGCTCTGCTTCTTCCTTGGCGATTCCATACCGCTCCTGAATGCGGCCTGCGAGTTGGTCACGATTGCCTTCAATGCGATCAAGGTCATCGTCGGTAAGGTCACCCCATTGCTCCTTGGCCTGGCCTTTGAACTGCATCCATTTTCCCTTGATTTGATCCCAGTTCATTAATTCCTCCTTTGTTGTCTAGAGGAAATGCAACTGGACACCACTTGTTCCCGAACAGCGGATCGCCGATGACGATTATTGCCGACGACGATTGTCATTGGCGACGCGGCAAACACGCCGCCGGCCGGAGCCAGCGGGGCGAATTTGAGCAGGACGGGAACGATCCGCGTCTTGAAATCACACTCGACGGGAAGGTCCTCAGCCGGATCAGCTGGCGCGCGCCAAGGCGATCGATATGACGTTGTCTGCATCCGCCCCCGGCAGATCGAACAGCATCGGAAGTTGGCGGGTCATGGCCATTTCAACGATCAACTCTTCGATGGAAGCTGTCGGCAGATCGGTCTCGACACTATTCGAGATCATCGAGGCAAGCTTGTGGACTGGCACCGGTGCCGACTTCGCACGGTCGTCGAGCAACCTGCTGATTTCGATTACAACGTCTGCGTCAATGCTCTTTGGCAATTCGCGCATGGCTTTTCCTCCCTGCCCATATCATGCGCGTGCCAGAGGGCTGAGTCTCGAAAAATCGACGTATGGACTTAACCAGAGACGTGCTTCGACCCGATTGCTTTGCCGGGCGCTCGGGCCTGCGGCGAAAAAGCGAACTGCGTTGGTTTCGCATGCGGCAACGAATTCGCCCGTTTTGCGTTGCCCAATCATACATTGTGAGCAAACGTGACCAAAGGAGAGTAAGCATGACAGCCGACGCGTCGAAGCTCTATCCTCGCCACCGGGATCGGATCTCCGGCAGCGAGGCCTATGTAGTAAGGCATTTTGCCCGGCAAAACGGCATCACCCCAGCGCAAGTCCATCAGTTGATCAAGAGATATGGAAGCAACCGCGACAGGCTGGTGGCTGCGGCGAAGGAGCTTCGCGCGTCGCTCCGGCCGGATGTCCCCAAGGCCATGCTCGCCTCAGGGCGCCGCGCCGGGCGACTCAACGCCAGTGTTGATGCTGGAAATGGCTTAGGGACGCAGTGAGCGGCCTGCGGAAAATCCAGCCGACGACTTCGTTTTAGACTTTTCGATCCTGGCCGCCGTGGCCGGCTTCTGTTTGCGATTTGCTTGCTTCAATGGTCGACTCCAGGTCGGACCGGCTGCCATATCGAACCGAGTAGGCTCGTGTAAATTCGGCCCCCAACAGAAAGACCTCGGACGAATAAAAGACCCACAGCAGCACGACGAGCAGTGCACCGGCTGCTCCGTATGACGACGCGATGGCGCTGGTTCCGATATACCAGCCGATCAGCGACTTGCCGATCGTGAAGAGAAACGCCGTCGCTACGGCGCCGACGCCAACGTCGCGCCATTGCAGCGCGCGGTCGGGCAGGACCTTGTAGATTGCCGCAAACAACAGAGCGATCAGGGCAAACGACACGATCCCATTGATTGCGCTCAGGATGAGGGTACCAAAGGGCAGATATGCGTTGATAATATCGCCAAGCGCCGAAATTGCAGCGCTTACGACCAGAGACACCAGCAGCAGAAAGCCAAGCGCCGCGACGAGACCCAGGCTGGCAGCGCGCCCCCGGACGAGCCGTGAAATCGATGTGCCAGCCGGTTTGACTTTCCAGATCTCGTTCAGGGCAACCTGCATTTCGCCGAACACGCCAGATGCGGCAACAAGCAGCGTGACGAGCCCCAAAATGCTGGCAAGAGTTCCCGCCTCTTTTTGTGACGCGTTCTCGATTGTCGCTTGCAAAAGCTCGGCGCTCTGCGAACCCATCAGGCCCGCCAGCTGGGCCGAAAGCGCCAGTTGTGCGGCATCGTTTCCGAAGGCCATGCCTGCGATGGCGACAACGATGAGCAAAATCGGAGCAAGCGAGGTCGTGGCATAAAACGCCATCGCTGCGCCGTGACTCAAGGCATTGTCATTGATGAAGCCGACAATGCTCTCCTTAAGGAGAACCCAGCTCTCTTTCGCCACATTCCACATACGAGCCTCACCTGCTTCTCAAGCAAGTAGAGGCAATATGGCGGCGGACCAGAGCATCAAGTTCGAGAAGTCCTGGTCCGTTTGGATCCGGCGTTCAGGTGACGGATCTTGGGTTGTCTGGCGTGACCTGTCCCGAGGCCCTCTTTGCGAGACCATCCTGCGTCGGGAAGGCCGAGAACGCCGCGATGGCCAGGAAAATGGGAATCCCCAATTCGAAAATTTCCTCGAACACTGTGGAGGTATGGATCCGGGTGAGGTGGATGTCGAGAAATGTGAGATTTGATGGCGCCCCGTCGATGACCTTGGATAGGACGGCGCAACCGATAGCCGCGGCAATGGCAACGGCAGTCGCCTCGCCGTGGCGAAGCCCGTGCACAAAGCTACGGAAGCCGTTCTTCAGGAGCAAATAGAATGCAACGGCGAGGGCAATCACGACCGTCGCGCCGATTAGCTTTTCCAACAGCGGAACGTCAGGCGAGATATAGAGGGTGGTCTTGGTGATGTTGTGGGTGGTGAAATGCGCATGGAAGTCCAGCTCGCGCAGGCACATCGCGATCAGTATGGCAACGAGATACCACCGCTTGAGCAGGTCCCGATATGACATTTCCCGGACAAGCGTTGCCACGACGATCAGGTAGCCGGCCGCCGAGAAGACTTCAATTGGACCGCCCTCGCTGAGGTAAAACTTCCGTATGTCTTCGGGAAAGAAAGCGAGCGGCAAGGCGATGAGAAAGACGAGCACCAGCAGGGCGAGGCCCATTTGATTGAAATAGTGGCCTTTGCCGTAACCGGTCTTTCTTTCGCTCCACGCCATATTTGTCTCGCCCATCTGTCCCGTGCCGACTCTCTGCTGATCGTGATTTCACTCAATTTGAAAGGCTGGGCCTCGTCAAGTTGCCGCTCCGTATGCCCGGCCGCTTGCCGGCGCTCTGACGGCATCACTCCGTAAGCGTGGCGAGCCTGTCCGGCCTAGTGCGGTGTTGGCTGTCCTGTC
Organism: Mesorhizobium sp. M1312; assembly: GCF_040318115.1. Classification (NCBI taxonomy): domain Bacteria; kingdom Pseudomonadati; phylum Pseudomonadota; class Alphaproteobacteria; order Hyphomicrobiales; family Phyllobacteriaceae; genus Mesorhizobium; species Mesorhizobium sp. M1312. The sequence continues at coordinate 164,618 of NZ_JAMYLQ010000006.1, read as the reverse complement.
CAGAAACGTGTCTTTGTAGCGACGCCGACCCGTTCACTCACGCCACCGATCGCCGCCATCCCGCTACCGCGGTGTTAACGAATCAATCGGCGCCCCACCGCCTGTTGCGTAAAGGCGCTGTTGGACGCTCTCACGATCCGACCAACGGAACTGTGACAGTTGTCGCATAATTGATCGGATATTGGTCGAAGTACGGCAACTCGATCACGAAAGCATATCTGGCCGTGAGATGCGCCATGCGGAAGCCGCCGCTGGGAGGGTCGATTGCTATCGTCACATCGACATCTTTCAATCCCAAACTCAGCAATTTTTCTGTGGCTATGGCCTCTATTTCGGCCTCGGTCAGCGAGTTCTTCAGTTGCAGCGCACGTGAGGACGTTTCCAGCGTGTAGCGAACGCTGGACATGGCATTCAGAGCCCAGCCGAATGCGAAGATACCGAACAAAAGTATTATCAGAAAAGGTGCGATCAGCGCGAATTCCAGCCCAGTCCCACCTGATGCATCACGGCTGAACGCTCTCGCGATCCGCTTAGCGGACACGGATCACCTCTTGATGGCCGATCTCGCGAGAAAGAGAAAACGCGCCAAAAATGAAGGGCGGGGACCAGGTCGCCGTCGCTTTTATTTCCACGAAGACCGAGGGAGCTTTCGTCCCCCCGTTGCACAGGCTCGATGCATCGACCACGGTGCTTCCGCACGTGTATTTCCGGCCCAGTGTAACCTGTGCGCCTTCGGGATGGTTTTCCCAACTCGAAAGGGCAACGGCTTGGGTGGCCGCATCGTCGGTTGCTCCCTCCATCACAAGATTTGCCGCCGTCTTGACGCTTGCGCGCATCGACAACGAGCTCGATACGAAAGACCAGCCGTCAATGATGCCGAGAACCACCAGGCAAAGGATCGGCACAATCAGCGCAAACTCCACCGCAGCAACACCCGAATCGTTCCGGAAAATCCGACCTGACCGCCGTTCCATAACGGTTACTCGACAAGCTGAACGGATTGCGCGGCCGGAATCTCTCGCATTCCGAGGCTCGTGCAATCCTGCTTGATGCTTGTAGCGCCGGACCACTCTACCGTATCGGCAACGACCTGTGTGCAACCACCTTGGCCCGAGAAATTGCCGAGATATTTAACCTCCTGCGTTGGAAAATACAGAGCACCGGTCAAAAGCGAATCCGCCGTGCCATTAAACGAGTTCGATCCCGCCAGGTTTGCTCTGTCGCCGTAAAACAGCACACCCGAATAGGTGCCTGACGTCGGTGCGCTAAGCTTGACGGTGGCCGTGCCGTTCATGCTGACGCCGGAGCTGCCGGCCAGATAGATGATGACTCCGTCGCCGGATATGTTTGCGTTCGCGCTTGCTTTGAAATCGCCCCCCTCAACGACATATACCCCGGGCGAGAGCGTTACACTGCCGCTCAAGCTGAGCCCCTTGCAGTATGTTCCAGGTTTCAAGGTCGACTGATTGTCCTTTTGACAGGGGTTCGTGGCTGGCGGCGCCGGCAAGTCGGCAAAAGGATCCGCAGCGGGCAGCGCCTGGGTAAGCGGGTTCGCGCAAACGGTTTTTACAACGTTGCTCAATGAAACACCGCCTGCCGATATCAGGCAATCGGCCTCCAGATATGCCGACCCTTGAAGCTTGAGGGCGTCCGCGGCGATTGAATCCGACATGACGGAGCAGCCGGTCAGCTTGAGGTTCGAACTGCCGGAAAAGAGCGCCGCTCTCGAAGCGGAAGGATTGAGCGCCAGAACGCAGGCTTTTGACGCGTCCGTGATAAGAGCCACCGCCCTTGCCTGCGCGCCGACCGCGCTTTGACTGAATATCGATGTGAAAAATCGATCGAGCGTCTGATGGACGATGACCTCGACCGCCTTTTTTGCGACATTCGGTCCGGACGATGGAGGCGTGAAGACCTCGATTGTGCCTGTCGATGGTCCCCAGCCGTTCGTGGTCGCTGACAGCGTCGCGGCCGAGACAATCGCTGGCTTGTCGGATCCCGAAACTTTTTCCAAAGCGCCAGCATAGGCTGCCGCATCCGCCACCGCCTGTAGCTTCAGGCCGCTATAATACCAGTAGGAAGTCTCGACACCGAGCCCCGCTCCGCCGACAACAATCGGCAAAGACAGGGCAAAAATAGTAGCAACGTTGCCGCTCTCGCCGATTCGTCGCAGACAGCTGAAAAAATGCCTGAAGGTACCGCCACCCCATCCCATTTGCCTATTCAAGCAGCGATGCATGAAGGAATGACTAAGAATTTCACTCGATTTGTTAGCTACGCTCCTCGCCATCCGCCGGCGCTGAACCAGCTTCTTTCAGTCCCCCGGGTCACGCGCAAGAAACTGCCGACGGCGGCCGGTTTCGTTGGCAAAAGGTTACCATTCCCTGCTATTGCCCCCACAAATCAAAAGCAGTGGACTTGCGCATGACCAATGTCGCCCTGACCGGGCTTGCCAGCGATCTCGCCAAGCGCGCCGCGGAAGGCCGTCCGGTGCGCATCGGCGTCATCGGCTCCGGCGAGATGGGCACCGACCTGGTGACGCAAGGCATGCTGATGCCGGGCATTTCGGTGTGCGCCGTCTCGACCCGCCGCCCGCACACGGCGCGTGATGCTGTCCGTATCGCCTATGGCGATGAGGCGATGGCAAGGGAGGCCGATACGCCGTCGAAGGTCAGCGAGGCGATCGAGAGCGGAAAAATCGCCATCACCTCGAACGAGATGCTGGTCACCAATCCGCTCATCGACGTCGTCATCGACGCGACCGGCAAGCCCGGCGTCGCCGCCGATTTCGACCTGATGGCGATGGAGCACGGCAAGCATCTGGTGATGATGAACGTCGAGGCCGACGTTACCATCGGCTGCTATCTGAAGCAGCAGGCCGACCGGCTCGGCGTCGTCTATTCGGTCGGCGCCGGCGACGAGCCGTCGAGCTGCATGGAGCTGATCGAATTCGCTTCGGCGCTCGGCTACACCATCGTCTCGGCCGGCAAAGGCAAGAACAACCCGCTCAACCATGACGCCGTGCCCGACGACTATCGCGCGGAAGCGCTGCGCCGCAACATGAACCCGCGCATGCTGGTCGAATTCGTCGACGGATCCAAAACCATGGTCGAGATGTGCGCCATCGCCAACGCCACCGGGCTGGTGCCTGACATTGCCGGCATGCATGGCCCTAAGGCCGATCGCGATGATTTGGCCAAGGTGCTCATCCCGCGCGCCGATGGCGGCATCCTGTCGAAGAAGGGCGTCGTCGACTACACCATCGGCAAGGGCGTGGCGCCCGGCGTCTTCGTCATCGTCGAGGCGACCCATCCGCGCATCATCGAGCGCATGGACGATCTGCATATCGGCCACGGACCCTACTACAGCTTCTTCCGGCCGTATCATCTGACCTCGCTGGAAGTGCCGCTCACCGCCGCGCGCATCGCGCTCTATGGCAAGCCGGACATGGTGCCGCTGCCGAGACCCGTCGCCGAGGTCTGCGCCGTGGCCAAGCGCGATCTCGCCGCCGGCGAGATTTTCGATGCCATCGGCGAGACCTGCTACCGCTCCTGGACCATGACTGTCGAAGAGGCCCGCGCCAACCGCGCCGTGCCGGTCGGCCTGCTCGAAGGCGGCAAGGTGCTGAGACCGGTCAGCAAGGGCGAGCTGCTGACATCAGGCAATGCCGCGCCAGACCCGACGACCAGGCTGTTCGCCTTGCGCCGGCTGCAGGACGAGATGCTGTACGGAGACTAGGATAATGATCGAGATGCGCGAATCCGAATTGAAGCGGGAGAGTGGACGCATTCCTCTGGCCGAACGACTCGCAGCCATTGCCCGCGATCTCAAAGCCAGAGCGGGCAAGGACGGCCGGCCTGTGAACAAGGATGAGATCGATGACCTGTGGGGACACCCTGATGGTGCGGCTCGGTGGGTTGAGACCACTGGATCGCTGCACTTCTAGACCACCGTAACGGCATGGATCCTAGGGTCTGCGCCGCGTCGCTTCGCTCCTTGCTCCGCCCTAGGATGACGAAGGCATGGTGGCTTAAGGCCAATCGCGGATGTTGGAGATTGGCAGTGCCGTGGCGGATAATCTGAAGATTCGCGGCTAACGGCAAAATCGCAAACCTTCGGATGAGCCAAAATGACCCTCCGTTCGTCATCCTAGGGCGGAGCAGGAGCGAAGCGACGTCGCGGAGACCCTAGGATCCACGCCGTTACCTCTGAGCGTCGCAGCGTTTGAAGACTAAGATCCCTGCACCCTTCGAGCGCTGCTGCGTGGAACAGCAGGGCAGCACCTCATCCAGTCAACCGACCCTCGTTCGCAGGCCGGCTGAATGTCAACACCTGGCCCGCAAAGCCGCTACTACTTCCCCAACTCGATCGACCTTAGCCGTGCCGCTTCCACCGCTTCGGTGAGCAGATGGGTCAGCCGGTCCTCGCCCATCAGTACGGCAAGAGCGGCGGCCGTGGTGCCGTTGGGGCTGGTCACCTGCTGGCGCAGCACGCCCGGATCTTCACCGCTTTCGGCGGCGAGCGAGGCGGCGCCATAGACCGTCTGCATGGCCAGCAGCCTGGCGGTCTTTGTCGGCAGGCCGGCCTTCTCGGCAGCCACGGTCAGCGCTTCGATGAAATGGAAGATATAGGCGGGCCCAGACCCTGACACCGCCGTCACCGCGTCCATCAGACCTTCGTCGTCGATATCGGTCACTTCGCCGCTCGCCGAAAGCAGATCGGCAACGAAACGCTTCGTGTCGATGGAGACCAGCCGGTTGGAAAACACCACCATCATGCCCTTGCCGATCGCCGCCGGCGTGTTGGGCATGCAGCGCACGATCGGCGCGCGATCGCCCAGAATGGCCTCGAAAGTGGCGACCGGCGTTCCGGCGGCTATGCTGAGGAAGGTGGTGCGCCCATCATTGAAGCGCTTGTAGGCGGCAGTCACGTCGCGGATCATTTGCGGCTTCACCGCAATGACCACGAGGGCCGGCACGGCATCTGCCGGAAAGCCGCCGGCGTCGGCCGCAGCACTGCAACCCAGCGCTTCGGCGCGCTTGCGCAGATCGGCATTGGGCTCGATCACGAAAACCGCCGCCGGGGGGAGCTTGCCGGATTTCAGCCAGCCCGAGAGCATGGCGTAGCCCATATTGCCGCAACCGGCGAGAACAAGCCTGATCGTCATGGAAAACCTCCGCTAGAGCATCGGACCCAAAAGTGGATACCGGTTTTGGGAAAATCCGATGCTCAAACAAAAAGATGACTTCCCATAGACGCTCGCGGCCAGGCGGGAAAGCCCTCTTGGGATGGGGTCAGGACGGACCACGGACCGCCATCGGCCGCAGCGACACCTGCCTGAGACCGAACATGCCGAACACGAAGAACAGCCAGACCGGGTCGGCGCGATGGAAGAAGAAGCTTTCGAGGAAGGCGTTGAGCGCTGCGAACAGCACCACCATCATGAAGAAGTCGCCGAGATAGATATTTTCCTTGCGCAAGGGGATACGCATGTAATCGCGCAGCGGCGCGATCAGGAACGTGTAGACCGCCACGCAGAGCGCCGGGATGCCCATCAGCACCGCGATGTCGAGATAGCCGTTATGGCCGTGCACGATGGTTCTGATGTCCCAGGCCCGGTCGAAGGGCTGGTCCTGGTTCAACAGCAGCGGCGTGCCCCAGAAGCTCTCGAAGCCGTAGCCGGTCCACGGCCGCTTGGCCAGCATCTCGCCGGCGAACTCCCACAGCGTCGTGCGCCCGGTGTAGGTCAGGTCGGGGAAATAGAGTGCAGCCAGATGCTTCACCGGCGGCAGGAAGACGATGCCCAGCGTGCCGATCGCCGCGGCGATGATCGCCAGCGCGAACAGGATTGGCGTGCCGAACCGCATGCCGATCAGGCTCGGCAGCACGACGATCAGGATCGAAAACGGCACCAGTCCGGCCGTCGTCTTGGAACCGGTGTGCAGCATGAAGATCATCGCCGCGCAAAAGATTGTTGCGCCCCATAGCCGCTGTCCGCGCCGGTAGAGGTACAGCCCGGCAAAGCTGAAGCAGGCCATGACAGGGCCGGCGATGTTCTTGTGGGTGAACACGCCGCGCCACAGGCCGGCATGTTCCGGCTCCAGCGAATCGGTGGTGTGCAGCGCCTCGTTTGGAAAGACGATGAGCCAGGACAGGCCCATGACGACGAAGATGGTGAAGATGATGACTTTCGAGAAAGCCTCGGCGTCGCGCGGAAGCGCCAGGATTGTCGCCATCGTCAAGATGCCGATCAGCGTGAAGGAAGCGGTGCGCATGGCCGACGGCGGGTCGGTTGCCATCACCACCGACAGCATGAAGAAGCCCAGCATCAGCAGCCAGGACGGGCTGAGCAGCGAGCGCACCACGCGCGGGTCGGCGAAAGCCAGCAGCGAGAAGATCGAGATCGCGCCGAGCGAGCCGAAGCCGAGCTGGTTGACGATGTCGCCGCCATCGCCGGTCATTTCGGCGCCGGCCGGCTTGATCCTTGGGGAAAACCCGATCACTCTGAACGACCGGGTTCGATCCCTTGCGGATGTTTAGTTGGGGCGCCGCATGACCCAATCCGGTCATTCCCACCGCATCTCCGCGTCTCCAAAGCGGACACACAGCCAAGCCGGCGCTGATGACCTAAAGCGGACATCTTGTCGAAAGAGCATTCCGTTCAGAACTCGTGGATGGAGCGCAGTCGCGCACACTCGCGTCCGAAGCAGGACTAGAATAGGGTGAAAGGCAAAGCCGCTACGACCGATCAGGGAAAGCGCACGGCACTATGGACCGACGGCTTACCGCAATACTTGCTGCCGACGTGGTTGGCTACAGCCGCCTCATGGGCGAGGACGAGGTAGGCACCCTCGAGGGACTGAAGAGCTGCCGTCGCAAACTGATCGACCCCGAGATCAAGAAGCACCACGGCCGCATGATCAAGCTCATGGGCGACGGCGCTCGTCGAGTTCGCCAGCGTCGTCGATGCCGTCCAGTGTGCTGCTGCGATCCAGCGCCGGATGGCCGACCGCAACAAGGGCACCGCCGAAGCCCGGCAAATCCGGTTTCGCATTGGTGTCAATCTTGGAGATATAATCGTTGAGGGTGACGATATCTACGGCGACGGGGTAAACATCGCCGCCCGTCTGCAGGAGATCGCAGAGCCCGGCGGAATTTGCATCTCCGGGACGGCGTTCGATCACGCGGTGCACAAAGTGGATGTCGGCTTTGCGGATCTCGGAGGGCAGCGCCTCAAGAATATCGCCGATCCGGTTCGCGCCTATAGGGTTCTGCTCGATCCCGGAGAAGCGGGGAAGATCCTGGCGGCACCACGCCGGCCAGGTTCGCGCATCATGGTTTTGGCAGGAGTAGCAGCGCTGCTCATCGCCTTGCTTGCAGGCATTTTTGCATGGCAATGGCAAAAGCCCTCCGCGCTCGGAAAGCCATCCATTGCGGTACTGCCGTTTACGAACCTGAGCGGCGATCCTGGCCAGGACTATTTTGCTGACGGCATCACCGAAGATTTGATCACCGACCTTGCGAAGCTTTCCGGCCTCGATGTGATCGCCCGCAACTCCGTCTTCGCGTACAAGGGAAAGCCCCTGGTTTTGGCAGATGTTGGGCGTGACCTTGGCGTGCGCTTTGTCGTTGACGGCAGCGTGAGGCGCACCGGCGATCAAATCCGCCTCAACGCGCAGCTCATCGATATCGCAACTGGCGACAATCTATGGGCTAATCGGTTCGATCGCGGCATCGCGGACGTGTTTGCCGTCCAGGACGAGATGAGCCGGGAAGTTGCCAAAGCACTCGGCGTGCAACCTTCTGCTACGGAGAGCGAGCGGATGGCACGCCCGCCTACTTCCAATCTTGAAGCCTACGATTACTACCTGCGCGCTGAGCAGGCGGCTCGCTCCGGTGGGGGCTCAGGTCTGAGGAAGGCACTTGCGCTCTATGAAAAGGCGGAGGAAGTCGACACCGCTTTCGCTGAAGCCTTCGCGGCCGACGCACGCACGAGTGTCTATGTTTGGCGGGCTGGCTTCGATGACATCACCCAGAGCGCGCTTGCGAGAAAGAGAGCTTATGAAAAGGCAGGCAAGGCGTTGGAACTCGATCCGGACCTTTCATCGCCTTATGCCCTTCTAGGCATCATGCAGGTCATCGATCGCCATTACGATGAAGCGATCGCCTCGGCGAAGCGGGCCGTTGCAATCGGCCCGCGAGACGCTGGGTCTCATATAGCCCTCGGATATGTGCAGTTGTTCGCTGGCAATCACGCCGAGGCGGCCAATGCCGTCGAGGCCGCATTGAAGCTCGATCCCAATCTGCCCCCCATGGACCGGGAAATCGCTGGTCTCGTCTTTCTCCTTCAGGGCGACACCGCGAAGGCCATCGAGACTCTCGAGCGTACCCGCGACGATGCCCCGACGGATGGTGGTTTTCGGATTCTGCTCGCAGCGGCATACGCTCGCGCCGGCCGTTTGCAGGATGCAAAAGAGGCAATCGCCGAGGGCCTCCGCGTAACTTCGACGTCCGAATCCCCTGCTCGGCGGCGGTCCTTAGCTGCATGGCGACATTTTTATGCCAATTTGCGCAACGCTGAGGATTTAGCTCTGATCCTCGACGCCATGCGCCAAGCAGGCTTGCCCGAGTGGCCCTTCAACTTCACCGCCGACGAACAGAACCGGTTGAACGGCGCAGAGATCGCTTCTCTCGTCCTGGGCCATACACTGCAGGGTCAGCTCGAGCCCGATCGTCAACCTGCCATCATGCAGGTCGCACAGGACGGCACAGCGGGCTTCCGCACGATGACGCGAATGCTCACGCTAAGAGTCTACGTCGATCATGACGTCTTATGTGAGCAGAGCGAGAATTCGTTTGGACGCCCCGAGTGTGGTCCCGTTTACAAACGCAGAGATGTTCCCGGTGAGGAATATTCCTACGTCAATTCAGGTAAGGTGTTTCACTTCGTGACGGTGAATTGAGCTCGTGACTTTCAAGGGTTATTGATCGAGTCCCAATCCGGGTCATCGACTGCCAACTTTGCTTCGACGACCGGCCATTTTGCATCGCCCTTCGGAACAAGATCATCGGCATTGTCCGCAAAGGCGGCCGCGTTCCCTTCATCGTAGATCAGGTAGAGCTTGCCATCGATGATCTTGAACGCTTCCGGATCGACATTGACGGTGACGGATTCATTGAGTGCGACCTCGCCCGCGCAGTAACCACCATATTGAGGAGCGTATTTGGCAGGTTCGCTCATGAACATTTCCTTGTGTTCCTTGCTGGCGAAATGCCACGGCGTGCCAAGCCACTCATAGGAAAATTCTTCGGAACCCTTCACAGCCTTGCCATCGGTGAAATAAGCGACCGTGTCGTAGCCCATGATCGCCACTCCGCCGAAGTAGCCGGTATTCACCGACTCGGCGAAGGCAGAGCCTGCACCGGCCATCAAGGTGAGCGCACATACGACTGCCGACGAATTGCGAACCAGTCTGATCGATATGTTCATCTGCGTTCTCCGTTCAATCGTGGATAGCTTCGCACTTCGCAGCGTTCGCTTCGCCCAGGACTTTCGCCTGGCACGTGGCGCCATGCCGTTTGAATAGTTTTATTATGGCGATATTGCCCTTCCAGAACGCGCGGGTAATCGGCATGTAGCCATGACCCTCGGCACGGTTCACATCCGCACCTTGCGCAATGAGGAATTCTGCCAGTTCGACATGGTTTTCCTCACCCGCTATCACCAAGGGTGTGACCCCAGACTTGTTAGCCGAATCTTCGAGCACCGCCCCCTGTTCGAGCAACAGCTTGGCGATTGGAAGGCTTCCAGAAAAGGCAGCCGCGTGGAGAGGGGTAAACCCACCGGAATTGCGCGCCATGACGTCGGCGCCCTTGCTCAGCAGGAATTCCGCAATGGCAAGCTGATCGTCGAGAGCAGCAGCGATGAGAGGGGTGGCCTGGTCGCGTGCCCGGCTGTCGACGTCGGCACCGTCAGTCAATGCTTGCTCGACGGCGGCTTTGTTGCCGGCGGCGATGGCGTCGAACAGCACATCACCTGCGTCTGCCGGTGTCGCGACAAACGCCAACACACAAAATGTCAACAGCCCACGCATCCCTACTGATATCACGCGCGGGGATGGCGTACAAGTTCGGCAGGGGGACGGTGGTCCGCGACATGGCGCTATCGCGTTGCCCGCCGTACGAGCCAGCAACGGGAATGTCCGGTTCGGATTGCGCCAGGAATGACCGGGATTGGCGCAACCAAGCCGTACCAACGGCCACGCCATACGGCAGCATTGCACCTTACCCGACATCAGGCATTTTTTCGAGAGGCTCTGGCGACAACCTCGATGGTCTCGTCTCGAAAATAGAACAAGAAATGCCGTGAATTCGGACTGTCTGGCGAAAGAACCTCCCAATCGTCGACTGCCCGGCCGTCGCCGATCACTTCGTAGAACGCCCTCCATTTTGGAGCTTGATTGCTATAACGGCCTTCACCTGCAAACCACGCGTGATCATTTGTGGCGTCCCAACCGTCAGCGACTACAGCCACCGAAGCGCAGCGTTGGCACCTCTCCCTCTCTGGCGTCGTAGGCCCATGGTTTTAAAAGAAGGGAAAGCTGAACTGTGTCGCCCTCGACGATTAGCTCTACGTCAGGAGCATTAGGCCCGGCGTTCCAGTCAGGGTTGAGGTGGCGGAAAGATAACTCGGTCATGCACCGATATTGCATGTCGAAAGGGCAACTTTCCATCCCGTCTTGGCCATTGGCGGCAGCCGGCCGATTGCGTTTGCCCCTAGACCGGCTTGGCCGGTTTGCGCATCGCCGAATAGGTGAGCAGCGTCGAGGCGAGATAGAGCAGCAGGAAGACGACATTGAGCGACAGCACCAGATCAGGCGTGTCCAGGATCGTGGTTAGCACGTAGCTCAGCAGCACCGCCTTCAGCCCGGCAAGCAACGCGAGGTTGATCGCCCGCACCAGCGTCTGGCCGCGCGCGAACAGAAGCTCGGCCTGGTATTCGACGAGATTGCGCAGGCCCGGCACGCAGATCGCCAGCGCCACCAATGGGGCGGCCTCCGCTACATTCCTGCCGAGCGCGTTGGGGAAGAAATGCAGCACGATGCCGAGTGCCGCCAGCGCCAGCGTCGAGACCAGGAACACGCCGCCTTCGATGCCGCTCTTGACCGAAAGGCGCGACAGCAGGTCCGGCGCCCGCATCATGCGCTGCACCAGCATCATCGAGAAGGTGCGGATCGGGATCGCGGTCAGGTCGACCAGCCGCATGATGATGGCATAGATGCCGGCGAGGTGCGGCCCGCCGATCGCCAGCACCAGCAGCTTGTCGAATTCCATCTGCAGGTAGAACAGCACCTCTGCGCCGGCCACGTAGACGGAATCGGCGAGCCGCCGCAGATAGAGCGCCAGCCGCAGCCGCAGTCTCTGGCGCGGATAGAATAACCCGAAGGCGATGAGCAGCGAGGCGGCGTTGGCGCCGATATAATACCAGGACCAGACCCCTATGGTCGGCTGCGCCGCGAACATGAACAGCACGGCGCCGAGCGCCCGCAGAGCCGTCGCCAGGATCGTTAGCAAGGCGGCGCGGCCGAATTTGCCGAGACCGTTGTTGACGATCAGCGCCACTTCGACCGGCCGCCACAGCAACGCCTCGGCAAACACGATCGCCGCAAAGACCGACAGCGGCACGGTGCCGGCAAAGAAGACCCGGTAGACGCCGTAAGAGGCGGCAGTCAGCAACGGCAGCGATATCGCGCCGAGCAGCAGGAAGCCGGCCGTGAAGGTGCCGATCAGATTAGGGCGGATGGTCGCGGTTCGGTAAAGCGCCGAGATGAAGCCGAAGGCCAGGATGCGTGACAGCATCACGCCGGCAGCCGAAGCGGTGGCGAACATGCCGAACTCGGCGATGGACAGCGTGTTGGCCAGCGCGATGAAATAGGCGAGCGAAAACACCAGCCGCCCGCCCGCGCCGCTGATCGCTGAAAGATAGTCGCGAACCAGCCCCCGTCGCTCGACCACGAAAGCGCCGATCCGGGCGAGGGGCCGCCTTTGCGGGATGTTGCCAGCCTGGGTCATGTATCGGAGACAGCATAGGCTGGAAAGTTTAACGCGCGGTTCTGAGTGCTTTTGTGGCGTTCAAGAAGGACACAACCGAAGAGGGAATTCTTGTCTTCAGGGCAGGGAAATTAACCTTTTGTTTCCTATGCCTGTTTAGCGTGGCTTAACGAATGGCTGACCGCGCGTCCAAGCCGCCAAGGGCAAGCTCCACGACAATGGTCGACAGGCAAAACCGTGAAGATTGGAAGCGCGAGCGGTCCTTGCTGGCGCTCGGCCAGGCGATGCGCGGCGAAGAAGAAGCTAAACCATCGCTGGTTTCGATCGGGGACCGGGCAGACCCGTCATGGCGCGAAGATGCCGCGACGCGCCATCGTCTGGCGCGCCTACGCCGCGAGGGGCGAGCGCATCCGGAACTTTCGGACCCCTCGGCGACCCCGGAACGCTGGATGACTCCGGAGTTATCGGCAAACGATGAAACAAGCCAGTTTCAAGCCAATCATGCATCCGCTTCGGCCGCCCGGATGCCGCCAGAGGCGGACGAGGCCGTTGAAGCGGACTATGCCGAAGCCAGGCCGCGGGAGGAGCCGGTTGCTGCCAGCACCTCCGAAGACCGCCGTGCCGATGCCGATCCTCGACATGCCGCGCTCGATCCCCGATACGCCGCGTTCGACCCACGATACGCCGCGTCCGAGCTTCAATACGCCGGTGACGAGCAGCGGTCTTTCCGTGAGGACGACGGATGGAAGCCGTTGATCGATCCGATGCAGGTGGTCCGCGGCGTTGCCCGGTCGAAGCTGCTGATTGTCGCCATGACGATATTGGGCACCACCCTTGGCGTCGCGATCGCGCTGTCGACGCCGAAGAAATACGAAGCCACCGCAGAGCTGATCGTCGACCCGCGCGACCTGAAGCTCACCGACCGCGACCTCACCCAATCGGTGGTTGCGTCCGACGCCACGCTGGCCATCGTCGAAAACCAGGTTCGCGTGCTCACCTCCGGTACTGTTCTCAACAAGGTCGTGGACAAGCTCAATCTCATCAACGATCCGGAGTTCAACGGGCAAGGTTCTGATGGTCTGGGCGTGATGACGCTCATCCGGTCGATCCTGTCGCGCAATGACGGGCCGGGTGCCGATGAGGGCCGCCGCCGTGCGCTGGCCGTCGCCAATCTGGCGGAGAGCCTTTCGGTCGAGCGCGGCGGCAAGACCTTCGTCATCTCCGTTAGCGCCACCACGCAAAATGGCGAGAAGTCGGCGCTCATCGCCAATACGATGACGGACGTTTTCCTGCAGACCTTCGGTCAGATCCAGTCCGACACCGCTGGCCGCGCGACCAACGAACTGACGGGCAGGCTCGACGAGCTGCGCAAGGGCGTGGAAGCGGCCGAGCGCAAGGTCGAGGATTTCAGGGCCGCGCACGACCTTGTCGACGCGCAGGGCCATCTCATCAGCGACGACGAGATGCTCAAGCTCAACCAGCAGCTTGCGATCGCCCGCGCGCGCACGCTGGAACTCAACGCCCGCGCGGCGTCGGCGCGCTCGATCGACGTGAATTCGGTTCTGAGCGGCACATTGCCGGAGGAGATCAACTCCAACACCATGAGCGAATTGCGCTCGCAATATGCGACGCTCAAGCAGGAGGCCGACCGCGCTGCGATCCGGTTCGGGCCGCGCCATCCCGAGCTCCAGGCGCTCAATGCCCAGCTTGCCGGCTCGCGCGAGCGTATTGCCGGGGAACTGCGCCGCATCGCCTCGTCGCTGCAGGTCGACCTGAGGCGCGCCGTGCAGCTCGAACAGGATCTGGCCTCCCGACTGGCGCAGTTGAAGGTCCGCAGCGGCGACGTCAACAGCGACCTGGTTACCCTGCGCGAACTGGAGCGCGAGGCCGCCGCCAAACGCTCCGTCTATGAGCAATATCTTCTGCGCGCCAAGGAAACCGGCGAGCAGAAGGACATCAACACCGCCAATATCAACGTGATCTCCAAGGCCTTCGCCCCGCTCGAGCCGAACGGACCGTCGCGCGCCGTGACGGTGCTTGCCGGCCTGTTGGCGGGCCTCGCCTCTGGTGTCGGTCTGGGCGCCACGCGCGGCGCTTATGCGAGCCTGCGCGAAACCGCCAATTCGCGGCCGCGCCGCAGGGAACGCCGGTTTGAAGACCCGGCATACCAGGCGGCGGCACCGCGCGTTCCGTCGGTCGAGGCCACCAGGCGGTCAGGTCCGATCAGTGCGCTGCTGTCGGCGGTGAGCAGGATCGTGCCGCGCAAGGCGCGCAGGGAAGACGCTACCACTACGCCTTCCAGTGGCTCACCGGCCAGTGGCGCATCGGCAGTTGCCGGAGGCGCAAAGCGGGATCCGGTCAAGCAGCAGGGGATGTACCCAGCCCCGCCTATGCCCGCGTACCCCCATGCCCAACCGCCGATGGGCTATCCCTGGCAGATGCAGCCGCCGGCGGCCGGCTATCCGCCGGCCATAACGCCCCATGCCGGACAAGGGCCTTATCCGCAGCAGCAGTCGGTCTATCCCCGAGCCTCGTCGGACGAGGCAAATCAGGCTTCGGAAGCCGCCGAACAGCAAGCCTCCATCGAGGAAATCCGAGCCAGCTTGCGCGAATTCCGCGAAGCGGTTCGCGAACTCACCGAAAGCCGATCGCGGCGCTATTTCTGAGCGCCGAACAGAATAAAAGCCACCGGTTTCGAGTTAGCGGCATAAGACGGCGCTTTGACGGGATTGCCCGGTCGGATTTTCGTGAGAATGCCGCCCGAAGCAGAACGATGTTGAGGGTGGTTCATGGCCGAGTTGATTGACGGAAAGAGCGTCGCCGAAGACGTGGTGCGGCGCGTCAAGGCCTTGACGATCGAACTGATGGAAAAGCGCGCGCACAAGCCCGGTCTTGCCGTGGTCATCGTCGGCGAGGATCCGGCGAGCCAGGTTTATGTCGCCTCCAAATCCCGCACCGCCAAGGAATGCGGCTTTCATTCGGTCCAGCACACGCTGCCGGCCGAGACCTCCGAACAGGAACTGCTTGATATCATCGGCGAACTCAACGCCGATCCCGGCATCAACGGCATCCTGGTGCAGCTTCCGCTGCCTGGCCATATCGATGCGGGCAAGGTCATCCAGACAATAGCCCCGCAAAAGGACGTCGACGGCTTCCACTTCATCAATGTCGGCAAGCTCGGCACTGGCGAACTGGAGACGGCGTTCGTGCCTTGTACGCCGGCCGGCTCGATGCTGCTCATCGAGCGTGTGCGCGGCAAGGATCTTTCCGGGCTCAATGCGGTGGTCGTCGGCCGCTCCAATATTGTCGGCAAACCGATGGCCAATCTTCTGCTTGCCGCCAACTGCACCGTGACCATCGCACACAGCCGCACGAAGGACTTGGCCGCACTGGCGCGTACCGCCGACATTCTCGTTGCCGCTGTCGGCAGACCCGAAATGATCAGGGGTGACTGGGTCAAATCAGGCGCCACTGTCATCGACGTCGGCATCAACCGCATCGCGGCGCCCGAAAAGGGCGAAGGCAAGACCCGCCTCGTCGGTGACGTCGCCTATGCGGAAGCGGCGAAGACGGCCGGCGCCATCACGCCGGTGCCTGGCGGCGTCGGACCGATGACCATTGCCATGCTGATGGCCAACACGCTAGCTTCCGCCTATCTCGCGGCTGGATTGAAACGGCCGTCTTTCTGAACCTGGAAAGCCTCAGCTTTGCCGAACCCCACTGTTCCCTCAGAGCGGCCGGTCACGAACGATCCCATTCAAGGCGGCCGGCAGTTCGGGTTCCTGCTGGTCGACAAGTTTTCCATGTTCTCGCTGGCCGCCGCAATCGACACGTTCCGGTCGGCCAACCGGCTGCTCGGCCACGACTTCTATGGCTGGACGACGGTGTCGGCCGACGGCGATGCCGTCATGGCCTCCAACGGTCTGCCGCTCAAGATCGACTATGCCGTCGCCGATCTGCCGCCGGTCGATATACTTTTCGTCTCGGTCGGGCTGACGACCGAGTTTCCCGGCAAGAGCAAGGTGCTGGCGGCGCTGCGCAGCTGGGGCCGGCGCGGCAACGCGCTCGGCGCACTGTCGGTCGGCTCCTATCTGCTCGCCGAGGCAGGCCAGCTCGAAGGCTATCGCTGCACGATCCACTGGGAAAACCGCGCCGGCTTCGTCGAGCGGTTTCCCGACATCAACTGCACCGGCAATGTCTTCGAGATCGACCGCAAGCGCTACACCTGCGCCGGCGGCACCACCTCGATCGACCTGATGCTGGAGATCGTGCGCGGCGATTTCGGCTCGAGCCTTGCCAACGGCGTCGCCAACCAGTTCCAGCACGAGCGCATCCGCTCCGCCGGAGACCGCCAGCGCGTCGGCCCTGAGCGCGACCTGACCGGCAAATCGGAGAAGCTGCGGCGCATCGTCGAGCTGATGGCCGATCATCTCGACGAGCCGCTGTCGGCGGTGCAGCTCGCCAAATCGGCCGGCCTGTCGGTGCGTCAGGTCGAGCGCCTGTTCCTGCGTCACCTCACGGTGACGCCCGGCCGCTATTACATGCGGCTCAGGCTCGAGCGGGCGCGCGAATTGCTGCGCCAGACCAACATGCCGATCCTCGACGTGGCGATCGCCACCGGCTTCACCTCACACTCCTATTTTGCCCAGAGCTATCGGCTGCAGTTCGGCCGGCCGCCTTCCGAAGAGCGTCGCACGACGTATTGAGTGATTGGCTCAAGGCTTGTGGCCGACCCTACCAACGCCCGGCGTCCGGGCTTGTGTCCTGACGCGGCGTCAAATAGCTTCCCCGGACTCGCGGCCACTGACTGGGGGAGAATTTTCATGGCGGGACTTGCGCGGAGCGTCGCTGCGGCGGCTCTCCTGTTGTGGATGACGACGCTCGGCCTTGCCGCCGACCGCGTCGTCATCGTTCTCGACGCCTCCGGCTCGATGTGGGCGCAGATCGACGGCAAGCCCAAGCTCGAGATCGCCCGCGAATCGCTGCGAACCGTGCTGCAATCGGTCCCCGCCGATAGGGAAATCGGCTTCATGGCCTATGGCCATCGCGAGAAGGGCAGTTGCGAGGACATCGAGCTCATCGTGCCGCCGCAAGCCGGCGCGGCAGCTGCTGTTTCCGCTGCCGCCGACAGCCTGAAATTCATCGGCAAGACGCCGCTGACATCAGCCGTCAAACAGGCGGCCGAGGCGCTGAAATACACCGAGGACAAGGCCACCGTCATCCTGATCACCGATGGGCTCGAGACCTGCAAAGGCGACCCTTGCGCGCTCGGCAAGGAACTGGGGGCTGCCGGTGTCGACTTCACCGTAAACGTCGTCGGCTTCGGCCTGACCGCGGACGAGGGCAAGCAGGTTGCTTGCCTCGCCGACAACACCGGCGGCAAATACATCCAGGCGTCCGATGAGAAGGCGCTGCAGGACGCGCTGGTCGAAACCATCGCCGCCGCACCTGCACCCGAACCAGCCCCTGCGCCGCAACCGGCCCCCGAGCCGGAAAAGCCGGAGTTCAACTTCATGCCCGTCGTGGTGCTTGCCGAGGGCGGCGATCCCGTCACCGACGACAATTCGTGGGAGATCTACAAGGCAAAGTCCGACGGCACGCGCGGCGACTACGTCACCACCGAATACGGAGCCTACAAGGGCAATCTGGAGCCGGGCGGCTACATAATTGCCGCACGCTATGGCGAGGCCAGGACCGAACAGAAGATCATGGTCGAGGCGGGCCAGGTCTACAAACCCCTCTTCACGCTAAATGCCGCCACGCTCATCATTCATCCGCGGCCAAGTGAGGGCGCTGACGTGGCCGATGGCGCGGCTGTCGTGATCGCCTATCCGGGCGTCGATACACCCGCGACCTATTATGGCGACACGAAGGTCGTGTTACCGGCCGGCGATCAGAAAGTGACGGTCAGGATCGGGCAGGGCGAAGTCACCGAAACTATCCCGCTCACTGCCGGCAGAGTCGTCGACAAGGATATGATCGTCGGCGTCGGCCATGTCGTTGCCAACGCCTACTATACCGCCGGTGGCGACAAGGCCGACGGTTCGGGCATCGGCTTCAAGGTGTTCAAGGCAAAAAAGAAGATCGACGGGACGAGGCAAGAGGTGGCTCATGCTTATGGTCCCGACAGCAAGTTCGATCTGCCGCCTGATGACTATGTGCTGACGGCGACGGTCGACCTTGCCGTCGCCGAGCAGCCGTTCAGCGTCAAGGCCGGTGAGAATCAGGATCTGAAGATCGCCATCAATGCCGGCGTGCTGGCGATCACCGCGCCAGGGGCCTCGAAGATCGAGATTTTCGATCCGAAGAAGGACATAAACGGCAACCGCAAATCGCTCGGCTACGCCTATGACGAGAAATATCAGGCGGCGCTGCCGGCCGGCGACTACGCGGTCGTCTCGCAGATGTTGGACAACAGCTCGAAGGAAAGCACGGTGACCATCAAAGCCGGCGAGCGAGCTGAACTGAGGGTGCAGTAGGGACGCAGCTCGACGACGGCGAAAGGGCGGCCACGAGCCGCCCTTTTCACTGCAGTGCGAATCCTGTTTGCCTGCCTTCGACACTTTTGACGTAACCAAGCACCACGTCGTTCGTCGCGACGGCCCTGTCTACACGCCCAACGGTTCAAGCGAACGGCGAAGCTGCGCTTCCTGATCTTCGGAGAGCTTTCTCAAGGGGCTGCGAACATTACCTGTTCCGTAGCCGCGCAGTTGCGCCGCTCGAAGTACCGACGGCGTATAGGGAGACCTCCAGATAAAGAGCAACGAGGGCAACATCCGCTGCCAGAGCGTTAGCGCCTGTTCGTATTCCTTGCGGTCCACCAATCTATATAGCTCGACCGCTTCAGAAGGCATGTAATTCGCACCACCCCATATGACGCCGCGGGCCCCGGCCATCAAAGCGTAGAGCGTGGTGGTGTCGCAGCCATTGAGCACCGTTCCGCTTGTCTGCAGGTACTCCTGATGGACAGTAAAGTCCCCTGCGCTGTCCTTGATGTAGTTAAAGTTCTTCAACTGGCTCAGGCGCTCAAACAGCTGTGGTGAAACCGAAATGCCGGTGGCCTGTGGGATGTTGTAGCCGACCAGGTCGACGCCTAATTCAGCATCGATTGCCTTGTAAAAGTCGAAGATTCCCTGCTCATCACTCGGACCCTCCAGGTAGGGTGGCAGAACCATCAATGCGTCGGCGCCGACGGACTCCGCATGACGCGACCTTCTGATGACTTCGTCCATATTCAAAGCAGAGGTCTGGCAAATGACGCTGCAGCGACCAGCTATTCGCTTTGCGCCTACTTCGTAGAGGCGGTTGCACTCGGCCTCGGTAAGATAGGGGTGTTGCCCGGTCCCTGCGCCAAGCACCAGCCCGTGAACACCCGCGGCGACGTACTTCTCGATCAGATCTTCGAAAATCGAGTAGTTGATCGCACCATTCTCATCGAACGGTGTCTGCATTGCTAGATTTATGCCCTTCAGGTCCGCCATGATCTCTCTCGTTGTATCTAGACTTCAGCGCCGGCCTGTCGGAAACGGACCGCGGTTACGATGCGAACGCCCATCGCTGTGACAGGCTTGGGATAGGGCTTGCTGGGACTTGCGCGCGTCTTCAGGATGTCGACCACCGGCGATGATCGCCCTGACGCCAGATCCGCTACAGCCTTGCCGAAGGCAGCTCCTCGCGCCACGCCTGTTCCATTGCAGAAAGCGGCGCCGTAGACCTTCTCCGCCAACTCGCCGAAGACCATTCCGCCATTTTGCGCGAGGGTAAGAAGGCCACCCCAGCTGGCCTCGAAGCCGATCGAGGAGATCTCCGGCCACCGCCGATCGAACGCGATCTGCTGCTGCACCCGAGCCCTCATCACATCCTGCGTGGTGGTCTTGAAGTCCGTCGCATAGGAATAGACGTTGCGAAGGAAAAGCCGGTTGTCGATCGTGCGACGAACCGTCGTGCCGAAGCTGTTGGCTGGTATGAGTCCGTAGGCTCTCTTGTTCCCCACCCGCGAAAGCTCGCTCTCGGTGAGCTGTCGTGTCATGCTCGCAAACGTGTACAGCGGTATGGCGCGGTTGTCGAAGAAACCGAACCTCGTCAGATAGCCTGACGCGCAGATGATGACCTTCGAAGCTCTGATTGTTCCGGCGGGCGTCTCGCAGATGTGCTTCGGCGCCCCGAACTGCACCGCCACGATGGGGGTGTTTTCGTGAACGGTGACGTTCGCGGGCAGGCTTCTTGTCGCATTCTTGAGATACTTCGCAGGCTGGACCAAGACGGTGCCGGGATGATGCAAGGCTTTGATGTAGTGCTTGCTGCCGGTGATCGCCTGGATTTCGGGGGTCTCGACCCAGCTGTAGTTCTGCCCAAGCTTATCCAGCGCCTCCGAAAAGCGGTGCAGATCCTCCACACCGTGAACGGTGGCCGCGCTGTGGTATTTTCCCTGCGCGTCCCAGTCGCAATCGACCCCATGCTCTTCGACAGCGCTTCGGATGTAGGCGATGCCGTCCAGGTTAACGAACAGCTCTTCCTTGTTCCCCTTGATGTCTTCGACGAAATCGCGCTTCCGAGGATTGTGCGCGAGATCGATGACGAAACCCATGCACCGTCCGGATGCATTGTTCCCAATGCGGCCGGCGTCTACGAGGACAACCGAGGACTGCGGGTTGAGTTCGGCAAATCGACGGACCGCGTGCAGCCCCATCCAGCCGCCGCCAATCACCAGGCAGTCACACGCAACGTCGCCTTCTTGCGGCACCAGCGCCAACTCCGGCCCTGCCGTAGTGTACCAGCCGGACATAGTCGGTTCGGGGTGGGGCGGCTGAACGACTTTGCGCGCTTTGGTCGTTGTTTGGTTGAACGAATTCACTGCCAACTCGCTGAGTTAAGGCTGCCGGTGACGATGCTACGATCCGCGGTCGCGTTGGTTTCCTGTTTGAATAGACCACTTGGCGGGAGTCTCGTAGACGGAAAAGATAGCGTCTGATATAGATCTGCTTCATGTCAAAGCTTCGCAGCCTGGTGCCCTCGACGCATTCGCTTTTTGTCTTCGAAGCGGCTGCCCGGACCCAAAGTTTCAAAAGCGCAGCCAGCGAGCTCAGTGTGACGCAACCGAGCGTCTCGCACTCGATCAAGATGTTCGAGAAGCATTGCGGGACCGCGCTCTTTGCCCGTGACAATCGAGGAGTGCAGCTAACGGAGGCAGGGAGGCAGCTCTACGATGAGGTGCGCACTTGCTTCCGCCGTCTGGAACAGCGGCTTGAGACTATTTCCGATCGCGGAACGAAGTACGTCACTTTTGCTGCGTCGACATCTCTCGCGGCACATTGGCTTGCGCCCCAGCTCTATCATTTCCAGGAAGAGCATCCGGACGTTAAGATCAAGGTTGTCGCCACCGATCGGGATATCGAGCCTGATCACGAAGTAGACGTCACCGTATGGGTGCGGCCACGGGATTTTGACCGGACCAACAGCCGGTTCGTATGCGACGAGATCATTTTTCCCGTCTGCTCCCCCGCATATCTTCTGGCGCACCCCGCTCCAAAGAGCGTCGATGAGTTGGTTCGACACCAGCTCATTCATTCGTCCGATGCCTTTCGCAAGCGAATGAGCTGGCCCGAATGGGTCGAGCTTGCAGGCGGAGATGCCAGCGAGACCAAACCGAACATTGTATTCAATGACTATCAACTGGCGCTCCAGGCAGCTCTTGCAGGCGAAGGAATCTCGCTGGGATGGTCCTTGACCGCCCAACACCTGCTTAACAACCGCCTGCTGGTTCGGCCCATCGCGACTGAGATCAAGACCGACCGCGCCTTCTTCCTCTTGTCCAATGATGACGCAGGCAAAAACAAGAGGTGCAAGGTTCTGGTGGACTGGTTCCTCGCTCAGTCGAAGGAATTACGCCCTTAGACTAGACGGCTACCGGTCAACGCTCCCTCGGTTCTCATACCCACCTCCGCGTCGCTTTTCGGGCTGTCTTTCCAGGTAACGAGTGCCTGCGCTGTCAACCCAGAGATAAACTGAGTTTAACACCAGCGAAACCTTTTGCGCATTCTCAGGATGATCGTTGGCCCCTATTATCAACGTCAATGAGCAGGGCCGCGTTCCGTACGCGGACCGAAGAAAGTTCTGTTGACGGGGACCTTAGCGCCCCTCCGGGAAAACGCGATGATGGACTCTGATGCTCCCGTAATCCGGCGCCGCGGAGGACGCGCGTCGGTCGTAGCTGCCCGGGAATCCGAGAAGAGGCCTCGCGTCTCGACCATCAAGTACGGCATTCGGCCTGTGGAGGCCGTCACCGCTGAGCAGCTTGAGCGCATTCACCAGGCTTCGTTGGCGATCCTGCGCGAGATCGGAATCGAATTCCGTGATGAGACGGCGATCCGGCAATGGAAGGAGGCTGGCGCCGATGTCCAAGGCCAACGTGTGCGCCTCGATGGCGAGATGCTGATGCATCTCATCTCCAAGGCCCCATCCCGTTTTGAGATGACGTCTCGCGATCCGTCACAGCGTTTCGAAATCGCGCCAGACACAATGACCTTCGGCGCCATGCAAGGCGCGCCAAACGTCCGGGACCTTGAGGGTGTGCGACGCGCATCCACGATCGAGGATCTACGGAACATGAACCGGCTGACCCAGATGCTGCCGGGGTTCCATATCGCCGGCGGGTTCACCTGTGAGCCGACCGACATCGCTGTTCCATGGCGCCATCTGCACATCAACCATTCGAGCCTGGTGGAAACGAACATGCCCTTCTTCGGTCTGACGACCGGGAAGCAGCGAGCCGAGGACTCGATCGCCATGGGGCAGATCGTCCACGGCAAGGCCTTTATGGATCAGAACGCAGTGATGCTCGGTCACGTATCGGGAAACTCACCTCTGGTCTGGGATTCGACCATGCTGGATGGGCTCCGCGCTTTCGTCGAGGCGAACCAGGTCGTCCTGCTGTCGCCTTTTGTGCTCGGCGCGGCAAACACTCCCGCCGACATCCCGGCCACAATCGCGCAGTTGAATGCCGAGGCACTCGCAGCGCTCGCCTACACCCAGTTGGTCAGGCCCGGCGCCAAAATGATCTACGGGCAATATTCAGTCTCGGTGTCGATGCGCAGCGGCGCCCCGATGTCCGGCATGCCCGAAGTCACTCTGATCAACGCCGTCATCGGCCAGATGGCAAGGCGGTATGGTTTGCCGTGGCGAACGACGGCATCCCAGTCGTCCGCAAAGACCTTCGATGCTCAGTCCGGATACGAATCGGCGATCG
Organism: Mesorhizobium sp. M1312; assembly: GCF_040318115.1. Lineage (NCBI taxonomy): Bacteria > Pseudomonadati > Pseudomonadota > Alphaproteobacteria > Hyphomicrobiales > Phyllobacteriaceae > Mesorhizobium > Mesorhizobium sp. M1312. Next base: position 141,322 of record NZ_JAMYLQ010000006.1, on the reverse strand, counting down.
CCTACATGTCGGGAGCGAGTGCAGGCGCGAACCTGATGATGCATGCGGGCGGCTGGGATGAGGCCGGCCTCGTATGCTGCATGTCGAAGTTTGTCGCCGATGCCGAACAGAACCTGCTGATCGAAAAATACGCGCAGGGGATTTCGTTCGAGCATTTCGACGACGCTCTCGAAGCAGTGCGGCGCATCGGCCCCGGCGGCCACTATCTCGGAGATTCCTTCACGCTCAACTTCAAGGACGCATTCTTCGCGCCGGAGATCCTCGATTACCTCAGCTATGAGCAGTGGAAGGTCAAAGGCTCCAAGGACATGGCGCAGCGCTGCCGTGAGAAGGCGAAATCGATCATCGCGAGTTACGAGCAGCCGCCGATGGATCCGGCCGTGCGCGAGGAACTCGATGCATTCGTGGCGCAACGCCAGGAGGAAATCTCGCCAAGCCTTGCCTAGGCATCCGCCCAAGAGCCCATGCGATCAATATCCGGGAACACCAACAAGGGAGAAGAAAATGGGACTGTTCAGAAGCAATGGGAATCACGTTCCGGCTGCCATCGAAAAGATGGCTAGCGACGTCAAAGCCGGACAAATGGACCGGCGCGAGTTTCTCGCGCTTGCGAGCACGTTCGGCGCCTCGGCGGCAATGGCCTACGGCCTGATTGGCGTAGCATTGCCCCAGCCCGCACGCGCCGCCGAGCCAAAGAAGGGCGGAACCCTGCGTGTGTCCATGCCCGTCAAGGCGCAAAAAGACCCGCGTACCTACTATGACTGGGTTGAGCTTGCCAACATTTCTCGCTGCTGGCTTGAGCCGCTGGTTCGCTACACACACGAATTCACATTTGAACCTGTCCTGCTGGAAAGCTGGGAGGTCAATGACGATGCCACCGAATATGTCTTCCATGTCCGAAAGGGTGTTACCTGGAACAATGGCGACGCTTTCGACGCCGATGACGTAGTCCTCAACATCACCCGCTGGTGCGAGAAGGGCGTCTCCGGCAATTCGATGGCCGCGCGCGTCGGGGGACTGATTGACGCCAAGACCGGCAAGGCGAGAGATGGAGCTATCGTCAAGGTCGATGACCATACCGTCAAGCTCAAGCTTAGCGACCCGGACATCGCCATCATCGCGAATTTCACCGACTACCCCGGACTGATCGTCCATCGCAGTTTCGATGCCGGCGGCGCCGACCCGGTCGCAAAGCCGATCGGAACGGGGGCATTCGAACTGGTATCCTACGCGGTCGGCAGCAAGGCTGAAGTCAAACGCCGCGAGTATGGCAAATGGTGGGGCGGCGAAGCTCTGCTGGATGGCGTGCAATTCGTCGACTATGGAACCGACTTCCAGGCAACGGTGGCTGCCTTCGACTCCGGGGAGATCGACGTCAATATGGAGACGCCGGCTGACTTCATCGACATCCTGGACAAGATGGACGTGGTCAAATCGGAAGTCGCCACCGCAACGACGCTGGTGTGCCGCACCAACACGACCAACAAACCATATGACAACAAGAAGGTCCGTAACGCGCTTGCAGATGGCGGTCGACAACAACACTGTCCTTCAACTCGGCTATGCAGGACGGGGAATGGTCGGCGAAAACCATCACGTCAGCCCGATCCACCCGGAATATTTTGCCCTGCCTAAGAAAAGCCGGGACGTCGAGGGCGCGAAGAAACTCATTGCTGAATCCGGAAATGCCGACTTCGAGCATGAGCTGATTTCGATCGACGAAGACTGGCAGAAGAACACCGGTGACGCCATTGCGGCGCAGCTTCGAGAGGCCGGCATCAAGGTCAAGCGCACGGTGCTTCCGGGTTCGACTTTCTGGAACGACTGGGCGAAGTATCCCTATTCGCTGACCGTTTGGTACATGCGACCGCTCGGGGTTCAGGTCCTAGCGCTGGCTTATCGCACTGGCGAGGCTTGGAATGAGACTGCTTACGCAAATCCCGACTTCGACGCCAAGCTCAAGAAGGCGTTCTCGGTCAGCGATGCCGCCAAGCGGAAGGAATTGATGCAGGACATCGAAGATGTGCTGCAGGATTCTGGGGTCATCATCCAGCCGTTCTGGCAAAGCCTCTTTGGTCACATGAACAAAAAAGTTCAGGACTATGCAATCCACCAGACTTTCCAGATGGATTTGCAGAAAGTCTGGCTGGCAGCCTAGCAGACTCGCAAGGCTCCAACCGGAAGCCTGGTCGGTGCCCCATTTCGCATGGGGTACCGACCTCCTTGAACTATGCGTGAGGCGACCCGACATGTCCGACGGCGAGATCATCCTTTCCGACCTTTCCGACGACGAGTTGGTGCAGCAGATGCACGACGATCTTTATGACGGGCTGAAGGACGAGATCGAGGAAGGCACACAGATCCTCCTCGAGCGCGGTTGGGCGCCCTACAAGGTGCTGACCGAGGCGCTGTCGAAGGCATGCGCATCGTCGGCGAGGATTTCCGCGACGGCATCCTGTTCGTGCCGGAAGTGCTTTTGTCCGCCAACGCGATGAAGGCCGGCATGTTCATCCTGCGCCCGCTGCTCGCCGCCACCGGCGCGCCCAAGCAGGGCAAGATGGTCATCGGCACCGTCAAAGGCGACATCCACGACATCGGCAAGAATCTCGTCGGCATGGTGATGGAAGGCGCCGGCTTCGACGTCATCGATCTCGGCATCAACAATGCCGTCGAAAAATACATGGCAGCGATTGAAGAGCATCAGCCCGACATCATCGGCATGTCGGCGCTTTTAACCACGACCATGCCCTACATGAAGGTCGTCATCGATACGATGAAGGAAAAAGGCATCCGCGACGACTATGTCGTGCTGGTCGGCGGCGCGCCGCTCAATGAGGAGTTCGGCAAGGCCGTCGGCGCCGATGCCTATTGCCGCGACGCCGCGGTGGCGGTCGAGACCGCCAAGGACTTCATGAAGCGCAAGCACAACGTCCGCGGCTGATGGCGGCGGTGTCCATCCTGCAAGACGCTGGTGCCAACGCCCCGCTCGATGTTGATGACCGTCAACGAGGATGTATGACCTTATGAATGCGCCATTTTCAGCGGGAGACCGTTCGCGGATTGTGGGATGGAATCCCAGCCGGCAGGTGATCGACATCCAAGACGTGTTCCGACTGGTTATTCTTGCACTACCGGGATTTTCCCAGCTAGGCCTTTCATCCTTCGTGGATCCCCTTCGCCTTGCGAATTCCATCTCCGGCAGATCCTCCTTCGAGTGGACGATTGCGAGCCCGGATGGCCAGCCGGTTGAATGCGCCTGCGGGTTCATCCTTTCGGTCGGCAGCAATTTTTTAGGCACTGGAGAATGCATTCAGTCCGCCAAGGGACCAAGCATGGTCATCGTCTGCGCGGGCGAGCCGGTCCAAAAGCAGATGTCGACTTCCCTCACGAAGATTCTTCGGCTTTGCAAGCGGCACGGGGTTCCAATCGCGGCGTTGGGTACTGCAACATGGCTGCTGGCGGAAAGTGGATTACTCGACGATACCGCTTGCACAATCCATTGGGACAAGAGGGCCGCCCTCTCGGAAAAGTTTGGCCGCCTCCAGGTTACCGACCAACTGTTCGTTCGCGATCCTCACCTCCTGACCTGCGCAGGAGAATTCGCGTCCTTCGACCTCGTTATGGAGCTGATCAGCGAGCGCCTTGGCAGAGACATCGCGTTAGCTGTCTGCCGACATACGACTGCCGGGCATTGGCGCCCTGCTTCAGATAGACAATCGTCCATCAATGCTGGTGAAACCGGCATCTGCAAGTCGCTGGCAGACGTCATTCGGATCATGGAGGAGCATATTGAGGACCCACTGCCGCCCCGCTACGTCGCAAAATGCGTCGGCCGCTCGCAGCGTCAGATCGAACGGCTTTTCCAGCAGTCGATTACGTCGTCTCCCATGCGCTTCTACCTGCATTTGAGACTTAGTCGCGCAAAGCGTCTCATTGAACAGACAGAATTGCCGGTGGTCGATATCGCAATCGCATGCGGTTTCGTGTCGGCCTCGCATTTTTCGAAATGCTTCCGCCAAGCCTTCGGCGCGAATCCGAGCGCTTGTCGATCGTGATCTTCAGCGGTGACAGTGAATGCGGCGGGACCACCGACACGCATATTCGGCAGTAGGAACCATCATTTGTCTTCGTTTTCGATCGTGAAGCACAAGATTGATCCTACGCGAGGCGCAACGGCACTGAAGGCGGACGGGAGCATCGACAACAACGATCGTGTGGAAATCGGCCCGACTGATGTGGCATTTGCTGAATGGGAGCAGTTAGGACTCACTGCCCCCAATCTGGAACGGATGAGGAAAACTCGGCTGGACCGCCTCGTGCAACAACTGCGCCAACGGGATTACGCCGGCGTGCTTTGTTTCGATCCGCTGAACATTCGATATGCGACCGATTCCTCGAACATGCATATCTGGACCATGCACAACCCGTCGCGAGCCGTGTTCGTGTCAGCGGACGGTTATGTCGTTCTGTGGGACTTTCACCGCTGCAGTCATCTCTCGACCTACCTGCCGCTCATCAACGAAATCCGCGACGGTGGGGCGGGCTTCTACTATTTCGTTGCCGGAGATGCAGAGGAAGCAATCGCCAAACAGTTCGCGGGGCAGATCGATGAATTAATGCGACGCTGCGCTGGCAAGAACCGACGTCTTACCGTCGACAAGATCGAAATTCCCGGCCTGCGCGCGATGGAAGCAGTCGGTATCGAGGTCTGCAACGGCATGCAACTCATGGAGCACGCGAGGGCCATCAAGGGTGTCGACGAGATCAACGCAATGCGCTGCTCGCTAGCCACATGCGAAATCGCTGTTGGCAAAATGCGCGAGCGTTTGCGACCCGGCATAGCGGAAACTGAATTGTGGTCGGTTCTTCATGCCGAAAGCATCGCCCGCGGCGGCGAGTGGATCGAAACGCGCATTTTGACTTCCGGCCCGCGCACGAACCCGTGGATGCAAGAAGCCGGCCCTCGACGCATAATGCCAGGGGATCTGGTCGCCTTCGACACCGACATGGTCGGGCCTTATGGCATGTGTGCGGATTTTTCGCGCACTTGGTATTGCGGCGACGGCAGGCCGACCGACGAACAGCGAAGGCTACACGCAATCGCGTACGAACACGTGATAACCAACATGGCCATGCTCAAAGCTGGAGTATCATTCAACGAACTAACCGAGCACGGCCACAAGCTCCCTGCCGAGTTCGTGGATCAGCGATATGGCGTCATGATGCATGGCATCGGTCTATGCGACGAATATCCCGCGATCCTCTATCCTCAAAACTTTGTCCCGGGAGCATTCGACTATGTTCTCGAGCCGGGGATGACGTTGTGCGTTGAGGCCTATATCGGTGCCGTTGGTGGCCGTGAAGGCGTAAAGCTCGAAGAGCAGGTTTTGATCACGGACAACGGTTTTGAAAACCTGACAAAATGCCCATTTGATCCGGCTTTGATGATCTAGGATTGTCGTGCAACTGTTCGTGGATTAGCCGTTGTCCGCTTTTGGGGCAATCGCAACTGTCCCTCGCCAATTTCCGCTCTTGGGCTTTGGCGTCAGTCGACAATAGGTCCGAAATGCGGCGCTAAGCGGCCATTCGCGGTGGGACAGGCATAAGTCGCCTTTGGGTCGAGTGCGTGAATTCGGCCCGGGGCGAACGAGCTTCCGCTTAGGGTGGGACTTTGCCGTTTCTGGAAGATGCAGAAGCGCTCGATCCCGCTCCCCGCTGCATCGGCTACGAATGACCGTTCACGAGTGATAGGTCAATAATGACTTAAAGGTAACATAGTGCCCAAAAGGGCAAAATTGGGTGGAAATCGACAGCCAGCCGCCCTTTTTCACCGCAGTGCAAATTCCGCTGCATTGTTTCCGAATGCGCTGGCGCCGTGGTCGGCACGCCCGACCATTTGCCGGAACCCAGCGAAAAGCTCGCGGCCGAAGCCGAATTCATTGCCGACAAGATCGCTGTCCGCTGCTCGCCGCAGCGCGAAATCGCCTGCCGGCACCAGCACTTCCAGCGTTCCGGCGTCGGCGTCGAGCCTGATGATGTCGCCGTCATGGATCCTGGCAATCGGCCCGTCCTCGACCGCCTCCGGCGTCACATGGATCGCTGCCGGCACCTTGCCGCTGGCGCCCGACATGCGGCCGTCAGTGACCAGCGCCACATGCTGGCCGCGATCCTGCAGGACGCCGAGCACCGTGGTCAGCCTGTGCAGCTCCGGCATGCCGTTGGCTTTCGGCCCCTGGAAGCGGATGACGGCGATGAAGTCGCCGGTCAATGTGCCGGCCTTGAACGCCTCGTTGAGCCCTTGCTGGCTGTCGAACACCTTTGCCGGCGCCTCGATGATGCGCCGCTCCGGTTTCACGGCGGAAGTCTTGATGACGGCGTGGCCGAGATTGCCTGAAAGCATTTTCAGCCCGCCGGTCGGCTGAAACGCCTTCTTGAACGGCGCCAGCACCTTCGCGTCGCCGCTTTCGCGAGGCGAGGCCTCGCGCACCACGCCGCCATCGGCGCCGAGCTTGGCTTCGACCGCATAAGGCCGCAGCCCTTCGCCCCAAACCGTCTGGACGTCCTCGTGCAGGATGCCTTCGTCGAGCAGTTCGCGGATCAGGAAGCCGAGCCCGCCTGCCGCATGGAAATGGTTCACGTCGGCAAGGCCGTTTGGATAGACCCGCGCCAGCAGCGGCACGGCTTCCGAAAGGTCCGAAATATCCTGCCAGGTAATGGCGATGCCGCCCGCGGCCGCCATGGCGATCAGATGGATGGTGTGATTGGTCGATCCGCCGGTGGCGTGCAGGCCGACGATGCCGTTGACGATCGAACGCTCGTCGATCATCCGGCCGACCGGCGTGTAGGCGTTGCCGAGCGCGGTGATCGCCAGCGCCCGCTTCGTCGCCTCCCGGGTCAGCGCGTCGCGCAATGGCGTGCCGGGGTTGACGAAGGAGGCGCCTGGCGTGTGCAGGCCCATGATCTCCATCAGCATCTGGTTGGAGTTCGCCGTGCCATAGAAGGTGCAGGTTCCCGGCCCGTGATAGGATTTGGACTCGGCTTCGAGCAGTTCGGCCCTTCCTGCCTTGCCTTCGGCATAGAGCTGGCGGACCTTGGCCTTCTCGTCGTTGGGCAGGCCCGTCGTCATCGGCCCGGCCGGGATGAACACCGCCGGTAGATGGCCGAAGGTCAGCGCCGCGATCACCAGCCCCGGCACGATCTTGTCGCAGACGCCAAGATAGACCGCCGCGTCGAACATATTGTGCGACAGCCCGATCGCCGCGGCCATGGCGATCACGTCGCGCGAGAACAGCGACAGCTCCATGCCGGGCTGGCCTTGCGTGACGCCGTCGCACATCGCCGGCACGCCGCCGGCGACCTGGGCAATGCCGCCGGCCTCGCGCGCCGCGTCCTTGATCAGCGCTGGAAACGTCTCGAAAGGCTGATGCGCCGACAGCATGTCGTTGTAAGAGGTGATGATGCCGAGGTTCGGCACCTTGTCGCCGCCCAGCGCCACCTTTTCCGAAGGGCTGCAGACGGCAAAGCCATGGGCGAGGTTGCCGCAGGAAAGCACGGCCCGGTTGGCGGTGCGGTTCGAGGCCTCGGCGATGCGGCCGAGATAGGCCTCGCGCCCTGGTCTGGAGCGTTGGCGGATGCGGTCGGTGATGGCTTCGATGTCGCGTCTCGCGGTCATGGTGTCGGTCCTTTCAGGCGAGGTCCCGCAAACACCTTCCGGCTGTCTGCCGGGACCCTTGGCAAGTTGAAATCAGGGTGCCCAGAAAACCTCTACGGGCCTCTCGGCGGCGTCGAGCACGGCACGAATGGGCTTTCGCGTTCCCGATGCCATCGCGCTCTCGAATGCCTTGCGCTTGTCTTCACCTTCGATGTGCAGTGCGACGAAGCCGGCCCTGACGATCCGCGCCAGCGACAGCGTCAGGCGCGGCTCGCCGGCGCTTGCCGCGTGAACCGGGAGCACGACCCCTTCCGAGGACGGGTCGAGCAGTTTTTGCAGATTATCGGCGTCAGGAAAGAACGATGCGGTATGGCCGTCGGTTCCCATGCCAAGCACGACCACGTCGAGCGGCCAGGGCAGCGACCGCAACATCCTGCTATCGGCCTCAGACATATCCTCGATGCTTTCCGCCTCTTGGTAGAGCGGCACAAAACGTGCGGCTGCGGCCGCGTTTTGCAAAAGATTGGCGGCGACCAGCCCGGCGTTGGAGCGCGGAGAGGAGGCCGGCACGCAACGCTCATCGACCAGCGTCACAGTGACCTTGTTCCAGGCGATCGGGATATTCGAAAGCGATGCGAAAAATCTCGCCGGCGTCGTGCCGCCGGAAACGGCGAGCAGTGCCGTGCCGCGCTCGGCGATTGCATTGGTCAGGCGGCCTGCGACGTGGCCGGCAAGTGCTGCCGCCAGGTCCGGGCGTTCGGCAAACGCGTGCCAGCTGTAGGCGGTGCCGTTCAATTGCTCTCGTGCCATGTCCGCCCGTCGCGTTCGATCAGCGCAATCGAGGCCGAGGGGCCCCATGTGCCGGCCGTATAGCCCTGCGCCTCTTGCCTTCCGCTTTCCCAGGCGTCCTGAATCGGGTCGATCCACTTCCACGCTGCCTCGACCTCATCGCGGCGCATAAACAGCGTCTGGTTGCCACGGATGACGTCCATGATCAGCCGTTCATAGGCGTCGGGTGCGCGGCCGTCGAAGGATTGCGCGAAGCTCATATCGAGCGGTATCTGGCGCAGCCGCATGCCGCCCGGCCCCGGATCCTTGATCATGATGAACTGCTTGACGCCCTCGTCGGGCTGCAGCCTGATGACCAGCTGGTTGGCGGAGATCGGCCCGGCGCTGTCGCCGAAGATCGAGTGCGGGATTGGCTTGAACTCGATGACGATCTCCGAGACGCGGGTCGCCAGCCGCTTGCCCGTCCTGAGGTAGAACGGCACGCCCGCCCAGCGCCAGTTGCCGATCTCGGCCTTGAGCGCAACGAAGGTTTCGGTGTTGCTGTTCTTGCCGAGCTCCTCGACATAGCCTTTCACCGGCCCGCCGGCCGAGGCCCCGGCACGGTATTGGCCGCGCACCGTGTGCTTGGGGGCTTCGTTGCCGTTGATGCGTTTCAGCGCCCGCAGCACCTTCAGCTTTTCGTCGCGAACGGCGTCGGCATCCATCGATGACGGCGCCTCCATCGCGACGAGGCAGAGGAGCTGCAGCATGTGGTTCTGCACCATGTCGCGCAGCGCGCCGGCCTTGTCGTAGTAGGTGACGCGGTCTTCGAGGCCGACAGTCTCGGCCACGGTGATCTGAACATGATCGACATTGGCGGAATTCCACAGCGGCTCGTAGAGCGCGTTGGCAAAGCGCAACGCCATCAGGTTCTGCACCGTCTCCTTGCCGAGATAGTGGTCGATCCGGAAAATCTGGCTTTCATGGAAATCATCGCCGACCAGATCGTTGAGCTCGCGTGCCGAGGCGAGATCGCGCCCGATCGGCTTCTCCAGCACGATGCGCGAGTTCGGCGTGATCAGCCCATTTTCTCTCAGCTTATGCGAGATGTCGCCGAACAGCGCCGGCGCCACCGCCAGGTAGAAGGCGCGGATGCATTCGCTGTCGCCGATCGCCGTCTTCAATTTGTCGAAGCCCGCGCCATTGGTCGCGTCGGCCGAGACATAGGAAAGCCGGGCAAGAAACGTCTTCAGCTCCGTGGCGTCGATATCGGCCGGTTTCACATGGTCGGAAATCGCCTGCCTGGCGAAAGCCTGGAATTCCTCATCGGTCATTTTCGAGCGCGACGTGCCGATGATGCGCGTCGGTTCGGAAAACTGATGGCCGCGCTGGCGATGATAGAGCGACGGCAAAAGCTTGCGTTCCGACAGATCGCCGGTGCCACCGAAAATGATGAAGTCGAAAGGCTCGACGGGAATGATCTGGCTGGTCATGGTCTGTCCGCTTTAACCCCGGTCGCTGTGACGCGGTGGATATAATCTAATCGATTTAGGTTTTCCAGTGCCACGACGTCACATCCCAAGGCCAATGGGTTTGCCCGGTTGGCCTTGATGCCCTTGACACTGGCGCAACCCGGCGGCTTGTCGGCGAGGTGTTCCGGGTGGCCTTCGCAAATGCAGCATAGAGCGGGATCGAAGCGAAAGCCAAAGGAGAAATCGAGCGTGTATACTGATCGTTCGGCGGTCATCGCCGGCGGCTGCCCGAGCGATCGTCTTCAATCTTGAGTGAGAAAGTCATGCGCCTGGAAAACAAAGTTGCCATCATTACCGGTGCCGCGTCAGGTTTCGGCGAGGGTATCGCCAAGCGCTTTGCCGAGGAGGGCGCCAAGGTCGTTGTCGCCGACCTCAACGCCAGGGGCGCCGAACGCGTCGCCAACGAGATCGGTCAGGCGGCGATCTGGACCCAGACGGACGTCTCGTTGCGTTCCGAATTCGACGAGATGGTCGATGCCGCAAAGAGTGCCTTCGGTCGCATCGACATCATGGTCAACAATGCCGGCTACACCCATCGTAACGGCGATATGCTCGAGGTCGACGAGACGACCTTCGACCTGATCACGGCCGTCAACATGAAGGCGATCTACCACGCCGCCCTGGCGGTTGTGCCGGTCATGGATAGGCAGGGCGGCGGCGTTATCCTGACCACGGCCTCGACCGCCGGCATCAGGCCGCGGCCCGGCCTCACCTGGTACAATGCATCGAAGGGCTGGGCGATCACCGCGACCAAGTCCATGGCGGTGGAACTCGCGCCGAAGAACATCCGCGTCAACTGCCTCTGCCCGGTCGCCGGCGAGACCGGCATGCTGGAAAAATTCATGGGCGCCGACACACCCGAAATCCGCGAGAAATTCCGCGCGTCGATCCCGCTTGGCCGGCTTTCGACGCCGCTCGACATAGCCAACGCGGCGCTCTGGCTGGCTTCGGACGAGGCGGCTTTCATCACTGGCGTGGCGCTGGAAGTCGACGGCGGACGTTGCATCTGAGCCGTCCGACCCAGTCGGTTTCAAGTTCGACTTGACGGTTCATCGCACTCGCCGGACGCGGCGGCCGACTGTATTACAGAAGCCATCCGAGCCGTGGTGCGACGTCAAGGGATCGCCTGACCAGCCTTAATGCATGTCGCGCAAAGTGCGCAGCGGTTTTGCGATAACGACATGCACAAAAAACAAGAACCTAAAGCGCGTCGCATGAATCCATTCAAACGCGACGCGCTTTAGGCGCCGGTCTTGACAAAGCTCTTGTAGATCCAGCCGCGCTTGCCGTTGTAGACGATCTGGCACCATTTCTTGCAGCCCATCACCTGAACAGAGGTCTTGGCGGGAACGGTGACTATGGCGGCCGCACTGTTCTTCGGTCCGGTGCGCATGGTGACGCCCCTAAGGATGCGTCCGGTTTCTGCCGCGCTCGCTTTCTTGGCCTCGACTTTGGCTTGGGTGCCATCGTTCTGTGTCGCCGCCGGCTCTCCCGGCTTCGGGTTGGGAATGGCGGCGGTTTGCGCGCCGTCCGTCGCCGTCTTGTCGGGAGCAGCAACTTTGGCAAGCAATGCTGCCACTTTGGTTTTCGCTGCCGGATCGGCGAATGCCGCCGCAGTGGACGGTTTGTCTGCCGTTTTTTCAGCCTGGCCTGCCATCTGGCCGGATGTTGTCTTCGGTCCCGATCCTGTCCAGCGAGGATCATTGGGCGCCAGCGCCGGTATCTCGGCCTTCGCCGCAACCACCGCCGGCGAAACCGCATCGGTCTTGCTCGCAGCCTGCTGCACCGCGGCGATCTTCGAGGCCGCGGCCGGCACGATCCTTGTTGTTTTTACCGGAATGCTTGAAACGATCTGATCGGGACTCGCGACCGCTTGTCTCTCGTCGGCCGGCAATGCCAGCCATAGCGCTACCGCAGCCACGCCAAGCAGCGCTGCTGTGCCAAACGCGGCGATGACCAGATGCAAGTTCGACCGGATTTGCTGCCAGAACCTGGGCCGCATGTCGTAGCCAAACTGCATCGCAAAGCGCCGTCGTTCCGGCGCGCCGAAACTGAAGGGCTCTCTCACTCTTGCACCTCCATTTGCGGGCCGACGTTCTTACGACCTGCGCCGGGACAACCGGCGTTTGGTCGGCATCGGTCCCAAACCAACGCGGACAGGCCCGCAAAATCCCCGCTCAACTGCCCTGAGCGGGCATCCTTTGCCGGCGATTGTGGCATCACTGCGCCCTTGCCGGGCGGATTCTGCACCTTTGCGATAGATTCTGCAACTTGCAAGGGATTTTGCAATCTATGGTTATATCCTGTCCCTCAAGGCATACCAGTTGAGCGCAAGAAAGAGCAGAGGCGCGCGGAAGCGTCGACCACCGGGAAAGGTCGGGATTTTCAGGTCCTCGATCAGCCTCAGCCGGTCCCGGTTGCCGGCAACGGTTTCGGCATAGAGCTTGCCGAAAAAGTTCGACAGCATGACGCCGTGACCGGAATAGCCGCCGACCGAGATCACATTGGGCATCACCTCGCGCACGAAGGGTTTTCTCGGCATCGTGATGCCGACATAGCCGCCCCAGCCATGGCTGATCTCGACATCCCTGAGGTCAGGGTAAAGCTCGGCGATCTGCCGGCGGATGTGGACATGGATATCTTTCGGATCGTTGACCGCGTAGATCTCGCGCCCGCCGAACAGCAGCCGTCCATCCGTTGATTTGCGGAAGTAGCGCACGACGAAGCGGGAATCATCGACCGCCTCACCGCCCGGCAGCACGTTTGTGTCAGCTCCCAGCGGCGCCGTTGCGCCGATGAAGGAGCCGATCGGCATGATATGCGCAGCGCTGATCGGCTCGAGCGTGCCGCCATGAGCGTTGACGCCGATCAGACATTTCTCGGCTGATATCGTGCCTTTCGGCGTCGTAACCCTGACCTTGCCGCCAACCGACGCGATGCCGGTCGCCGGCGTCTGCTCGAACAGCTGCGCGCCCGCCTGCGCCGCCACCTTTGCCGTGCCGATCACCAGCTTCAGCGGATGGATATGCCCGGTGCCGGTGTCGCGGGTGCCGCCGAAGTAGCGCGCCGAGCCCAACCGCTCGGCCGTCACCTTGGCGTCCATGAAGGTGATGTGCGGATAGCCGAAGCGGTTAGCCATGATCTCGGCATGCGCCTTGTAATCGTTGACATAGCGCTGCTTGTGCGCCACCGACATCTGGCCGGGCATATAGTCGATCTCGATCTTGTTGGCGGCGGCGAATTCGAGGAGATGCGCCTTGGCCTCTTCGGCGAGTTCGAACAGCGCCTTGGCACGGGAAAAGCCGTATTCCGCTTCGAGCTCCTCGACCCAGGCGCGCTGGCCGGTGCCGAGCTGGCCGCCATTGCGGCCCGATGCGCCGTCGCCGAAACGATGCGCTTCGATCAGCACGACATTGCTGCCGGCCTTGGCAAGGTGCGCCGCCGCCGACAGGCCGGTAAAGCCGCCGCCGACGATGACGACGTCGCATGTCCGGTCGCCGTCGAGCGCCAGGTATTCGGGCCGGGGGCCGGCCGTGTCCTCATACCAGGAGCGGCCGGGGGAGATCGGGGATTGGTAGGGCATGATGCTCGGTTAGGGGAGTAGGGGAGTAGGGGAGTAGGGGAGTAGAAGTTATTCAGGTGACAATTTGCGGATCAGAAGGCGCAATAACGTCCCTACGCTCTCGCTGCGGTTCATCAAAGGTTCGACCGCCTCGTGCGAGGCGATTCCGATACGGTGCGCAATCATACGATGCGTCTCCAGTTCCTTTAGGGATCCTTGGGCGATCCTGAGAAATTGCTGATAGGAAGCTCGGCTCTCTCGGCCGTAACCCTCAGCGATGTTGGCAGGCACGGAGGTAGCTGCCCGACACGCCTGACCTGTCATTCCATAGAGCTCGTCTTTCGGCCAAGCTCGTGTCACTTCATAGATTGATACTGCCAGGTCCATTGCCTGCTGCCAGACGATCAGATCCCTGTAGGACTCGATCTTCGCCATTACGTGCCCCCTACTGCCCTACTGCCCTACTGCCGTACTGCCTACTCCCCTACTCCCCTAAACATTCAACAACAGATACTCCCGCTCCCACGGACTGATCACTTCCATGAAGGTCTCGAATTCCGCCCGCTTGATCGCCGCATAAGTCGCGGCAAACGACTTGCCGAGCAGCGCGCAGAGTTCCTCGTCTGCTTCGAACAGGTCGACGGCTTCGAGCAGGCTCCGCGGCAGGTCGATCTCTGCCTCGTTGGCGGTGGTGAGAACCGGTGGTTCGGCTTTGATCTTGTTGGTCATGCCAATTAGCCCGCAGGCGAGCGATGCGGCCATCGCCAGATAGGGATTGGCGTCGGAGGAAGGGATGCGGTTCTCGACGCGCCTGGCTGCCGGGTCGGAGCGCGGGACGCGGAAGGCGGTGGTGCGGTTGTCGTAGCCCCATTTGTTGTTGACCGGCGCCGAAGCCGACTGCGTCAGCCGGCGATAGGAATTGACGTACGGCGCGAACATCACCAGCGCGTTCGGCACATGTTTCTGCATGCCGCCGAGGAAATGGAAGAAGGCTTCGGTTTCCGAGCCGTCCTCGGCGGAAAAGACGTTCTTGCCGGTCTTCTTGTCGATGATCGACTGGTGGATATGCATGGCCGACCCGGGCTGCCCCTGGATGGGCTTGGCCATGAAGGTGGCGTAGATCTCATGCTTCAGCGCCGCCTCGCGGATGGTGCGCTTGAACATGAACACCTGGTCGGCTAGCTCGATCGGATCGCCATGGCGCAGATTGATCTCGAGCTGGCCGGCGCCTTCCTCGTGGATCAGCGTATCGATCTCCAGGCCCTGGCTTTCGGAGAAATGGTAGATGTCATCGATCAGTTCGTCGAACTCGTTGACGCCGGCGATCGAATAGCCAGCGCCACCGCCGATCGCCCGTCCCGAACGCCCGACCGGGGGGGTCAGCGGGTAGTCCGGATCGGGATTCTTGCGCACGAGGTAGAACTCGATCTCGGGTGCCACCACCGGCTTCAGCCCGCGCTTGTCGTAGGCGGCAAGCACACGCTTCAGCACGTTGCGCGGCGTGAACTCGACCGAGCGGCCGTCCTGGTGGACGAGATCGCAGATGACCGCCGCCGTCGGGTCCTCTTCCCACGGCACCACGGTCAGTGTCGACAGGTCCGGCATCAGCTTGAGGTCGCCGTCGTCCTCCGGATAGTGGAAGCCGTTGCCGTCCTCCGGATAGCCGCCGGAGATCGTCGTCATGAACACCGCCGAAGGCAGCGCCAGCGAGGTGTTGGAGGTGAATTTCTTCGACGGCATCATTTTGCCGCGCGCAACACCCGCCTGGTCGGGCGTGATGCATTCGATATCCTCGATGCCGCGCCACGCCAGCCAGGCGCCGACTTCCTTCCAGTTTTTCACACCACGTTGATTTTTCACGAAAGCAGGCGTGCGGATACGTCCTCCGCGGCTCGACGGACGGACTTCCTTTTTTGCAGGCGGCATCATTCACCAGATTGGGTTGCGGATTCTAGAGTATAGCCGTGGCCGGTGATGGAAGGGAAGGGGAGCCAGCCCTGCGTACGCCTGCCCAGTTGAAAACTGCTCCGGGCGGCTTAGGTTCGACGCAAGTTCAATGGCCTCGGTTGAAGACGTCGAATGCAGAACAATCATGAATTGACTACGATCGGCTTCGATGCCGATGACACGCTCTGGCAGAACGAGCAGTTCTTCCGCATAACCGAAAAGCGCTTTGCCGCGCTGCTCGCCGATCATGCCGAGGAGGAACATATCTCGGCAAGATTGCTGGAGGCGGAAAAGCGCAACCTCGCCGTCTACGGCTTCGGCATCAAGGGTTTTACCCTGTCGATGATCGAAACGGCGATCGAGATTACTGAGGGCCGCGCGCCGGCCTCGGTCATCGCCGAAATTCTTGCCGCGGGCCGCGAGATGCTTGGCCATCCGATCGAGGCGCTGCCCCATGCGCGCGAAACCGTTGAAAAGCTGGCGGATGCATATCGCCTTGTGCTGATCACCAAGGGCGACCTCTTCGATCAGGAACGCAAGCTGGCGCAATCGGGCCTCGGCGACCTGTTCGATGCCGTCGAGATCGTCAGCGACAAGAGCCCCGCCACTTATGTCAGGGTCTTCAGCCGCCACGGTGATGGCGCCGAAAAAAGCATGATGGTCGGCAATTCGCTCAAATCGGACGTGGTGCCGGCCATCGAGGCCGGCAGTTGGGGCATCCACGTGCCGCACGAGCTGACCTGGGTGCTGGAACATGTCGAGCCGCCGGTCACCGCGCCTCGCTTCCGCCAGATAGCCGATCTCTCGGAACTGCCCCGGCTGGTCGAAAGCATCGGGAAAGCCGGCTGATCGCGGGGCTCGGCGTCGAACCGGACGTGCGCCGCAGCGCATCGATGCCGGACGCCAGCGTGTCGCAGTCCTTGTTGTCCGCTCCGCCATAGGGCTGCTCTGTAGCCGACGCCAAATCGCGCGGCCGCATACAATCTACGACGTCAAGCCGTTTTCTACTTGCAAATCAGTCGCAATTGCGGAATACGCGAGAAGCGAGCGTCGCAATCGCATAATGGCGGCCACCGGCGAGACATAAGAATCGCGACAGGAGAAATTGATGATCGAGAGATACGGACGACGGGTTGTCGTCGGGTTGATGGCTGCGGTTTTCGCTGCGGCGGTGGCTTCAAGCCCAGCGAAAGCGCAGGAAAAATTCAAGGCCGTGACGACCTTCACCGTCATCGCCGACATGGCGAAGAACGTGGCGGGCGACGCAGCAATCGTGGAATCGATCACCAAACCGGGAGCGGAGATCCACAATTACGCGCCGACGCCGGGCGACATTCAGCGGGCGCAGGGCGCAAAGCTCATTCTGTGGAACGGCCTCAACCTCGAACTCTGGTTCGAAAAATTCTTCCAGAACCTTAGCGACGTACCCGGCGCTATCGTCTCCGAGGGCGTCCAGCCGATGAGCATCGCCGAGGGACCCTATACGGGCAAACCGAACCCGCATGCTTGGATGTCGCCGACAAACGCGCTGATCTACGTCGACAACATCCGCAACGCCTTCGTCGAGCACGATCCGGCGCATGCCGAGACCTACAAGGCCAATGCAGAAGCCTACAAGGCAAAGATAGAGGCCGCCGTCGCGCCGATCCGCGATAAGCTAGCCTCGATCCCTCAGGACAGGCGCTGGCTGGTGTCGAGCGAAGGCGCTTTCTCCTACCTCGCACGCGATTTCGAGCTGAAGGAGCTTTATTTGTGGCCGATCAACGCTGACCAGCAAGGCACCCCACAGCAGGTTCGCAAGGTGATCGACGCCATCAGGGAAAACAAGATCGTCGCCGTCTTCAGCGAAAGCACCGTGTCGGACAAGCCGGCCCGGCAGGTCGCGCGCGAGACAGGGGTGCATTACGGTGGCGTCCTCTACGTCGATTCTCTTAGCGAGGCGGACGGCCCGGTGCCGACCTATATCGACCTGCTGCGGGTGACATCGGATACGGTTCAGAAAGGCCTCGCCGCAGGGCTGTCGCAATGAACGAAGCCGTTCCGCCTCTTGCCCCCGCGTCCGAGGATGCGGGAGGCGGTCTCGCCGTCCGCGGCGCTACCGTCACCTACCGCAACGGCCACACGGCGCTGCGGGATGCGAGCTTTGAAATTCCGACAGGCACGATCACGGCACTTGTCGGTGTCAACGGCTCGGGCAAGTCGACGCTGTTCAAAGCCATCATGGGCTTCGTGCGGCTGGCAAAGGGAGAGATTTTTGTTCTCGGACAGCCGGCCGCGGCCGCTCTGAGGAAGAACGTCGTCGCCTATGTGCCGCAGGCCGAGGAGGTCGACTGGAACTTTCCAGTATTGGTCGAGGACGTCGTCATGATGGGTCGCTACGGCCATATGGGTATGATGCGCCTTCCGAAGGCGGCTGATCGCGAGGCAGTTGCGGCCGCGCTTGCGCGTGTCGGCATGAGCGATTTCCGCAAGCGCCAGATCGGCGAGCTTTCGGGCGGGCAGAAGAAGCGCGTCTTTCTCGCTAGGGCGCTGGCGCAGGACGGGCGCGTCATCCTGCTCGACGAGCCCTTCACCGGCGTCGACGTCAGGACCGAGGACGCTATCGTCGAACTGCTGCGCGCGCTCCGGCGCGAAGGCCGGGTGATGCTGGTCTCGACGCACAATCTGGGTAGCGTGCCGGAGTTCTGCGACCGTGCCGTGCTGCTCCGGAACACGGTCCTTGCCTACGGGCCGACAGGCCAGACCTTCACGCAGGCGAACCTGGAAAAGGCTTTTGGCGGCGTCTTGCGTCATTTCGTGCTGGGCGGCGCCGGGCTGCACGAGGACGACGACAAGCGCCGCCTTGCCGTCATCACCGACGACGAACGGCCACTGGTCTTCTACGGAGAGAACGGAGCCATGCAGCACAAGATGCGGGAACCGGACGAATGAGTGTCCTGCTCGAGCCGTTCGGCTACGAATACATGCTCAATGCCATGTGGGTGTCCGCCTTGGTCGGTGGTGTTTGCGCCTTCCTGTCCTGCTATCTGATGCTGAAAGGCTGGTCGCTGATCGGTGACGCGCTCTCGCATTCGATCGTGCCGGGCGTCGCCGGCGCCTATATGCTGGGCCTTCCCTTCTCGATCGGTGCCTTCTTCTCCGGCGGGCTCGCCGCTGCGGCGATGCTCTTCCTCAACCAGCGCACCAAGCTGAAGGAAGACGCCATCATCGGCCTGATCTTCTCCTCCTTCTTCGGCCTCGGCTTATTCATGGTGTCGCTGTCGCCGACCTCCGTGAATATCCAGACGATCGTGCTCGGCAACATCTTGGCGATCACCCCGGAAGACACGCTTCAGCTCGCCATCATAGGCTTTGTCTCGCTCGCCATCCTCCTGGTGAAATGGAAGGATCTGATGGTGGTTTTCTTCGACGAGAGCCATGCCCGCTCGATCGGCCTCAACCCGAGCGCGCTCAAGATCATGTTCTTCATGCTGCTATCGGCCTCCACGGTCGCCGCGCTTCAGACCGTCGGCGCCTTTCTCGTCATCTGCATGGTGGTGACCCCCGGCGCGACCGCCTATCTTCTGACGGACCGCTTTCCGCGCCTGCTCGTCATCGCGGTTGTCATCGGCGCGGCCACGAGTTTCAGCGGCGCCTATGCCAGCTATTTCCTCGACGGCGCCACCGGCGGCATCATCGTCGTCCTGCAGACGCTGATCTTTCTCGCTGCCTTCTTCTTCGCTCCCAAGCATGGAATGCTGGCAGCCCGCCGCCGCGCGGCGAGGGTCTTGGAGGTCAGCCCATGAGCATCCTCGATTCGCTGCTTGCCCCTTTCCAGTTCGGCTTCATGGTCAATGCCCTGATTGTTTCGGTTCTGGTTGCTGTGCCAACGGCGCTGCTCTCCTGCTTCCTCGTTCTCAAGGGCTGGTCCCTGATGGGCGACGCCATCAGCCACGCCGTCTTTCCCGGCGTGGTCATTGCCTACATCGTTGGGTTTCCTTATTCGGTCGGTGCCTTCGCCGCCGGGATGGTCTGCGCTCTCGCCACCGGCTTCCTCAAGGATAACAGCCGCATCAAGCAGGACACGATAATGGGCATCGTCTTCTCCGGCATGTTCGGTTTCGGCCTGGTGCTCTATGTAAAAATCCAGTCCGAGGTGCATCTCGACCACATATTGTTCGGCGACGTGCTGGGCATCGGCTTGCGCGACATCGTCGAAACGGGGCTCATTGCTGCGATTACGGCCGGCATCATCGGGATCAAGTGGCGCGACTTCCTGCTGCACGCCTTCGACCCGGCTCAGGCTCGCGCGGTTGGTCTTCGGGTCAACCTGCTCCACTACGGCCTGCTTTGCCTGATCTCGCTCACCATCGTCGGCGCGCTGAAGGCGGTCGGCATCATCATGGCCATCGCCATGCTGATCGCGCCTGGCGCCATCGCCTTCCTGCTGACAAGGAAGTTCAGCGCCATGCTGATCCTGTCGGTGGCGATTGCGGTCGCCGCGTCGTTTCTCGGCGTCTATCTGTCCTTCTTCATCGATAGCGCACCGGCGCCGACCATCGTTCTCATGCTGTCCGCCGCCTTCATCGCGGCCTTCGCCGTCACCACACTTAAAGTGGGCCGAATGGAGATCGGTGAGGAACGCTAGAAACGGGCGGTCATTCTCCGGATTGACGAGAGCGTCGCGTTTTCTGGATCGGTTTCACGTAGATCTCCAGTCTGTGGCTGATGATCGTGAACCCGTGCTGTCGAGCGATTTCCTCTTGGAGCCGCTCGATCTCCGCCGACTGGAATTCGACGACGTCTCCCGTCTCGATGTTGATGAGATGATCGTGATGCTCACGGGGGACGGTTTCGTATCTGGCGCGCCCATCGCCAAAGGTGTGCCGCTCCAGAATGCCCTTTTCGCGCAGAAGGCTGAGGGTGCGATAGACAGTGGCGAGCGCGATCGTCGGCTCGATGGCGACAACACGGCGATGGAGTTCCACCGCATCCGGATGGTCGCTGGATTCGGATAGAACGCGCATGATGACGCGGCGCGGACCGGTGATACGCAGTCCGAGTTTCCTGCAAAGCGCGGCGATGGTCTGTTCTGAGGACATGTCATGATCCGCCAATATCGACAGCCATGTCGCGAAGTCGGAACATGCCTGCGGATTTGTTCGAATGTGCTATCCCAGATGCGTCGCAATTGCAAAAGGACATCGGACTGGGTTCGCCGTGAGGCGGTCACATACTGACATAAAGATATCCAGATCCGATCGCGAGAAGCGAGGAAGGGCGTGTCAGCCGGATCGGATGCTGGCTAGTTACGTCCGAGCCCGATCAGGTGGTCGATCACCGGCTGCAGCCGTTCGGTCGTGATCGGTTTGACGACCACCGCATCGACGACGCTCGACAGGCCGAGGCTCTCCGGTGTGCCGGTCTTGGTCGAAAGCAGGATCACCGAGGGAAGCGACCTGCCCGAGGTGCGTCGCAGCGCGTCGATACCGGACATCAGCGCGTCGCAGTCCTTGTTGTCCGCTCCGCCATCGAGGACGACAGCTCCGGGAATGAGCGATCGCAACGTCGTTGCTGCCGTTTCGGGCGATTCCGAGATCGGTTTGAGCCCGGATCGTTCGACGATTTTCGAAACCACCACCCGGTTGACCGGCGATTTCCCGACGACGAGCACGCGGGTGAAGTCCGTGAGCATCTCGGGGTCCACATTGCGGCTCCCCAAAGTCAGCTGGTTTACGGTCTTGGTATCGCGGTTCACGGGGCGCATGAGCGGGACGGGCACTCGTCTGGTTTCAATGCAGGGTTGAAACTTTAGAGACAATTGCAGTGAGATCGCTGCCTATGTCAAGCTGAAATGGCGGATATCCAGAATATCGCAATAAACGTTAAAATTTAAAGCAAGTTCTGTTTTGGGCCCATATGCAAACTGGTCATGCAAATGCAGATTACCTGCGCAGAGACTGCGCAGGTAATGCCGGATCCACCGACAGGCTTTGGTCGGATTTCGGTCAGCCGAGGCTCCGCTGCGTAACGATCACCGGGATCAGCAGATCGCCCCAGTTTCCGTCGCCGCCATGGTGCCGTGCCGAGCGCACGAGCTCCACTGACACACCGGCCTCGACAGCCTTCATCACCGACTGGTTGAGCCTGTGCAGGTCATTCGCCAGCATGCGGATGGTCGCTTGCTGGTCGACGTTCATGGTGGTGGCCTGTTCTTCGGCCCGTTCCTTGACGCGGCTTATCGATGCCATTGGTCTTCTCCTTCAGCGTATTTTATCCCCCTTTGGGGGCGTTCCTCTATTTTGTTGCGTTGCTGCTATTCCGCCGCCGGTTTGAACTGGGCGTGCTCGGTCGATTCATGCATGGCCGTGGTCGAAGATCGGCCACCGGTGATCGCCATCGACACGGCGTCGAAATAGCCGGTGCCGACTTCGCGCTGGTGCTTGGTCGCGGTGTAGCCGTGGGCTTCCGCCGCGAATTCAGCCTCCTGCAGTTCGGAATAAGCAGCCATCTGCCGCGCCTTGTAGCCGCGGGCGAGTTCGAACATGCCGAAATTGAGCTGGTGGAAACCGGCCAGCGTGATGAACTGGAACTTGTAGCCCATGGCGCCGAGTTCCTTCTGGAACCTGGCGATCGTGGCATCGTCGAGGTTCTTCTTCCAGTTGAACGACGGCGAGCAATTATAGGCGAGAAGCTTCCCGGGATGGTGCCTGTGCACGCCCTCGGCGAACTTCTTGGCCTGCGCCAGATCGGGCTTGGAGGTTTCGCACCAGATCAGGTCGGCGTACGGCGCGTAGGCGATGGCCCGCGCGATGCAAGGTTCGATGCCGTTCCTGACGTGATAGAAACCCTCCACCGTGCGGCCGGCTCCATAGTCGACGAAGGGCTGGTCGCGCTCGTCGATGTCGGAGGTGAGCAGTTTTGCCGCTTCCGCGTCGGTGCGCGCGACGACCAGCGTCGGCGTGCCCATGACGTCGGCAGCAAGTCGCGCGGCGTTGAGGTTGCGGATGTGTGCGGCGGTCGGGATCAGCACCTTGCCGCCGAGATGGCCGCATTTCTTCTCCGACGCCAGCTGGTCCTCGTAGTGGACGCCGGCGGCACCCGCCTCGATGAAGGCCTTCATGATCTCGAAGGCATTGAGCGGTCCGCCGAAGCCGGCTTCCGCATCGGCGACTACAGGCGCGAACCAGGTGTCGACCGAAAGCCCCTTGCCTTCGGAGGTCTCGATCTGGTCGGCGCGCTGCAGGGTACGGTTGATGCGCTTGACCAGTTCGGGCGCCGCATTGGCGGGATAAAGCGACTGGTCCGGATACATGGCGGATGCGGTGTTGGCGTCGGCGGCGACCTGCCATCCAGACAGGTAGATCGCCTTCAGCCCGGCCCGGACCTGCTGCATCGCCTGGTTGCCCGACATGGCGCCGAGCGCGTTGACGAAGTCCTCCTCGTGGATGAGCTTCCAGAGCCGGTTGGCGCCCATTTCGGCGAGGCTCTGCCGGATCTGGACCGAACCGCGCAGCCGCTTCACGTCGCCCGGCGAATAGGGCCGCTCGACGCCGTCGAAGCGGCCTTCCGGCGCCGAGGGGACGAGGTTGTAAAAATCGGTCATTTGGTCACTCCGGGTAAATAGCTGCTTGGATGGAAACGCCGCCTTAGGGAGAATTCCGTGCCGTTTTGGTGTGACAGCATTTACATTTCGGCGCGAAACAGGCGAGGAAAACCAGAGGATTGCCGAGGAAATAAGAGAAAACCTGTGTTGCGTTTGACAGCCAGGCGCTGTAAATTTGTCACGATTGTAAAACGCCGGCATGCATCGCCGTGCAGAAGTCATGTAAATTTCTGTCAAGGACAGTCGAGTGGCCGATCAGAAGATCTTCGCCGGGCCGCGCATTCGCCGCATCCGCAGCGCCAAGGGCCTGACCCAGACTGCGATGGCCGAAGGGCTCGGCATCTCGCCGTCCTACCTCAATCTCATCGAGCGAAACCAGCGGCCCCTGACGGTCCAGCTGATCCTGAAGCTGGCATCTGTCTACAAGGTCGACCCGCATGAATTGCAGGGCGAGGCGAGGGGGTCGGTCGGCGCCTTGAAGGAAGTGTTTTCAGATCCGCTGCTGGTCGGCGAATTGCCTGGTGACCAGGAGCTGATCGAGCTTGCCGAGGCGGCGCCCAACGCTTCCGCCGCGGTGATAAAACTGTTTCGCGCCTATCGCGAGCAGGCCGAGCGCCTTTCCGACCTCAACGAGCTTCTCGCGCGTGAGGGCAAAGCGACGGCACTCTCCGGCGCCCGCTTGCCGATTGACGAGGTGCACGAGATTTTCGAGCGCCGGCCGAACCACTTTGCCGCGCTCGAAGAGGAGGCCGAGGCATTCACGTCGGTGCTCGATCCCGGCGACGATCTGCTCGGTGCGCTGAAGACCTGGCTTAAGCGCGAATACGGCATCGTCGTCAAGGTGCTGCCGGTCGCCACCATGCCGAACTGGCGCCGCCGCTACGACCGCCACTCGCAACGTCTGTTTCTGTCCGAGCGCCTGTCGCCGTTCGACCAGTTGCGCGAGGTGGCGATGGAGGCCTGCCTGATCCGCATGACGGTGGCGGTGGCAGGCGAGATCCAGGCGCTGAAGCTGACCACGGATGAGGCCCGCCGGCTCGCCCGCTTCGAGCTTGGCCGCTACGCCGCCCATGCGCTGATGATGCCCTATCAATCTTTTCACGCGGCGGCGATACGCGCCCGTTACGACATCGACGTGCTGCGCTCGCGTTTCGGCGTCTCTTTCGAGCAGGCGGCGAACCGCCTGACCATGCTGCAGCGGCCGGGCATCCCGGGCGTGCCGTTCTTCTTGCTTGAGGTCGACAATGCTGGCAACCGCTTCCGCAAGGCGGGCAGCCAGGGTTTTCCGCAAAGCCGCTTCGGCGGCGGCTGTCCGAAGCTTCCCGTGCATGCCGCCTTTACCCAGCCCGGCCAGATTTTCGTCGAGGCGGTGGAAATGCCCGACGGCGCCGAGTTCCTCTGCGTCGCCCGCACGCTCGAAGGGCCGCAAGGCTCGTTTTCGGAGCGCCCGCGCCGTACTGCACTTCTGCTGGGCTGCGACATCGGCTTTCGTGACGAGATCGTCTACGGCGCGGCACTGCCGGGGCCGGCTGCCGCAGCGACCGGAAAAGCCGGACAGGGCATCAATCCGGCCACGCCGATAGGCCCGGCCTGCCGGCTGTGCGAACGCATCGGCTGCCTCGCGCGCGCCGAGCCGCCGGTGACGCGCCCGCTCGGCCTCGACGAAATGGTGACTGGATTAAGCGCATTCGATTTCCAGTGAGACCGCGACCTGCCGTCTTTGCCACAACTGTCGCCGTTCGGTGGATCACGCCCCGGCATTGCCTTTGCGCTAGGCGAATGCGGCACGTTTCTGTCGTCCGCTGTGTATCGTGCCGCCCTGAAATCGCCGACAGTCGCAATCATGACCGATACATCATCATCACCGACAGCCGTTTCGCCTGCCGTCTCGCTGCGTGAGGAGCGTGTCGGCTTCCTGCTGATATTCCTGTCGGCGCTGATGTGGAGTTTCGGCGGCGCCATCGCCCGCTTCATCGACGCCGGCGACAGCTGGACGGTGGTGTTCTGGCGCTCGGTCTGGGCCGCCGCCTTCCTGATCTGCTTCATGGTCTGGCGCGACGGCTGGCACGGCACGGTGAGGTTGTTTCGCGGCATGGGCCTGCCCGGCCTTGCCGTGGCGTTCTGCTTCGCCACCGCATCGACCTCATTCGTCGTGGCGCTCGCCTACACCACCGTCGCCAACATCCTTTTGATGCAGGCCGGCGTGCCGCTCCTGGCGGCGCTGTTTGCCTGGGTGCTGTTTCGCGAACGGGTCGCCTTGGCGACCTGGGTGGCGATTGCCGCCGTCATTGCCGGCGTTGCCATCATGGTATCGGAATCGCTCGATGGCGCCGTGTCGCCCATCGGCGACGGCTTGGCGCTGCTCATCGCCGTGATGTTTTCGATCGCCACCGTCATCACGCGGCGCCTTGCCCATGTGCGCATGACGCCGGCGACCTGCCTCGGCACGATGCTTGCCGCCGCATTCGCGGCGTCCCAGGCATCGCAATTCGACGTTTCCAGCAGCGACATGGGCTTCCTGTTTGCATTCGGCGTGGTCAATCTGGGTCTCGGCCTTGCCTTCTTCGCGACCGGCGCCCGACTTGTTCCGGCGGCGGTCGCAGCACTGCTCGGCACTTTCGAGCCGATCCTCGGCCCGATCTGGGTCTGGCTCATCCATTCCGAGGTGCCGTCGGTTCGCACCATCATTGGCGGCACAGTCGTGGTCACGGCGCTGCTCGTCCATATCGGGCTCGAATTCAAGCGTCATGCGCGGCCTGTGCGGCCGGGTGTCACCGGCACGCCGTCGCCTAATTGATTGCAGCGCACGCCAAAGCGAGATGAGCCATTGACAATGGCGCAGCCGCGCGGGCAGGCTGCCAATACGGCAACAACAAGACAGGCTCATCTTGCCAAGTCTCCCCTCCGGCCCGACCGAGACCGGACAACATCGTCGTATCCCTGCCCGCGCCGTGGCGAGAGCCTTTGACGGCGCCGGAATGCCACCTGAATCACGACATGGGAATGGGGAGCTCGGCCACTGCACATCGAACCACCAAGGTGTCGGCGGTTCGCGCTTGTCGCTTGTCGGAAAGCCCAATAATCTGAAGCAAACGCCCAGCCGCGCAGCCCCGCGACGAGCTGGCGATGGAACACTCATCAAAGGAGACACGCATGACCCGCAAAGCGTTCTGGCTTTCGGCGACCTCGGCATTTCTGACGCTTTTCACCCTCGGCGCTCATGCCCAGGATCGCGTCGTCAACGTCTATAACTGGTCGGATTACATCGACAGCTCGATCATCGAGGATTTCACCAAGGAAACGGGCATCAAGGTCACCTATGATACCTTCGATTCCAACGAGCTCCTGGAGACAAAACTGCTTGCCGGCGGCAGCGGCTACGACGTCGTCGTGCCGACAGCCAATTTCCTCGCACGCCAGATCCAGGCAGGTGTGTTCCAGAAGCTCGACAAGTCTAAGCTGCCCAACATTTCCAACATGTGGGACATCGTTTCGGAGCGCACAGCCAAGTACGATCCCGGCAACGAATATTCGATCAACTACATGTGGGGCACGGTCGGCCTCGGCTACAACGTCAAGAAAGTGCAGGAAGCGCTCGGCACCGACAAGATCGATAGCTGGGACGTGTTCTTCAACCCGGAAAAGCTGGCCAAGCTGAAGGATTGCGGCGTCTATGTCCTCGATTCTCCGAGCGACATCCTCCCGAACGCCTTCAAATATCTGGGCATCGATCCCGAAACCACGTCGCCGGACGATTTCGCCAAGGCGGAAGAACTGATGCTGAAGATCAGGCCTTACATCCGCAAGTTCCACTCGTCGGAATATATCAACGCCCTGGCCAATGGCGACATCTGCCTGGCCGTCGGCTGGTCGGGCGACGTGTTCCAGGCGCGCGACCGTGCGACGGAGGCCAACCGTGGCGTCGAGATCAGCTATTCCGTGCCGAAGGAAGGTGCCGAAATGTGGTTCGACCAGATGGCGATCCCGGCCGACGCGCCGCATGTCGCCGAGGCGCATGAATTCCTGAATTACATGATGAAGCCGGACGTGATCGCCAAGTCGAGCAACTACGTCTTCTACGCCAACGGCAACAAGGCATCGCAGCAGTTCATCGACAAGGAGATACTCGAGGATCCGGCGATCTACCCGGACGAGGCGACGCTGGCGAAGTTGTTCACCATCGCCCCCTACGATTCCAAGACCCAGCGTGTCGTCACCCGCACCTGGACCAAGATCGTCACCGGGCAGTAAGCGACAATCGACGACCCCGGCAGGTGCTGCCGGGGTCAGGTCTTCTGGGGATAGAACGCAGGACGGAGTGGGATATGAAATCGCTTGGCAGCATCCGCAGGGATTTCGCGCCGTGGAATGACCCGAGCGCCAAGCCGTACATCCGGTTCGACAAGGTCACCAAGAAGTTCGGTGACTTCATCGCCGTCAACAATTTGTCGCTGACCATATTCGAGCGCGAGTTTTTTGCCCTGCTCGGGGCGTCGGGCTGTGGAAAATCGACGCTTTTGCGGATGCTCGCCGGCTTCGAGGAGCCGACCGCCGGCCGCATCCTGCTCGATGGCCAGGATTTGCGCGGCATCCCGCCATACCGGCGGCCGGTCAACATGATGTTCCAGTCCTACGCGTTGTTCCCGCATATGACGGTCGAGAACAACATCGCCTTCGGCCTCAAGCAGGACGGCATGCCGAAGCCCCACATTGCAGCGCGCGTTGGAGAGATGCTGAAGCTGGTCAAGCTCGAGCAGTTCGCCAAGCGCAAGCCGCACCAATTGTCCGGAGGTCAGCGCCAGCGCGTCGCGCTCGCCCGCTCGGTCGCCAAAAGGCCGAAGGTCCTGCTGCTCGACGAGCCGCTTGGCGCGCTGGACAAGAAGCTGCGCGAGGAAACGCAGTTCGAGTTGATGGATCTGCAGCAGTCACTCGGCCTTACCTTCGTCGTCGTCACCCACGACCAGGAAGAGGCGATGACCATGGCCGACCGTATCGCCATTATCGACAAGGGCGAGGTGATGCAGGTAGCGACGCCGGCGGAAGTCTACGAGGCGCCAGGCTCCCGTTTCGTCGCCGGCTTTGTCGGCAACGTCAACATGTTCGAAGGCAAGATTGCGCATGGCGAGGCCGGCGCTGCAAGCATCGACGCGGGCAACGGCATCACCATCCGGACGGACAATACCGGCGATGCGGCTACCGGCGAGGCAGTCGCCTTCGCCATCAGGCCCGAGAAGATCAAGATATCGTCGAGGAGACCGGCCGGTGCCGTCAACGCCATCGAGGGCGAGGTCTACGATATCGCCTATCTCGGCGACATGACCGTCTATCACGTCAGGCTGGACGACGGCCACGTGGTGCGGGCCAGCACGATGAACGCGGCCCGCATCACCGAGGATCCGCTGAGCTGGAACGACCGTGCCTGGGTGTCGTTCAGGCCGGACGCCGGCGTCGTGCTGACGCGATAGGGGCAGTCATGTCGAATGCCGCTGTCACCGCCGCAGCAAGCTCTCGGGCCGCCGCTGCGGGAAAATCCGCCCTGACCAGACTGGGAGAGGCCCTCGTTGGCCGTCTTGTCATCATCATTCCGTATCTCTGGCTGGTCTTCTTCTTCCTCATTCCGTTCGTCATCGTCTTCAAGATTTCGCTGTCGCAGACGGCGATCGCTATACCGCCCTACACGCCGGTTCTTGGCTTCGGTGATGGCCTTTCCGGTTTTTTCGCCCAGCTGAAACAGCTCAGCATCGATAACTACACGTGGCTGACGCAGGACGCGCTCTACGTCAACGCCTATGTGACGAGCGTCATCGTCGCCGCCATTTCGACGGTGCTGACATTGCTTGTCGGCTACCCGATCGCCTATGGCATGGCCCGCGCGCCGGCGACGCTGCGCCCGACTTTGCTGATGCTGGTGATCCTGCCGTTCTGGACCTCATTCCTGATCCGCGTCTACGCCTGGATCGGCATCCTCAAGCCTGAGGGGCTGCTCAACCAGCTGCTGCTCGCCACCGGCGTCATCAGCCAGCCGCTGATCATCCTCAACACCTACACGGCGATCTTCATCGGCATCGTTTATTCCTATCTGCCATTCATGGTGCTGCCGCTTTATTCCGCCCTCGAGAAAATGGATTATTCGCTGATCGAGGCGGCCAAGGACCTCGGCTGCCCGCCGACCAGCGCCTTCTGGAAGATCACCTTTCCGCTATCGCTGCCCGGCGTCATCGCCGGCTGCCTTCTGGTGTTTATTCCCGCCGTCGGCGAGTTCGTCATTCCCGACCTGCTCGGCGGCTCGCAGACGCTGATGATCGGTAAGACGCTGTGGAACGAGTTCTTTGCCAATCGCGACTGGCCGGTGTCGTCGGCCGTCGCCGTCATCCTGCTGTTGCTGCTGATCGTGCCGATCATGCTCTTCCAGCGGGCCCAGGCCCGCGCCCAGGAACAGGATCGGTAACCCATGAACGTCACCTGGAGCCGCTTCAACATCATTTCGATCGTGCTCGGCTTTGCCTTTCTTTACCTGCCGATCGTCCTGCTCGTCGTCTTCTCCTTCAACGAATCGAAACTGGTCACCGTCTGGGGCGGCTTCTCGACCAAATGGTACGTCTCGCTGTTCCACAACCAGGGCCTCATGGACGCCACCTGGGTAACGGCCCGCGTCGCCGTCATCTCGGCCACAGTGGCGACCGTGCTCGGCACGCTGGCGGCTCTCACCTTGACGCGCTACACGCGCTTCAAGGGCCGAATGCTGTTTTCCGGCATGGTCTTTGCGCCGCTGGTCATGCCGGAAGTCATCACCGGCCTGTCGCTGCTGCTGCTCTTCGTCGCCGTCGGGCTCGACCGCGGCTTTCTCACCGTCACGCTTGCCCACATCACCCTGACCATGTGCTTCGTCGCCGTCGTCGTGCAGTCGCGCCTGATCACGTTCGACCGCTCGCTGGAAGAGGCCGCGATGGACCTTGGCGCGCCGCCGGTGAAGACCTTCTTCCAGATCACATTGCCGGTCATCATGCCGGCGATCGTATCTGGCTGGATGCTGGCGTTCACATTGTCGCTCGACGATCTGGTCATCGCCAGCTTCACCTCAGGGCCCGGCGCCACCACGCTGCCGATGAAGATCTACAGCCAGGTTCGTCTCGGCGTGACGCCGGAGATCAACGCCGCCTGCACCATCCTGATCGCGGTCGTGGCGGTCGGGGTCATCATCGCGTCGCTCGCCAACAAGCGTCGCGAGGTGCAGCGCCAGCGCGACGAGCAGGCCGCGCAGCGCGGGTGACGAAAGGGGCGGCAGCAGCAAAAGCCGGCAGGAAGCACTTCCGACGACGGACCGCAGCAGCCTCGTGGCCTACTCGCCGGAAACCCCGCGGCTTATCGGCGAAATGAACGGCGTGCTCCACGTTCCGCCGACGAAGAACGAAGACTGGTTGGGACCCTGGTTATTTGTCTGCGTGGCTGGCTGGTCCGCCTGAATGATGCCGCCGGACAGCGCTAGCCCGCGCCCGGCATAGGAGGCGATGCCGGAAAGCCAGATCTTGTACTTCGCCGAATTCGCTTCGGCCTTGTCGATCTTCGCCACACCGTTCGAGATGCTCGCCTTGAGTTCGGCCCCGTCGATCGGCAGCGTTCCGTCGGAGACATCGTCGAGCGCGAAGAACCCGCCCTGTTCGTTGTGTTTGAAAAACGCCTCCAGGTTGAACCGGCTCAACGCGCCCTGGCCGAATTTCGCCGAAACCGAGCCGTCGGCGTTTTCGAAAATGGAATCCCAGGTTCTGCCCGGCCCCTTGAGGATGACCGAAACGGTTCCCGTGCCGATCGGCACCAGTCGCGTCATTCCGGCTGCGGTGCCAAAAGCCCCGCCATCGATGTCGGAGGCGAGCAGCCTGATCTCGACCTGCGTGCCTCCCGGCTTGCGGTCGAAACGAAGACTGCTCTGGATGTTGCCGCCAAAGGCCGATGCATCGGAAATATCGAAGACGGCAAGACCGTTCTTGACCTGGGCGGCGGCGGCGACGTCGGCAAGCTGGATGGTGCCTGCGGTGGCCTGCGCTGCCGACAGTCTGAGATCGAGATCGATCCGGTCGGCGACGCTAATGTCGATTTCGCCTGGGCCAGCGCCGTCCGTAGGCGCCAGGGGTGTGAAGGCGGAGAGAAACGACCGCAAGTCGAGCGTCTCGAAGGCGAGCGTACCGGCGATCACCGGCCGCGCCTCGCCAAAGGAGAAGTCCAGCGCACCCATTCCCGGATTGTCGTCCAGAGCGATCTCGGTGTTTTCGAACTTAATGCGGCCGGAGGTCGCCGTGACCTTGCTGGAAACGGAAACCGAGCCGATTGCCGCGCCCGGCGCGATGCCGGCCCGCGACCATTCGAGCACGCGCCTGAGTGAAGGTGCGGCGAATTTCGCCTGGCCGTCGAAATAGGCGTTCTCGGACATGCTGGCCACGCCGTCGAAGGAAAAACTGGCAGGGGCCGCCTTGAAGGAAAGCGTCATCGGCGCCGCACCGCCCCCAAACAGCACCAGCGGGTTCGACGATGCGGCATCCACGGCGACGCTTTCGCCACGCCAGATCCCGGTCGCCGACAGCGTCGCATTGCTGTTCATTGCGGCCCAGTTCGCCTGTCCACTCAGGCTGCTCAGTACCTCGGCGTCCTTGCCATCGACCGAGGTCACCACGCGGCCGTTCCTGAACTCTACGGTGCCGAACGGATCAGCCGGCAGCTTGCTCAGGTCCGGCTTGGCTGGATTGGCGCTGACGACGGCGCGGGCGATGTCGATGGAACGCGTGATGCGCCCGCCTGAAGGCAGGGCGGGCAGGAAAAGCCCATGTGCTGCGCGTTGAACCCTGATCGTCGGCCGGATCAGCCGCGCCGTCGAGAACACCACATCGCCACGCAACGCCGCCATAGCTGAGAGATTGACCTCGACCCGTTCGGCCTCGATCACAGGCGGCGCGTCGGTTTCTGTCCATTGCGAAAGCGTCACGTCGGTCAGGATGGCCCGGAAATTCGGCCAGACCTCGATCCGCGGGGCGCCGTCGATGGTGACCCTGAAACCGCTCCATGCACTCATTTCCCAGGCGATGCGGTCGCGCACGATACGGGTGGAGGCGACGAGCGGCAGGGCCGCAACGGCCAGCGCGATGACGAGCACGGCAACGCCGATCGCCCATATTCCGCGCCGGATCAAAGGTGATGACATGTCGCCCGTTTGCTTCCGTTCCGACCAAAATCGCCCGACGGGTGTAACCCCAGTCGTCACTACGACTTAGGGCTGACGCATTTCAAGTCTTTATGGCCCGGCGATGGCATTTGCGCACATCCGCGTCGCTCGGCCGAACAAAATCTTGCTCTGCTGCGCCGCGATATGCATAAGCGATCCGTCGCCAAAATGCGCAACCTTTTGGGATAACGACAGGCATAAAAACAAAAGTCTAAGGCGCGTCGCGTGAACTCTTCAAACGTGACGTGCGTTAAGGAGGAACGATCATGGCACCGCTCTGGGCACCGACGAAAGACCAGGTCGACGCCGCGCCGATGACTGCCTTCATGCAGGCCGCCGCGGCCGCAACCGGTAAGGATTTCTCCTCCTACGCCGATCTACATCGTTGGTCGATCGACGATCGCGAGGCATTCTGGAGCCTGGTGTGGGACTTTTGCGGGATTGTGGGCGACAAGGGCGCCGATGGCGGGATCAGTGGCGGCGAGCGCGTGCTTGTCGATGGCGAGAAGATGCCGGGCGCCGTTTTTTTTCCCGACGCGAAGCTGAACTTCGCGGAAAACCTGTTGAAGAAAACCGGGCTCGGTGACGCCATCGTCTTTCGCGGCGAGGACAAGGTCGAGCGCCGGCTCTCCTGGAATGAGCTGCATGCGCTGACCTCGCGGCTGCAGCAGTTTTTCCTGTCGCTCGGGGTGAAAGAGGGCGACCGCATCGCCGCCATGATGCCCAACATGCCGGAGACGGTTGCGGCAATGCTGGCGACAGCCTCAATCGGCGCCGTCTGGTCGTCCTGCTCTCCTGATTTCGGCGAACAGGGCGTGCTGGACCGGTTCGGCCAGATCGAGCCTGTCGTCTTCATCGCGCCCGACGGTTACTGGTACAATGGCAAGGCGATCGAGGTTGCCGACAAGATCGCGGCCGTTGCGGCAAAGCTCCCCACCGTCGGCAAGATCCTGATCGTCGACTATCTCGGCACGTCGACCGATGTGGCGGCGACTATCGAGAAGGCGATTGCGCTGGACGAGGCGCTCTCATCCTTGGCCGCCAAGCCTGTTAACTTCGAACGGTTGCCGTTCGCGCATCCGCTCTACATCCTGTTTTCTTCCGGAACGACCGGCATCCCCAAATGCATCGTCCATTCGGCCGGCGGAACGCTGATCCAGCATGTCAAGGAGGAACGGCTCCACGCCGGCCTGCTCGACGGAGATCGCTTCTTTTATTTCACCACTTGCGGCTGGATGATGTGGAACTGGCTGGTGTCCGGCCTGGCGTCGGGCGCAACCCTTCTGCTTTATGACGGGTCGCCCTTCTATCCCGACGGCAACGTGCTGTTCGATTTTGCCGACGCTGAGAAGATGACCTATTTCGGCACCTCGGCCAAATTCATCGATTCCGTGCGCAAGGCCGGCCTCAGACCGATCAAAACGCATGACCTTTCCAGCGTGCGCACGATCTCCTCCACCGGCTCGCCACTGTCGCCCGAGGACTTCCGCTTCGTCTATGACGGCATCAAGAAGGACGTGCATCTCGCCTCGATCTCCGGCGGCACCGATATCGTCTCCTGCTTCGTGCTCGGCGTACCGACCGAACCGGTATGGACCGGAGAGATACAGGGGCCTGGCCTCGGCCTCGCCGTCGATGTCTGGGATGACGACGGTCACCCGCTCCGGCAGCAGAAGGGTGAGCTCGTCTGCACCAAGGCGTTTCCGGCGATGCCGATCGGCTTCTGGAACGATCCCGAAGGCAATAAATACCACGCCGCCTATTTCGAGCGCTTCGACAATGTCTGGTGCCACGGCGACTTCGCCGAATGGACCGCCCATGGCGGCCTGATCATCCATGGCCGCTCCGACGCGACGCTCAACCCGGGCGGAGTGCGGATCGGCACGGCGGAGATCTACAATCAGGTCGAGCAGATGCCGGAAATCCTGGAAGCGCTGTGCATCGGCCAGGATTTCGACAACGACGTGCGGGTCGTGCTGTTCGTGCGGCTGGCTGCGGGGGTGCAGCTCGACGCGGAGCTGGAAAAACACATCCGCGCGAAAATCCGCAGCGGCGCGAGCCCCCGCCACGTGCCGGCTAAAATCGTCGCCGTCGCCGACATTCCACGCACCAAATCGGGCAAGATCACCGAACTCGCGGTGCGCGACATGGTGCATGGCCGCGCTGTCAAGAACAAGGAGGCGCTGGCCAATCCCGAAGCGCTCGAGCTGTTCCGCGACCTGCCGGAACTGGCCGACTGAGCCAACAGGCCGGCAGCGCTATTCGACTTGATAGGCCCGGCCAAGCATGGTTAACGAAATATCTCGCTCGAATTTACCTAGATTTCATGAGTGGTACACATTGGTAAATTTTTCGCGGCGCCGGTAAGGTTTTGTTAAGGGCCGGCATCGATAGTCGTGCGTAACTTGAGGGAGAAATCCCGTTCCTCGAAATCCCCAGAGGATCTGAATTCGCTCAAGCCCCGTTGTAACAGCAATCCAATCATTCAAGGCGTCCTGTTGGACGCCTTTTCTTTTGGAGCATCGGACCCAAAAGTGGGGACCGGTTTTGGGAAAATCCGATGCTCAAACAAAAGATAGAGCGGCGATACGGACGACTGAGAGTCCGCAGCTCTAATCCGCGAGCACGCGGGTCGACGGGAAAGCGACTTCGACCAGAGTGCCCTCGCCGGGCGTCGAGTTGATGGTGAACCGGGCCCGGTTCGCCTCGACCATGGCCTTGGTCAGCGGCAGCCCGAGGCCGGTGCCGTCGCCGCGCCCGCGCTTCAGCGCGTTGATCTGCTTGAACGGCTTGAGCGCCTGCTCGATCTCGGGCTGGCTCATGCCGATGCCGGTGTCGCGCACGCGCATCACGACGTCGCCGGAGATCTCGTAAGCTGTCGATACGATCACCTGGCCGCCGGCCTGCGTGTAGCGGATGGCATTCGACAGGATGTTCAGCGCGATCTGGCGCACGCTGCGCAGATCGGCCACCACTTCCGGCAGCCGTGAGGCGAAGCTGGAGCGGATGATGACACGTTCGCGGTTGGCTTGCGGCTGCATCATCGCCACCGTCTCGGCCAGCGTGTCGTTGAGCGACACCGCCTCATAGGCCATCTCCTGCTGGCCGGCCTCGATCTTCGAAATGTCGAGCAGGTCGTTGACCAGGTCGAGCACATGGTTGCCCGACCGGTTGATGTCGCGCAGATAGTCGCGGTAGCGGTCATTGGCGACCGGCCCGAATTTCTCGTCGACCATCAGCTCGGAAAACCCGATGATGGCGTTGAGCGGGGTGCGGATCTCGTGGCTGATGCGGGCGAGGAAGTCGGTCTTCTGCGAGGAGGCGCGCTCGGCCACGGCGCGCGCCTGGGTCAGGTCCTCTTCGGCCCGCTTCCACTGGGTGATGTCGCGCACCACCGCGCAGAAGCCGCTGTCGTTGGGCAGGCTGCCGATGGTCATGAACAGCGGAATGAAACGCCCCTGCGCCTCGCGTCCGATCACCTCGCGGCCGTCGTTGAGCACGCTCGCCACGCCGGGCTCGGACAGTCCGTCGAGATAGTCTCGCGCGGCGCGCTGGCTTTCGATCGCGAACAGCGAGACGAAGGGCTTGCCGGTCACCTCGTCGCTGTCGAAACCGAACAGCGCTTCCGCCGGGCGGCTGATCGAGCGGATCGTTCCGTCTCGGCCGATCAGCACGACGCCGTCAGTCGCGGTGTCGATGATGGTGCGCATCTCGGCGATGCGTGCCTTGAGCTCGGAAGTGTCCGGCTGCGTCTGGTCGTCGGCGGCGCCATGCAGAATGGCTGCTGCCTCGTCGCCGGAACGGCGCACGACCAGCATCAGCGCCTTGCCGCCACGCCACGGAACCGAACGCAGAATGGCCTCGATCGGGAACTCCTGACCGTCATGCGTCTTCAACCGCAGCGCGTGATCGGTTCCGTCGGAGGCGCTGTCGTCGTAAGGATCGGCAAACAACGCGCCGAGGCCACCGGCATCCTCCAGATCGTCGAGCGTGTCATAGCCGGTCAGGCTGAGGAATTCCTCATTCGCATAGTGAAGATCGTCGCCGGAATGGATGAGCAGGGGCACCGGCAGCTTGCCGAGGATCGAGATATCCGGAGCCTTGCTGTCATCTGCGGCCGAAAAAGCCGATGGCACGAAGCCTTCGAGCTTGAGCGGCGGCACCTGCAGGCGCGGCAGCTCGATCGGCGCCGGCTCCAAGTCGCCGGCATCGCCGATGTGATCGGTTGACGAACGGGTTTCGTCGTCATCGAACGACGCCCAATCCTCGTTGTCTTCTGCGTCACGGAAATCGGCAGCCGTCATGCTGTCGTCGTCTTCGGCGGCGGTCGATCGACTGCCCGTGTCGGTGGGTCCAGTGATTTCCTGCGCCGCCTTGTCCGGCTCCGAAACCGGCACACCGTCACTATTATCGGCGACATAATCCCGGTCGGCATAGTCGAGCAACGAGCCTGACTTGTCGGACACGGTTGCTTCCGGCTGCTCGCCGTCGAGCCTTGCGACATCCTTCTCGTCTTCGACATCGGTTTCGGTCGGTTCCGCCGCAGCCGGTATTGCAGCATCGGGCTGTTCGGTCGGGGGATTGTCCTTCTTGAGCCGCTCGCCGATCTCACGGAATGCACTGCGTTCCAGCGTCGACAGGCCTTTGTCGTTGGCCGGCTGCCTGTGCTCCGCCAACCGGATCACCTTGTCGGCAAAGCGCCGCTCCGGCTTCGGCACGATGGTCAGTGCCGGCACCTCGCCCTGGAACGGGTCGGTTTCGTCAGGCGTTTCGGCGACATCCGGCTCGACGGCTGCGGTGGCCTCGGCATTGGGGACAAGCGCCATGCCGATCGCTTCGGGATCGGCCACTGCATCGCTGGTGCGGGCAACGCCGAAGCCGCGAAAACCCTCGAAGGCACGGCTGCGGCCGTAGACGGGCAGCGCCGCCAGGTCGACGGGTATCTTGAAATCGGTGCCGGCAACCGGCCACAGGACGGAGCGGCCGGACCAGGTGTCGCGTCGGTCGAGCAGGCCGGCGATCTCGCCGGACGCATCGAGATCGAAGGTGGCCGCGACGTCCCTGAAGCGCCGGCCGATCACATCGGCGGCAGGCTTGCCGACGAGTTCCGCGAATTCCGGCGACAGCGCACTAAACCTGCCTTCGGCGTCGGTGCGCCAGACGAAACGCAGGGGCGCCGCCGCGCGGTCGATCGAGGGGATGGCACGCTCAGTCGGGGAGGTGGCCCTGATGGCATCCTGTGCGGAACTTTCCGCCGAAGCATCCGCCTCGACATGTCCGGACGCATCCGGTCCCTGCTTTTGCGCCTCATCCTCGCTGGCGCTGAAGTACCAATGGTCATGCTGTGGAGGCATTCCGCCGGCCGCTTCCGGACCCTGCTCGGTTGAATCAGGTCCGGTCGAATCGGGCCCAGTCGAACCAGGAATCTCGTGCTCCGCCGACACCGATGTGTCTTCGCCGGCTGCCGGGATTGTCTGCGCTGCCGCATCCGTCTTCGCGACTGTTGCCGGCGCGTTGTCCTGTCCTGCTTTTGGCCGAACTGCGGCATCAGCCGCCGCCGCACCGGTAGCGGTTTCCATCCCCGCGCTGCGCTCGCCAGCAGGGGCTTCTTCGGAGTCAAGCTGGTCCTCGTCGATCACCACCAGCAGGTGCCGCTCGTCCGTCAGCCGGGCGAGGCCGGCCGGATAGGAAGTGGTGCCGCCTGGAACGAGGCGTTTGACGATGCGGTCGCTCTCGTGCGCCACATCGGCCACAAGCGCTGCCAGCGTTTCGGGCAGGATGCCGAGCGCCGAAAAACCGTCGGAAGCGGCCTCGATGTTGCCCTTGGCGTCGACGAAGGCGATGTAATGACCGTCTTCGGTAAAGCCGCTGATGGCCCGTGCGGCAATCTCGGCAGCGCTGCGCGAGCCGGTCTGCGCCGCCGGCACAGCCAGCATGATCGCGTTTTCGCCGTCAGGCATTGTCACCGCGCTGGCCAGAAAGCCAACCGCGCGGCTGGTCAGGCCGGTTGCCAGCCGCACCGTGATGGCGCGGTCGCGGCCGATCTGCGGAAAACCGCTTGTCGCCATGATCTGGCGCCTGGCGATCAGCGGCAAGCCTGTCGAGGGGCCGATGATGGCCTCGATGTCGGGGTAGCCGAACACCGCTGCCCCTGGTCCATTGGCCCAGATCACCTGTTCGAGGTCTGCCGACAGAAGGGCGATCGCATCGCCGGCGGCAAAGCGCTGGCGGACCGCGTCGAGCACGGCGACGTCGAGGAAGGAGTAGTTTTCGGACGGCATGCGCTTTGGGAACCCTCACAGAGCGGCAGTTTGCGGTTAACGCTTTGTTAATAAAAGCCGACGGCGCGAAGGTCCACAAGCCATAGCGTGCAACCGCCGGAATCTCTGGGCTCGTGGTTAACGCTGGGAGAGAAATTGTATGGTGCGCTGCAACAAAGATGTTGCAATGCACAAAATTTGCCTTTATATTGCCATCATACATGAACGAGACGGCTTTCTGTCGAAGCCGCTGCCGCTGCAAAGGATGGAAAATGTCCAGGACCAAGACCGCTGAAAGTGTCGAATTCCCTAGCTTCGACGCTTCCAAAGCCACCGACCAGATCCGCGCTTTCGCCGAAAAGGGCGTCGAGCAGTCGAAAGAGGCTTATGCCAAGCTGAAGACCGGCGCCGAAGAGACCCAGAAGGCCCTGGAGTCGACCTTTGAGACCGCCAAGACCGTTTCCAACGACCTGTCGCTCAAAACCATCGCCGCTCTGCGCGCCAATACCGAAGCCGGCCTTTTGCATTTCGAAGCGCTGATCGGCGCCAAGTCGCTGTCGGAGGTCGTTGAACTGCAGACCGCATTCCTGCGCAAGCGCGTCGAGATGACCGTCGAGCAGGCAAAGGATTTCCAGACCGTCGCCTCGAAGGCGGCCGAGGATGTCTCCAAGCCGATCAAGACCGCCTTCGAGAAGGCGATGAGCGAAATCAAGGCCGCCTAATATTTGCGCATATCTCGAAGATGCAACAAAAGGTCGCATTTCTTCGAACAGGATCATGTGAGATATAGTGGTCAAGCGAATACCCGGCGGGTGGAACCTCCTCCCTCTGCTCTCCGGGGTGACCAGCCAGCACCTCCTCCCGCTGGCTCGTAACAGGAAAAGGCCGGCACCTCCTCCCGCCGGCCTTTTTCTTTGCCCGGCGAAATCTGATGTCGATGCCGGAGCGCTCTTTGCTTACAGCGCCGCGCGTCCTCTTGGACGCGCAAAGGACGCTGTAGAACTTTGGATTTTGCGCATGATCCTTTCCGAAAATCGATTCTGATTTTCGGGGTCATGCGCGGCCAAAAGCCTTGAATTAAACTCCGATAGCCCGTATGGACGCATCGCCGAACGACACAGCGGGCCCGGAGAATGAACGTTCCATCTCGCTCCCGCTCGGGCAAACGTGCCGTTGTAGCTCAGATGGTTAGAGCGCCGGATTGTGGATCCGGAGGTCGCTGGTTCGATCCCAGCCAACGGTACCATCGGTTTTCCAAGTAAAGTCAATTCCTTATGCAAACGCAATGTGCGCGTCTGAGGATTTCATGTCGGGTCATGTTGCAACTGACCGCCGTTGATTTCCAAGGGTTCCGGCGACTACCGCTAGGGTCCATGCGACACGGAAGCAACATGGGGACTGGCAAAGAGGGAACCGGTGGGGAGTTCGAGTTGTTGCTTGAAGCCTTTGATGGGGAAAAGCGCGTCGTCGTTGTGACATCGGCCGAAGCACTCCGCCACGTACTTCGTTTGCATGTTTCGATTCCATTAGCTTGAGCACATGTATTTGCTAGCCAGGCGACCACCCCCAACGCTCGCTGGTCAGGCCCAGCGGCCTCTAGCTGCCAGTCCCCCCAACGCAACCAAGCCGCTGAGCCGCCCCCGCTAGAGCGAAGCGCGCTGTCTCGCATATTAGCAACCTCCGGAACTGCCTGGCGCTATGCCGCGTTAATCTTCTGAATCGGGAGATAACTGTGCAGAAAAAAGACTATCGAACAAACAGAGCCGACTATGCGATTGCCGCAAAGCATGGCCGGGCAGATTCTGAAGGCGATCGCGATGAGTTGCCGGCGAGAAAAAAGAAATCCCTGTTGGGAACGGATCGGCGATCCGCCAAATTGGCCGCTAATCCGGCGGAAAGCGCGCCAGACCCGAAAGCCAAAACGCGCGGTTAAGCGGGTCCCGGCGCCGGCGAACGACTGCGAACGCTCGACCGCAAATGTTGGCGCGTCACCCTCCGCAAGATGCGAGCCGGCCGCCTGATCGAGCAGCGCCTGCCAAATACTCGAGGACTGCGATGCGAAGATTGATCTTCATGGCAATGTGTCTCGCCACCGCAACAGCCGCTAACGCCCACGATTGGTACGAAGACAAGATTGACCGCACACGAAAATTTAAGTGTTGCAGTGGTTCTGATTGCCGCGGTCCTCGGTGCGGTTCAGGGTAGATGGTGGTTACCCTTACTTGCCGCATAGTTTCACCACGGGACCGTGTACAGGAATCCCGTAACGGCCAACACCATATCTGCGAGAGTATCTACGTCGTAACTAATCAGCTGTATTTGCGTTGCTTTTTCGCCCCTGTGTCACAGTCTCTCTACTTCTCCCACGTTAAGTTACCAAGCGGAACATTAGCGTTGCCACGCGGCGTTGCCGCGGCCAGCTGTTTTGTACCGCTACCCCTTTCCCCAGGGCAGAATGAGACCATTGGACACTTGAGTCCAGCCCCCGATGACGCCAGACGCTCTCGACAACAGACCAGCAGCGACTGCCGTGGAACCTTTCAAAGCCGCATGGCTTGTCCCTTCTTCATGGAAGGAGACGCGAAATGAGCCTTGACATAGGAAAGGTCGCCATAGCCTTGCTTGGCCTGCTTGCCTACAAGAATAGGGACAAGATCGGCGAGCTAATCGCCGGTAGGAACTCGACGGGTCCCAAAAGCGCTGGCTCCCCCGGCGGTCTCGGCGATATCCTGGACCGTCTCAGGAATGCGGGTGCGGGCGATCAGGTTGATTCTTGGGTCGGTACAGGATCAAATCGCCCCGTTCAGCGTGACCAGGTTGAGAAAGCGATCGACCCGCAAACATTGAGCGATCTCGCGGAGCAAACCGGATTGTCCCGCGACGAACTTATCGACCGGCTCACAAGAGAACTGCCCGACGCGGTGGACAAGCTCACTC
Source organism: Mesorhizobium sp. M1312 (assembly GCF_040318115.1). Taxonomy (NCBI): domain Bacteria; kingdom Pseudomonadati; phylum Pseudomonadota; class Alphaproteobacteria; order Hyphomicrobiales; family Phyllobacteriaceae; genus Mesorhizobium; species Mesorhizobium sp. M1312. The sequence goes on along the minus strand of NZ_JAMYLQ010000006.1, from coordinate 99,869 downwards.
CCGACGGCCAGATGCCTGTGAGCAACAGTCCAGATCTCCTCGACCAGATACCAGGAGCTGGTCGCACTTAGCGCCAGGCCGAAAATGAAAGTCCGCGACCTCCGGAGGGCGCGGGCTGATCGGGCAATCCGATCGCACAGCATCGGTCTGCGAGAACATGCTGCGAGTCCAGACTGTCGTCTAAAGCCTTTGTTCCAAACAAAACATGCCCGCCGCACCTTTCGGCACGGCGGGCGTCAGTCTGAAGCGTTCGTGTCAGTCGTAGACCTTCACGATCTTGCGGGTAGATGGGTCGACCAGAACGGTTCGGCCATCGACGACTACATAGCGGTACTGAACGTCCGGCACCTCGTAAAGCTCGACTGTATCGGGCAGAGCTGTGCCGATGTTGAGCTCCACGCCGAGAAGGCTGACGGATGCCATCGGTTTCTTTTTCACGTATTCCCGGATCACAGTGTCCTGCTCGGGTTGAATAACGACGACGTCCTGGGCGGCGGCGGCGCTCACACCGACGAGCAGAAGGACTCCTGCCGCGGCCGAGGAAAATTGCTTTCTCATATTACCTCCAAGCAAACTCCCCTGCAGCGCTTCATTGCTGCCGCGACGGGTTTGCTTAACTTGAACGGTGCGGAGCCATTCTTGTTCCAGTGGAGTGAGCGAATCCGTTTACAAAACGCGCCCGCTCAAGGCGGCGAGCTATCCTGACTGGTGGCACCGAAGTCCATAGGCGATTTTCCCGCGGGGAGGCTATCGTCGCAGTGCTGATCGCCAAACAGGCCGAAACGCGAATCTCGATCGGCATGTTGAACCTGCTTGCCGACCACTATCGGACACTGTGGACGGGCAGGGCGCGCGTCGCAACATGATGGCAAAAAAGCCAATATAATCACTGGCTGGACTCGGATTGAGGATCCGGAGGTCGCTGGTTAGCCAACGGTGCCACTGGTTTATTTGCACTGAATTTATTCGCCGGCCGCGCTGCCTATGTGTCAGCCGCAATCGTCGCCTGCAACCATTGTGTGATGGCATCGAAAGCGATCGCTTTGGTCGTGTCGACGTCAAACAGCGGTCCGCGCCGCAGCGGCTCGGCGCGCTTGGCCAGTTCGATCAGTTCGGGGATGTAGGCCGCGCCGGGATGGCCGGCGGGACGCCGGTCGAGCCGTGCGCGATAGCGCTCGGCCAGGATCTCGCCGGGAGCATGGCACCAGATTTCGGCGGTCTGCTCGACGCCGGCCCTTCGCAAGTGGTCCTCGAGCACCTGGCGCGGCTGGAAACCGAACCAGGCGTCGACGACAAATATGGTGCCCGCCGGAGCCTCGCCGACGACCGACCAGATGGCTTCGTAGCTGGCGCGGCCGAGCGTGCGGTTGAATTCGCGATCGCCGCCGCCGAGCACTTCGAGGAACGGGTTCTTGATCGTATCGAGCGCGAGCAATGGCCAACCCATTCGCTCGGCGATACCGCGCGAGACCGTGCTTTTGCCGCTCGCGGGAATGCCGTTGACGAGCACGGCGCGCCGGCTGGGCACAGCACGCCGGCCGGGGTTGAGCCGGGCAGATGGTAAGGACACGGGCGCGACTGCAGCCTTCCTCGCGAGCGCTTTCAGACCGGCGCCTATGACGCCGGCGTCGTCGCCCAGTTGCGCCGGTTCCACCGGGCATTGGTACCACGGAGCCGGGGCGGGAGCCCTGGCAAGCGCCCGGTGGGCCGCCAAGCCGAGTCCGCCGCCGAGCAGGACCAGGTCAGGGTCGAACATGGCCACGGTCGTATCGATTGCCGCACGCAGCGGCCCGGCCCAGGCTTCCAGTATGCCGCGCGCCAACGGATCGCCGCCCGCATCCCGGGCAAAAAGCTGATCGACCGAAACATCCGGACCGAGGCCTGCCCGCGCGACGTGACGGCCAAGCGCTGTGCCTGAGCTGGTGGTTTCAACGCAGCCGCGCCGGCCGCAGACGCACGCTTCGCCTGATATGTCGACGGTGATGTGGCCGAGCTGCCCCGCCGTCCCCTTGCCGCGGACGATTCGCCGGTCTTGGGCCACGGCACCGCCAATGCCGGTCCCGATCGTGAACATGACGATGCTTTCATGGTCTCTGGCGGCGCCGAGAGCCATCTCCGCCATCAGTGCCATGTTGCAATCATTGTCGATCACCACGGGCTTGCCCGCCAGGCTTTCCAGTCGTTGCGCCAGGGAGATCGAAGCGAGGTTGACATAGCCTCCGGACAAGACCGCGCCAAGCCGCGCATCGACGCGTCCGGGAATGCCGATACCGATGGCCGCAACTTCGGGAGAATCGAGCCGGCGCACCATTTCGGCGATCCGGGAGAGCACGAGCGCCGGGTCAGGCGCGCTCTTCTCGGAAATGCGGTCGAGGATTTCACCTGTACCGGAAATACGGGCGGCGCGCAGATTGGTGCCGCCGATATCGATTCCTATGGCGATCGAACTAAGAGGCATGACGTCCCATAAGTGCCTGGTGTGAACGCCGAATGGCTAAGCGGCTTTCTGCCTGTAGTTTCCGATCACCGCCTGAAGCTCGCGCAATCTCGACACTGCGATGGACTTAAGCCTTTCCCGCTGAATGTCACGGTCAAGCGAGATGCAGTCCTTCCACAGCGACCGGCCGGCGATGACGCCTGACGCGCCGTTCCTCATCGCGATCTCGACCTGGCCCAGGAACGTTGCGTGATTGACGCCGGCGGAGAGGACCGCCCATGGCACCTCGCCAGCCATGCTGCTGATCCTGGCGCAGGCTTCCGGCGTTCCGGGATAAGGAAGCTTGAGCACCTTTGCCCCGCATTCCAGCGAAATCCGGGTGCCTTCTTCGACAAGCCAGGGGATCATGGCCGTATAGTCTTCAAGGCTTTCCCCTTTGACCTGGTAGGTCAGGAACTCGACGACCAGCAGGAGGTCCTCTTGCGCGAAGTCGGCGATGCATTGGCGCAGAATGGCGACATTGTGCTCATTCGCCTCAGGCCTATCAGCCCTGAGATACACCATGATCTTGCCGCCGGTGCCGCCGAGCTCGCGGACGCGGCGCGCGCCGATGCCGGGAACGAGGCGCGACAGGCGGTAGCCGGCGGGCGAGACGTCGAAGCCCGAGGCATCGAGGCCGATGAGCAGAGCTGTATCGCGGCTCAGCACCCCTTCATCGACAACCCGCGGCACCGCGCAGAGCGGGTCGAGCAGCACGCAGGACGCCTGGCTGGCCAGGTATCGCGTGATGTCCGACTTGGTGTCGCCGAGCATGTCGTTGGTGATCTTGGCCTGTTCTGCAGGGTCCGCCGCAAGCAAGGTCCGCATGCCGCCGCGCTGGTCACAGGCGATGGCCATGATGGCCCCGTCCGTGCCGCATATCTGCTGGTAGCCGCGCAACTCTGCGGTTGTCATCTTTGTCATGGTCTTCTGTCCGATGTTGGCGCCCATTCACCGGGGCGCTGCTCCGTGGAACAAGAAAGGTTTAGTTTTTACCTGCCTGTCGGCAGGAGGTTTTGCCGCTTTGATGCGCTATCGAACCGAGAAATTTGGCCTTGGCCCGCAATCTGTCGTGGAAACGAGCCCACGTTGCGAGTCAGCCGAATTTGCGCGATAACTCCCATCGGTCGCTGGGTCTGTAACACATTGCTGAAAGGAATTGCAAGCTGCCTGTCCCTCCCGCACAAGATGCAGCCGCATCGCGGACGATGCTGCACACGGTCGCCAAACTGCACTATGAGGCTGACATGTCGCAGGTCGATATCGCGCGGCGGCTTGGCGTCTCCACCGCGACCATATCGCGTCTCCTTCAGCGGGCGAGAGCAGAGGGCATCGTGCGGATTGAGGTTCTCGATCTTGCAACCCCCGAAGGCATCACCACGCAGTTGGTCGAGGGACTCGGACTTCGCGACGCGGCGGTCATCGAAACGCCGGCAGCCGGTGCGCTGACGGCCCTCGCTGCGCCGCTCGGCGCCTTGCTTAAGCAAGCGGAACTGACGGCCGGCTCGGTGGTCGCCATTGGCTGGGGGCGAGCCGTTCGCGAGGTGATCCAGGCAGGCCTGCCGCGCATTCCCGGCGTTCTTACCGTCGCTGCCACCGGCGGCATGCAGCAGCAGGCGCCGCATTTTCAGATCAACGAGTTTGTGCGGCTCGCCGCCGAAGAGTTCGGCGGGACGCCGCATTTCATCCATGCGCCCTATCTTCCGTCCACCGAGTTGCGTGAGGTCTTCCTCGGCGATGCAGCCATCCGTGACAGCGTCGCGCTTTGGGACCGGACCGACGTTGCGATCGTCGGCATCGGTCTGCCCCATGCCATCAATCCGCCCGAGGCGAGCGCGGCCACGCTGAGCGAACAGGCCCTGTTTCATGCGGCTGGAGACGTCATTCGCCATTATTTCGACGCCGAAGGTAATCTCATTCCATGGGAAGGGGAGGGCCGGATGATCGCAATGTCGCCGGCCCAGCTTCGAGCCGTCCCCTTGGTGATCGGTGTTGCCGCCTCGCCGGAGAAGGCGACGGCCATCATCGGTGCCGTCCGCGCCAAGCTTATCAATGCCCTGGTAACGGACACGAAGACGGCCCAGGCCATCCTCGAGGCTCTCTTGCCCCGATAGTGGCGGGCGCGTGCCGATGCGTGACATCGGCACGCCTGATCGATCCCAAACTGATCGACACCAAACCCGGCTCGCGAGCCTGCCGCCGCGAAATCATCAGTTGTGTCGTCAAAGAGTTGGGGCAATAGTCTGCGCGTGAGGGGGTTCTGCGGAGCAGACAAATGTTGTCCGGTTTGAAAGCGTTTCGATCCCGGAAATACCAAGTTGCAATTTCTTTCAGCAAAGTGTTACAACCTTGCGGCTAGGCACCGCGCGCCTAGCGGCGCTGTTCCCCGCACCTTGCGGAGGCTAGGAACGGACTGCGCATCAGGCTGGTTGGTTTCGACTGGCTGATCTAACGACTGGGGGGGCGCTCGGGAGGAAAGCTGCCCATAACAGCAAGCAGGCGAACCCGTCTCTCGCCGCCAGCACTTCACATAGCCGGAACAAATTGACAGCCATTTCAATGTCGATCGCAACGGCAAATCTGCCAACATTATGAGGAGGATGTTATGAAGAAGATTGTTGCCGCCCTGGCGGCTCTCGCCATCTGCGCAACGGCGCTGGTCACGCCGGCGTTGGCGCAGGACAAGAAGTTCACCATTGCGCTCATTCCGGGTCTTACCACCGACGGCTTTTATATCACCATGCGCAAGGGAGCCCAGGCGGCAGCCGATGCCCTTGGTGTGACCCTGGTTTTCCAGGGTGCCCCGGATTTCAATCCGGTCACGCAAGTCCCCGTGCTCGATGCGGTCATCGCCAAGAAGCCGGACGCCATCCTGATCGCGCCGGCCGACAAGGTTCAATTGGTCGAGCCGCTGCGCAAGGCCAATGATGCCGGCATTCCGGTGATCACGGTCGACACTTTCATCGGCAGCGGAGTCTATCAGACCGGCGCCGGCGAGGCGGATTTCCCACTGTCCTATATTGCCTCGGACAACATTCTGGGCGGCGAGATCGCCGCGCGAGCATTGGCCAAGGCCATAGGCGACAAGGGCAAGGTTTACGTTTCGAACGTCAAGCCTGGCATTTCGACCACCGACCAGCGTGAAGAGGGCTTCAAGAAGGAGATGGCAGCCAACCATCCCGGCATCACCGTTCTCGAAACCCAGTTCAACGACAACGACGCCAACAAGGCCGCCTCGCAGCTGCAGGCTGTGTTCGCGCGCAATCCCGATCTCGTTGGCGTGTTCGGCGCAAACCTTTTCTCCGCGCTTGGCGCGGCGAATGGCGTCCAGCAGGCTGGGCAGACCGGCACCGTCAAGGTCGTGGCGTTCGACGCGCCGACCAGCATTGTCGACAACATCAACACTGGCCTTGTCGACGTAGCGATTGCCCAGCATCCCGCGGAAATCGGCTATTTCGGTGTCATGTCGGCCTATGCCCATCTGACCGGCCAGTCGATCCCGGTTGCGATCGGCACCGGCTTTACGATCATGGACAAGTCCAACATCGCCGACCCCAACATCTCGAAGTACCTCTATTCCGAATAAGTCCAGGCAGTCTCCTTCCGGCCTGCCGGAAGGAGACTGCGCCGGGTCCCTTTGACCCTGTTTGACGGAGGCCGCGCGGCGGATCGGAACCATTCATGACCTCAACATCACCAATCGAAACGCATGTCGCTCCTCAGGCGGATCACGGTGACCCGGCCAGGAGCTGGCTCGCACGCATCGCAGAAGGACGCGCCTGGCTGTTCCTCGCGGGCCTGATCATCTGTTTCGAGGTCTGGTCGAGGCTCTCCTTCGGCGCGACCTTCGTGCTCAACCCGTTCAACGTGCAGTCCATTGCGATATTTGCCGTGGCGCCGTTGCTGCTGGCGACCGGGCAGACTTTCGTCATCATTTCGGGAGGCATCGACCTCTCGCTGGGCTTCATCATGGGGCTCGCGGCTGTCGTGGCGGCACACGCCACGAATATGGCGGGAGCCGCAATCCCACTGCCACTGGCCATGCTGGCGGGTATTTTAGCCGCCGTGATTGTCGCAGGGGTGCCTGGCGTCATCAACGGCTTGCTGATCTCGCGCCTGAGAGTTCCGCCTTTTATCGGCACGCTTGGCATGTTCGGCGTTGCGCGTGGCGTTGCTTTCCTGCTGGCCGGCGGCACGACGGTGCCGGTCCAGAATTCCTGGTTCGCGCTGCTCGGCAACGGCAGGCTCTACGGTGTGCCTTATCTCGTCATCATCGCCGCCGTTTTCGTCGTCGTGATGCACTACATCTTGAGCCAGACCCGATTCGGTCAGCACAACTACGCTATCGGCGCCAATGTGCAGGCGGCGCGTCGCGCCGGCATCGACATCAAAGGCCATATCCTGCGCCTCTACGTGCTTTCGGCGATGTGCGCGGGCCTCGGTGGCGCGCTCTATGCAGCGCGCTTCACCGCGGGCGCCGCCCAGGCCGGCGAACCCTTGCTGCTCGACAGCGTCGCAGCCGTGGTGATCGGCGGCGCCAGCCTGTTCGGTGGCTCCGGCACCATCTTCGGGACGGTCGCCGGCGCCTTAGTGATCGCGGTCATTCAATACGGGCTGGTTTTCGTCAATGTCGAGCCGTTCTGGCAGTTCATCGCCGTCGGCCTCGTCATCATTATCTCCGTCCTTATCGACCAGGCGCAGCGCCGGTTCAGTGGAGCTCGCCAGGATGAATAGTTCCGAACAAACCACCCCCCTTCTCGAAGTCCGACACCTTTCCAAGCATTTCGGTGCGGTGCAGGCGCTGAATGATTTCTCCATGGCCGTGCGGCCGGGCGAAGTGGTGGCCCTGGCGGGCGACAACGGCGCCGGCAAGACGACGCTGATCAAGGCAATATCGGGCGTCTTTCAGCCGACCGGCGGTGAAATTCACCTGAGAGGGCAGCCGGTGACGTTCGCGACGCCGCAGGAGGCGCGCGAAAAAGGCATCGAGACCATTTACCAGGATCTCGCCCTCGCCGACAATTTGTCCATCGGCGCCAATATCTTCCTCGGCCGTGAACCCATGCGCAAGGCCTTCGGCTTTTTGCCGGTGCTCGATCGCAAGGCCATGGCCGTCGCCGCCAAGCAGACCATGGGACGGCTAGACTTCCATGTCAGCCGGCTCGACGCCCCGGTCAGCAATTTCTCCGGCGGTCAACGGCAGGCTGTCGCAATCGGCCGGGCCGTCTATTGGGACGCGCAGATCCTGATCATGGACGAACCGACCGCGGCCCTCGGCGTACCGGAGCAGCGCAAGGTCATTTCGCTCATCCACCAACTCAAGGCACAAGGGCGGGGCGTGATCTTCATCTCGCACAATCTGCAGGATATTTTCGCCGTTTCCGACCGCATCGTCGTGCTGCGCCGAGGCATTCAGGCCGGCGAGCGCAAGATCTCAGAGACCAACCATGACGAAGTCGTCAAGCTCATGGTTGGCGGATAGGCCGAGCTTTTCGATTATTGAAACAACGCACTTGCCGAGGAAATCAGCCTCCCGCGTGGCGAGCCGGCAAAGTGGGCCGCCACGGCAATTCTCCGGCGAGGAGCGACCGCGACAGGATTGCTGGCACAGCTCAGCCGCTGCTCAGCACCTCAATGCGCTCGGTCGATTCCCGGCGAAGTATGCTCGCCCCGATGATGAGCGTACGCCATCCAGATACGCTCGGCGCAGCGGAAGAAGCAGGATGGCGAGCAGAGTCGACATTGCCTGACGATGTCACTATATAACGGCGGCTTGGCCGCGTGCCCCAGGGGGTGCGCCGCAAATGTGCCACGTATTATGACACCAATTGTCATACAAATTGACTGGAATACCGGAAAAAAGCAAGTAGAAACAATGGTGCGATCCGGGACATGATTCCAGCCAACGGTGCCAGTCTCCTCAAGAAAATAGAATCTCCTCAAGAATTAGAAATGCGCTCCTTGAACCTTCGATTCACGTCAGCTCTGTGGAGCTTGGGCAAGGTCGGCTTGCCGGATGACGACGACTCGGTTGGAATGGGAGCGTGCATCTTTCCGGGGATACCGGCGTTTATGATTACTAACCGGCGCAGGCGCCAGGGAACAGCAGCATGAGCGAACACGCGATCGAGTTCTTGCAGGAGTGGATCGGCGAAAAGGTCCACTGCCAGTCCCCGCTGGACAGGATCGAGGAGCAGGCCGAGACCCTCGCCAAGGAATGCGCGGCGAAGGCGGCTGAGGCCGGCATACCGCTGGAGGATATCCAGGAAGAGGTCGGCGACATTCAGGAACTTATCGCGTCGAGGCTGGAAGAGGCGGCTGAGGAAGAAACGAATTCGGGCAAGTCTGCCCAGTGATATGCCGAACCCGGCCGACGGCCGGGAGGCACCTGTTTACCAGGCATTTGCAAGACCTATGCGACGCGTGAGACGCGCCACCCAGCCTTACGTCCGCTGATTCGTACCGAATTTGCCCTGGAGCCAAGCCTTCGGCAGCGCCGGCACGAAATTGCCGTCGCGCCCGGTCATGTCGTCATTGGCGACCAGCGCATTGAGGACCGATTCCGATCACGGCGTCGAAGAACGGATCGATGTCGGTATCCGGGATAAAATCGGCGCTGGCGATGCGCCCTGGCGGCGCCAGTGCCGCCTCGCTATTGGCGATTGAAAAGGCCAGAAAAATATCGCCCGAGCTATGATAGCCGACCCCACCGGTCATGGCGACGCCGAGCGGCACCCGCCGAGCCAGCCGCTTCATCTGATGCGGCAGGAACGGCGCGTCGGTGGCGACGATCCCGATGATCGAGCCCTTTTCGGCGCGCGACGTGCTTTCGCGGATCGCCGGTTCCACGAGATCGGGCCCGGCACGCAAGCCGCGAATGGTGAAATTGCTTCGCTTGCCGAAATTCGCCTGGACGAACGCGCCGACTGTGTAGCGCCGGCCGTGCCATTCGACGATGCGCGATGCCGTGCCGGAGCCTGCCTTGAAACCGAAGGCGATCATGCCGGTGCCGCCACCGATGCTGCCTTCCTCGATCGATCCGCTGGTCGCGCCGTCGAGCGCCGCGGCGACATGCTCTGATCTGAGATGGTGGCCGTTGATGTCGTTCAGGAAGCCGTCATACGTTTCCGCCGCAACCGGCAGGCCCCAGCCGCTGTCCAGCGCGGCCGGCAGCACGCGCCGCATCCAGCGCAGCGTCCCGTCGCGTGAAACGCCGCAGGAATGCTTGTTGGTGATGGTGATCGGCAAATTGAAGGCACCGGTCTCCTGAATGATGTGCGAGCCGGTCAATTCGCCGTTGCCGTTCTGGCTGAAGATGCCGGCAAAAAATCGGCGTAGCCAGATCGGCGCGCGGTCTGGGCAGGATAGCGGTCACGCCGGTGCGTATGGGCCCTTTGCCGACCACCGGCGCACCTTCGCCCGAAATCAGCGTCGAATAACCAACCGCAACGCCAGCCACATCGGTGATGGCGTTGAACGGTCCGGGCGTGCCGTCAAAACTTATGCCGAAGGCTCTCGCGCGCGGCTTGCCGGAAGGCGTCTGGTGATGGGGATTGCCGGTCATTGCCATTCAGAAGTCGTGGGCATTCAGAAGTCATGGGCATTTAGAAGTCATGCGGGCTCAGAACTCATAGGCACTCGGAAATCATGTCTGCTCAAAACAGGGAGCCTTGATTGCCAGGCTCCTTGGCTTTGGCGGCCGATTTTGCAACTGTTTTCGGTCTTACGGGACCGCTGGTCGCAACCGCATCGGCGGTTCCGTCGGCGAACTCCAGCGAAAGTGCCATCCCCGACACCACTTCTGCCGCTTGCTTGACCACTGCGCCGTCGGCGTCTTTCACCAAGGCAAAGCCCCGCGCCAGCACCGCCTTGTGCGACAGCGTCGCCAGCAGCCGGTCGGCCTGGGTCAGTTTCCCGCGCAACCGTTCGAGCCGCACCGAAATCACCCGGTCCTGCCATCGTGACAAAGCCGCCAGGGTATCTGCCTGCGATTTCTGCCGCCTTGCGATCGGCGCGGGCGACAGCCGCGCGGCGGTGCGCGAAAACCGGGTTCGCCGCTCGCGCACGATGGCGAAGAACGCCGCTTGCGCGCGGGCGAGGTCGCGGCCGGCCAGCGTGCGGGCTTCGTTCATGCGCCGCGACAGGGTGGCCGGCGTCAGTCGCTGCGCCTGAAGCCTGGCCCGCTTGCGTTGGACGCTGACGGACAGCGCCCGGCCAAGCCGGCTCGTCGCCTCGTCGAAACGCCGGCGCGGCAGTGCCAGCAACTGGTCGGGCGAGGGCAGAGCCCGGGCGGCGGCACGGACCGCCTGGCGCTTGCGCTCGAAATTGCGCGATACTGCGGTCTTGAGCCGCGCACCAAGGCCGGCAAGCGTCACTTCGAGGTCGGCGCGCACGGGCACGGCGATTTCGGCGGCACCCGTCGGCGTCGGCGCCCGCACATCCGCCGCCAGGTCGATCAGCGTCCAGTCCGTTTCATGGCCGACAGCGGAGATCACCGGAATGCGTGAGGCGGCGACGGCGCGGGCCAGCGCCTCGTCATTGAACCCCCAAAGGTCCTCGAGGCTGCCGCCGCCGCGCGCCACGATCAACAGGTCGGGGTGCGGGATAATGCCATCCTGCGCCAGTGCGTTGAAGCCGTTGACGGCGGCGGTCACTTCCGCGCCTGCCGTCTCGCCCTGCACCCGCACCGGCCAGACAAGCACATGCAGCGGAAACCGGTCCTTGATCCGGTGGATGATGTCGCGAATGACGGAACCTGTCGGCGAGGTGACGACGCCGATGACGCGCGGCATGAACGGCAGCAGGCGCTTGCGGCCGGCATCGAACAGGCCTTCGGCCTGCAGCCGGCGCTTGCGCTCGTCCAGCAGCGCCATTAGCGCCCCGGCGCCAGCCGGCTCCAGATTGTCGATGACGATCTGGTATGTGGACTTTCCGGGATAGGTAGTGAGCCGGCCGGTGGCGATCACCTCCATTCCTTCTTCGGGGCGGAACTTCAGCCGGCTCATCGTGGTCTTCCAGACCACGGCGTCGAGCCGCGCGCGATCGTCCTTCAGGCAGAAATAGGCATGGCCGGAGGAATGCGGCCCACGATAGCCCGATATTTCGCCACGCACCCGCACATTGCCGAAGACGTCCTCGACCGTGCGCTTCAGCGCGCCGGAAATCTCGCTCACCGTGTATTCGGTGGCGTTGGTGCGTGATTCGGACACTGCGTCGCTCATTGGCCGATTGGGGGGCGGTTGTCCGTCCGCGTCAAGACGACTGTGTCCGGTGCCCGCCAATTGCGGAGGTTTTTCACCAGCCAGGCGAGATCTGGTTCGGCTTGGTCCGCTTCATCTTCGAAAAAGCGAGTGCTGCGAAGTCGAAGCTCCCCGTCTCTTCGCCGAGCGGCACGGAAATATTGTCGAGGCTTTCCGAAATGTGGCGGGCCAGCGCGTCGACTATCTCCGGCCGCGACGTCTGGCCGCGCATGATGCCGATGCGGCAATCGGGCAGGGCGCCGAACCCGTCGGCATCGCCCAGCACCCGCATGCCGGGCCGCAGCGCGCATTCCGGCAGCACCGAGATGGCCAGGCCGGAAAGCACCGCGGCGGTGATGACGGTTGCCGAGAAGCTGGTGAACAGGATGCGGTAGTCGCGGTTCTGCCGGTCGAGCACGTCGACGGCAGCCCGCCGCCAGATGCAGTTCGGCCGGCCGAAAGCCATCGGCAACGTGTCCTGCTCATGTGTCGCGTGGTTGGCCGAAGTGACCCACAGCAGCGGTTCGCGCCGCACCACTTCCGACTGGCCGTGCGCGTCATTGTGCGTCACCAGCGCCAGATCGAGATTGCCGCGCTTGATATGCTCGACCAGCCCTGGCGTCGGCTCGCAGATGACGGTCAGCTCGACACGTGGATTGGAACGGGCGAAGCGGGCCATGATCTCGGGCAGGAAGCGATCGGCATAGTCGTCCGGCGTGCCGATGCGGATCGTGCCTTCAAGCCGCCGGTCGTCGAAGGCGGCCAGCGTTTCCCGATTGAGGAACAGGAGCCGTCTTGCGTAGGAAAGCAGCCTGTCGCCCTCCTCGGTCAGCCTATTGGTGCGGCCGTCCTTTTCGAACAGCGGCTTGCCGATCCGTTCCTCCAGCCGGCGCATCTGCATGGATACCGCCGACTGGGTCCGATGCACCGCTTCCGCCGCGCGGGTGAAGCTGCCGGTGTCGACAATCGTGACGAAGGTCTGCAACTGATCGAGATCGAGTGGCGCTTTCATCGGTCCAATCCATCACTGCTGTTGATGCTAAAGATTAGAAACATTCGTTGGATTAATCAATCGAACGATGGCAAATTTACGACTGTCCACATGACGGCATGTGAATCGGGACCGGAACGGCTGCTGTTGCCAGCGCCGATGCCCGTCTTCGTCCGTTCGAATGAAGGAGACTGACATGGCTACGTTTGATTTCGCCACCGAGACTTCGCGCATCACGTCGCGTCCGGCTATTGCGACGCGCGTGGTCAACACCATCTCCAACGTCTATCGCGCCTGGAAAAACCGCCGCGCCTTCTATCGCCTTGGCGAGATGTCGGACGCCGAACTTGCCGACATCGGCTTGACGCGCGCCGATCTCCACGTCGCCATCGAGGTTCCGTTCGGCCGCGATCCAACCGAGAGGCTTCGCATCATCGCAGCCGATCGCACAGAAACGATCGAGGATGTCGCCCGCAAGGTGGCCTGATCGCGTCGGTTTGCCTGCCCTTTGGGGCACGGCGTCAAAGGACTTCGCAGGCTCCCACTCCCTGCCGGTTCCCCGCCGGCCCGCCTGCACACTGCCCGGTTCTCACAAGGACCGGGCATTTTTCTTTTTGAAATCAGGCGAAGGCCAGCTTTCGCGACGGCCGCGGTATCGATCTACCAACTTCGTGCGCGGCTTCTATCCAGGATGATATGGCGTCCTGGACGTTCGCGATGGCCTCTTCAGGAGTATCGCCATCGCTCATACAGCCGGGCAGGTCAGGTACCAGCGCCGAAAATCCGCCCCCGTCTTCTGTAGCCAGCGGTGCGATGACGACCGGATATTCAAGTTTGCCTGTCATGTCTCTTTGCCTCGTCGATGAATGCCACGAGTTTTCGAATATATACGGGTTTGATGGGGCGTTTGAAAGGCACGGTCAGAATGTCGGGCATTGCTGAATGATAGACCTTGTAATGCGAACCACCGGATCTTGGCGGCACACAATGGACGCCTGCCTCGTCACAAACTGCCTTTACATCCGATATTGACCAGTCACCGCGAGGGTTGCGGCGCATCTGCTCCAATCTTCTGCTCACAGGATCTCGACTCGGGTGCTTGCCACTCTACTGTCGATCCATGCCTCGCTTGAACTGATCGAAAATCGATTCCACGCCCTTCTGGTAATCGTCACGCTGCTGCGCGCCCGCCTCGAACATCTTGCCGAACAAATCATCGAACGGATTGCGTGGCCTGCCGCTCGGATTGGCCTGTGGCTGCGGCGCTTCGCGCTGCTGCGGCGCTTCGCGCTGCGGCTGTTGCGCGCCGCCGCCGAACATATCCTGCAGCACCTTGCCGAGCGGATTGTCGCCGTAGGGATTGGGCGCCTGCTGCGGCTGGTTTCGCGGATGCTGCGCGCCGCCGAACATGTCCTGCAGCACCTTGCCGAATGGATTGTCCTTCGGGCCGGGCTGCGGCGCCTGGCGCTGCTGTGGTGCCGGCGCCTGTGCGCCTCCACCGGCCTGCCGCATCATCTGCTCGATAATCTCGCCGAGCGGATTGCTGCCGCCGCCGAATCCGCCTGCTGCCTGCATCTGATTTGTAGTCTGCTTGAACAGGCCGCCCATCACCATCGAAGCCACGACCGGCAGCATCTGCTGCAGGACCTGCTGGCTGACGCCGCTCGCCTGCGCAGCCTGGCTGGCAACGGCGCGGGACAGGTCTTTTGAGCCGAACAGATGGTCAAGAATGCCGTTGCCTTCATCGACGCCCTGCGGCGAGAAAGCCCGGCTTGCGTCCTCGAAATATTTGGCGTGCTGGCCGCTGGCCATTGCCGTCATGAACGCGCCGAGCCCGTAAGGGTCGGACGTGCTGCGCTTCAGCCCCTGTGAAAAAGCCGGCAGCAGCGCCTCGACTGCCGATTGCGTTTGCTGCTGCGAAAGCCCGAACTGTTGGGCCAGGACCTGCATGCCGTTGCCGTTCTGAGCCTGCGTCAGAATGTCGAACAAGGAAGGCATTGGTTCTCTCCTCGGGAAAATCCTCGTAGGAGAGCCTACCGCATCGGCCCGGAAATCGGAATCGATTTTCGGAAAGCACGAAGCGGTAGGTTAAAGGGAGTTAGAGCGTCCTTTGCGCGTCCAATAGGATGCGCGGCGCTCTATTCGTTTCCATCACTGATTGAAGCGCCATTTCCGGAGCTGTCGGCCAAGCGGATAGCAAATGGTTAATACGCATACTCCATGAACACCGGCTCGATCGAGCCGCCCCAGCGCGTATGATAGGCTGAGAGCAGCTCCTCGGCGCTTGTCGTGCCGCGCGCGACGACTTCGTCCAGCGTGCTGAGGAACGACGTTTCGTCGTAGCCGTCGCGGTTCTTGCGGCCGCGGTTCTTTAGGCCCATGCGCGAGACGACGAGCACGTCGCGGGCGATCTCGCGCAGTGTCGTGTTGCGGAACGGCGCCGAAATGCCCTGTTCCGGCACGGCGTTGCGCATCGCCAGCACCTCTTCATAGCTCCAGCTCGAGGTCAGCGCCTCGGCCGCGTCGAGCGCCGTCGCGTCATAGAGAAGGCCGACCCAGAAGGCCGGCAGCGCGCAGATGCGCCGCCACGGTCCGCCATCGGCGCCGCGCATTTCAAGGAAACGCTTCAATCGCACGTCGGGGAACAGCGTCGACAGATGGTTCGCCCAATCGCCCATCGTCGGCAGCCCGTCGGGTATCTCATTGCGGGCCGCACCTGCCATGAACTGGCGGAAGGTGACGTGTGTCATGTCGTGGTATTGGCCGTCGCGGATGACGAAGTACATCGGCACGTCGAGCGCCCATTCGACATAGTCGGCGAAGCCGAAGTCGGGCGAGAAGCAGAATTCGAGCAGGCCCGAGCGCTGGTTGTCGGTGTCGCGCCAGATGTCGCCGCGCCAACTCTGAAATCCGTTGGGCCGGCCCTCGGTGAAGGGCGAGTTGGCGAACAGCGCCGTCGACAGCGGCTGCAGCTTCAGCGACACCTGCATCTTGCGGCGCATGTCGGCCTCGCTCTCAAAATCGAGATTCACCTGGATGGTGCAGGTGCGGTACATCATGTCGAGGCCCTTGGTGCCGACCTTGGGCATGTAGCGCGTCATGATCTCGTAGCGCGACTTAGGCATTTTCGGCGTCTCGGCCAATAACCATTTCGGGCTGCCGCCGAGGCCGAGGAAGCGTATGCCCATCGGCTCGGCGATCTCGCGCACCTGCGCCAGATGCGCATTGCCTTCGCGGCAGGTCTGGTGGATCGTCTCCAGCGGCGCGCCGGACAGTTCGAACTGGCCGCCGGGCTCCAGCGAAATCGCGCCCTGGCCGGTCGGCTCGACCAGGCCGATGATGCGACCGGCATCCATGATCGGATCCCAACCGAGTTTTTCCTGCATCCCTTCGAGAATGGCGCGGATGCCGTGATCACCGCCATAGGGCACCGGCGCGTTGCCGTCGACATAGAACGGGAATTTCTCGTGTTCGGTGCCGATGCGCCATTTGTCGCGCGGCTTGTTGCCTTCAGCCAGATGCTCGACAAGCTCGTCGACGCCTTCGATCGGCCGGAAATCGGTTGTGTCGCGCGCCATTACAAGTCCTCTGTAGCGGTCGGACGACCGCCGGCGCTAGATGGACGAAATGTCAGTAGGCGATCAAGCGAAAAATCCTGAGCCACAGGTCAACCGGATTGATCACCAATCCCCGATTGTCGCCTGCATCACCGCCAGTGCCGCCACCGCAGCCGTGTCGGCGCGCAGGATGCGCGGCCCGAGCGGAATGGCGGTTACGAAAGGCAGCGCCCTCAGTATCCTTCGTTCCTCGTCGGAAAATCCACCCTCGGGCCCGACCAGCAGCCCGAACTTCTTCTCCCGTACCGCTTGCAGCGCGGGCAGGGGATTGTTGGTGGAGGCATCCTCGTCGCAGAAGATCAACCGCCGCTCCTTGTCCCAGCCGGCCAGCAGGGGTTCGAATTTTTCCGCTTCGCGCAGGTCCGGCACCGCCAGGATGCCGCATTGTTCGGCGGCCTCGACGACATTGGCGCGCAGGCGTTCGATGCCGGGCTTTGCCACTTGCGTGTGCTGGGTGATGACCGGTTGCAGGATGCCGGCGCCCATCTCGACCGCCTTCTGCACCAGATAATCGAGCCGACCCTGCTTTATCGGCGCAAAGCAGTAGACGAGATCGGGCAGCGGCGGCTGCGGCCGCTGTAAGGCCAGCACCTTCAGGCGTACCGTCTTTTTGGATTTCGCGGCGATTGCCGCCGACCATTCGCCGTCGCGGCCGTTGAACAACAGGACTTCGGCCCCTTCGCCGAGCCGCAGCACATGCATCAGGTAGTGGCCCTGCTGCAGTCTCGCCTCGAACTCGGCATCCGGTCCGAGGTCGTCCGGCACGAACAGCCGCTGCATCTTGTAATTGGAGCGCATCGCCGAGGAATGGGCGAGCCGGCTCTTGGCGTCAAGCCTCGGCCGAGGGATGCCAGACCGGTTTGTAGCCTTGCCTCAGCACGGAAACAGTGGTTGCCGGCGTGAGCAGGCGGATTGGACGGTCGGCAAAACCGCCGAACCCCACCGGCTCGCCATAGCCGGCGAACGACCAGCGCAATACCTGGCCGCCGCGCATCGCATAGGCGTTGCCGCCGTCCGCCACCATGGCGCCGTCCGGCAGCCGGGCAAGATCTTCTGCGGATATGACCGGTGCCCGCCCACCCGACGCCAGCCGCTCCTTATGCAGCCGCTTGTCGACCTGCGGTGCGCGCGGCTCGGCAATGCCGAAGGCCACGCCGAAGCGCTGGACGAATTCGCTCGCCCGCTCGCGCCGGCAGAAGAAGCAAGGCCGATGCCCGGCCGAGAGCGCGGTCACTTCGTCCAGGAAAAACAATTCGGTCCAGCCAGCCTTGCCACCGAACTGGTCGTCGCTTTGCCTGTTTCGGCCCATCGGCTCGCGCCGCACGTCGCGGAATTCGCAGACGCAGATGATCCAGGCATGCAGCGCCCAACGCTTTCTCAGCAGCGTCTTCGTTTCGGGGTCATGGATGATGCCGCGATTGCCCATGAACAGGCCGCGCTCCGGCACGGCGTGGAGGACGCCGAACGGGTCGACCCGATTCTGCAGTGGCATAGGTTTCTCCTCGAATGCGCATCTTGGCTGGAATGATGATGGCATGATATCGCTCGTCACATCATTTTCGTGTCAGCAGGTTTTTCGATGCGGGTGCTGGTGGTCCAGAATTTCGACAGTGAGGGCCTTGGCCAGATCGGCGCAGCGCTGGTCGAGGCGGGCGCCGATATCGACCTGCGCCGGCCCTATTGTGGCGAGACGCTGCCGCAGGACAGCGATGCGCACGACGCCATGGTCGTGCTCGGCGGCGCCCAGAATGCGCTGGACGACGAGATTTGCCCGTATTTCCCTGAACTGCTCGACCTGACGCGCGATTTTGCGAACAAGGATCGCGCCGTGCTCGGTATCTGCCTTGGCAGCCAACTGGTCGCGCGTGCCTTCGGCGGCGAGAACCGGATTGGCGGCGCCTCCGAATTCGGCTGGCACAAGGTCTCGCTTACCCCGGCGGCGAAGGCCGATCCGGTGCTCGCCGCGCTGCCCGAAAATTTTCCCATCTTCGAATGGCACGACGACACCTTTGTCTTGCCTGAACATGCCGTGCGGCTCGCCGGCAACGAAATCGCCGAGAACCAGGCGTTTCGCATCGGCCGCGCCGTGTATGGCTTTCAGTTCCATTTCGAGGCGGACCGGCCGATGGTCCGCGACTGGAGCACATCCTTCGCATCGCTCATTGCCGAACGACACCCTGACTGGAGCGACCGGCTGGACGACGAAATGGCCGATCACGGAGCGGATGCCGATGCCGCCGGGCTGGCCATCGCCCGCGCCTGGGTGGGGACGATCTGACGGCTTGTCAGTACCCGACGTTGCATTTTTGGCACGCCGGTAAAAATCCGCTGTGGACGGCATGTTTCCTCCTTGGCTTGTGACCGCCCGCCACCCTAGAAGGCACGCGCTCTGCATCGTCCGTGCAACGCGATGAACCTTTTGTGTCACTCGCGCGACACACCGCCGATACAGAAACCGCCTAGAAGCGCGAAATCGTCGAAACCTTGAGACGCATTTTCCGTTTCAACCCATTCGTAACCCGCCTCGTGCACAGATGCAGAAAGCTCAACAAGAGATGACGTCCGTGAAAGCAGCGCTTCTGTCCTTTGTCATGTTGTCGGCCATCGTGTTGTGCGGCTTCGGCACCTACGCCGGCGACGCAGCCAACAACCACAACGCTGTCGACGGCTACGGCGTCACCGCCGCGCTTCGCTAAAACAAAGACTTGAAGCGCGACGCGCTTTAAGCCTTCTCACCTGACACGACCAGGATACGCTTGTCGGCGCCGTCGACGACGAGCGCGCTGAGATTCCCAGTCTGGTAGGCGAGCGTGTCGATATTGACGCGGTTGACCATCACCTCCGCCTCCGGCACCGGCGTGTGGCCATGCACCACGATCTTCGGATGGAGGCCGGAATGGTTGTGGAAGACATCGCGGATCCAGATCAGGTCCTGGGTGCTCTGACTTTCCAGCGCAATGCCTGGCCGGATGCCGGCATGGCAGAAGAAGAAGTCACCGAACGTCAGTGAAAACGGCAGCGACTGCAGGAAGTCGACATGGCTTTTCGGCACGGCCTCGACCAGCGCCGCATGGCCTTGCCGCAGCGCCGCCTCGGATCTGCCAAACCACGCGCCGCCGCCTTCATTGATCGCCACGCCATAGGATTGCGCGGTCTGGATACCGCCATAGCGTATGAAAAGCCCGTCCGGATCAGGGCTATCGAGAAAGTCGAGAAAGCCGATGTCGTGGTTGCCGGTGAGCATCAGGTGGCGCGGGTCGCGCTTTCGCACTTCGATCAGGAAATCGAGGACGCCCTTGGAGTCCGGGCCGCGGTCGACATAGTCGCCGAGATGGACGACGCGCCAGTCGGCCGGCCGCGCCTCGCTGATCTCGGCCGCAATCCGGCGGTACATGGCGGCGAGCAGGTCGAGCCGGCCATGCACGTCGCCGACCGCATAGATGCGCATGCCTTCCGGTCCGCGCGCGTCGAGAAAGTGGATGCCGGGGGCAGTCAATGCGTCCATCTCCGTGATCATGCCGTCACGGGAGTCTAACGCCGAAGCTGATCCTTGCCCATGTCGGTTACCAGACGCTTTCCGCACAGTGCCAGCGTTATGTCCATCTCTTTGCGAATGATTTCCAAGGTTTTGGTAACGCCATCCTTGCCGAGTGCGCCGAGGCCGTAAAGGAAAGGCCGGCCGATATAGGTGCCCTTGGCGCCGAGGCACAGCGCCTTCAGAACGTCCTGGCCCGAGCGGATGCCGCCATCCATATGCACTTCGATCGTGTCGCCGACCGCGTCGGCGATCTCTTCCAACACCTCGATCGACGACGGCGCACCGTCGAGCTGGCGTCCGCCATGATTGGAGACGATGATCGCGTCGGCGCCGGTCTTGGCCGCCATCAGCGCGTCTTCCTTGTCGAGGATGCCCTTCAGGATCAGCTTGCCGCCCCAGCGTTCCTTGATCCAGGCAACGTCCTTCCACGACAGATGCGGATCGAATTGCTCCGTCGTCCATGAGGACAGCGAGGTGAGGTCGCCGACGCCCTTGGCGTGGCCGACGATGTTGCGGAACGTCCGGCGCTGGGTACCGGCCATGCCGACGCACCAGCCCGGCCTGGTCGCCATCTGCCAGATGTGTTTCGGCGTGAAGCGCGGCGGCGCCGACAGCCCGTTGCGGATATCCTTATGGCGCTGGCCGAGGATCTGCAGATCGAGCGTCAGCACCAGCGCCGAGCATTTCGCCGCCTTCGCTCTGTCGATGAGATTCAGGACGAAATCCTTATCGCGGAGCACATAGAGCTGGAACCAGAACGGCTTCTTGGTCACCGATGCGACATCCTCGATCGAGCAGATGCTCATCGTCGACAGCGTGAACGGAACGCCGAATTCCTCCGCCGCCTGCGCCGCCAGCATCTCGCCGTCGGGGTGCTGCATGCCGGTCATGCCGGTCGGCGCCAGCGCCACCGGCATCGCCACCTTCTCGCCGATCATGGTCGATTCCAGCGAGCGGTTACTCATGTCGACCAGCACGCGCTGGCGGAATTTGAACTTTTGGAAATCCTCCTCATTGGCCCGGTAGGTGCTTTCGGTCCATCCACCGGAATCGACATAGTCGAAGAACATCTTCGGCACGCGGCGGCGCGCCAAGTCCTTGAGATCGGCGATGGTGAGGATCATGCTCATGGGCTTCCCGCTGGTTGTTCGCTAATTCGTCGTTGTTGATTTTTCTTAGCCAGCGCTCACGAGCGTTTTCTTGCCGGCTCGCTGTCGCCGGCCTCTGAGCGCTGCATCAGTCTCAGCCGCGACACACGCTGCCAGTCGCCGCTACGCTCGGCCTCGGCCATGGTGCGTTCGACATGGGTGATGTGGTCCATCGCCGCCTGCCGTGCGGCCGCCGGATCGCCGGCCTTGACCGCCGCGTAGATCGCCCGGTGCTGCGAAAGCAGCGCTTCGCGCGCGCCCGGCACGTTGAACACCAAGAGCCGGTTCTGGAAGACGCCCTCCGACAGCAGCCGGTAGCACGAGCGCAGCGTGTGCAGGAGGATGATGTTGTGCGCGCATTCGCAGATCGCGTGGTGGAACTCGACGTCGATTTCCGCCTCGTCGTCGAAGTTGCCGGTCCGATGCGCCTCGTCCATACGCGCCATGATGCGGTCGAGCAACGCCAGATCGTCGGATGTGGCTCGCCGCGCCGCGTATTCGGCCGCCACCGCTTCGATCTCGCGGCGGTATTCCAGATAGTCGGTCGCCGCCTTGGGGTGCATCGAGATCAGGTCCGTCACCGGCTTGGTGAACAGCTGGCCGATGACGTCGGCGACATGGGTGCCGCCGCCGGGCCGCGTCGTCAAAAGTCCGCGTCCTTCCAGCGCCTTTAGCGCGTCGCGCAGGATCGGCCGCGACACCTCGAACCGGCGTGCCAGCTCGCGCTCGCCCGGCAGCCTGTCGCTGGTGCGCAGAACGCCTTCGAGGATCAGGCTCTCGATCTGCTGCACCACCTCGTGGGCGGTGCGGGAATGCTCGATCCTGGAGAAAATGTCGCTCAACGGGGATGGCCTGGGGATTGAACCGGTGTCGCGCAGGATAAAGCCAGTGTCACCAACTGGTCAAATTATTTATCCAATTCGTCGGTTTGGCCGGGTTTAACGTCGCCGCGGCATATCGCTTTCGGCTAACTTGTCGTTTGCGTCCCTTGGCAATTGGCTCTAGAGGGACGCGATAGCACCAGGCCCGGGGGACCAGCCGTGGCAAATGATCCGTCCAATCTCAAATTTCAGCCCCGCGTTGAGGGCAGCGTCATGGGCTTTCCCGCGCATGAGGGACGGCCTGGCGCGCTCGGCGAGGTTCACGCCCGTCCGCATCCGCTGGTCGAAAAACCGCGCGTTCTGGTGCAGCTTTCCTTCATGACCGAAGCTGGGTCTAGCGTCGATCACGCCGCGCTTTCCGAACTGTCGCGGCGCCTCGGCATCGCCGCGCCCGACCCTCATGCCCGCCACCACGCGATGAAGTGGGGCAAGGGCTCGCTGCGCTGGGAACGGCACACGGAATTCTCCACCTATCTGTGGGAAGGACCGCTATCCGAGAGGGGCCAGCGCCAGGAAGATTCGCCTTTCGGCCACGGCTTTTCGCCGCCGGGAACGGTGATTTCCGGCATCAGGCTCGAAATCCGCAAATGGACGCAGGCGAGCGAAAAGCTGATCGCCAGCTTCGACCCGACCAGCCTGTGCTATTCGCTGGTCGAGCGCGGCAACGCCGCCATCGTCACCGATTTCCGCCAGGACGGTGACGGCATGACCCGCATGCTGGTGCTCGACCGCGGCCTGACGCCGGCACGCACCGGCGCGCTGGCGCAGCGGCTGATCGATATCGAAACCTACCGCACGCTGGCGATGCTTGGCCTGCCGCTGGCGCTAATGCTGTCCGGTCGCGCGCGCCGCATTGAGGACAGACTGGCGCAGACCACACTGGAAATGAAAGTCGCCGAAACCCGCGACAGCCAGACGCTGCTTGCCGACCTCACCGAGCTTGCCGCCGAGCTGGAGGCCGATGCAGCCTCCAGCCTCTATCGCTTCGGCGCCAGCCGCGCTTATGACGGCATCGTCCGCGAACGGCTGGAGGCGCTGGAGGAGGAGGCGGTGCCCGGCTACGACACCTGGGGCGGGTTCCTGCAGCGTCGCGTCGCCCCCGCCATGCGCACCTGCCGTTCGGTCGAGGAGCGTCAGGCCAATCTGTCGACGAAGCTCACCCGCGCCACCACGCTGCTGCGCACCTGGGTCGACGTCGAAGTCGAGAAGCAGAACCGCGATCTGCTGGCGTCGATGAACAACCGCGCCCGCCTGCAACTGCGCCTGCAGCAGACGGTGGAAGGGCTCTCGGTGGCCGCCGTCTCCTACTACGTCGTCGGTCTCATCGGCTACGTCGCCAAGGGCGCCTCGATCTTCGGCCATGCCTTCGCGCCGGAGGTCGTCACCGCTGCCTCGGTGCCGCTTGCCATCCTGCTCGTCTGGTGGGGCGTGCGCCGTGTCCGCCGCCTGCACTCCGAACCCGCCAAGCAGGCGGCGGAGTAAAAGCCTTATCCTCCCCCTTGTGGGGAGGGTCGGCGAGCAAGCTGAGCGAAGCGAAGTTTGCGAAACGGGGTGGGGGTGCTCATAAAGCGCGTCCCTCTCGCCGACCCCCACCCGCTCACTTCGTTCGCGACCCTCCCTACAAGGGGGTGTTTGGACCGGGGACATCGCGCTCGCGTCCTCGAATGGCATCTCGAACCTCCCGGTGCAAAGCGCGCAAACTGTTCGCGATGTCCTCGCACACCTGTTCGCGATGTCCTGGTCCAAACAAGGGAGAGGGTAAACTGCAGCGGCAGATGCCAACGGAAGGCGGTGCAGGTGTCGGCGCTCGATTTTCGGCCAAAGCAGGATTTGCAACACGCACCCGCCGCTGGTAAAACATTTTTACCAGTCAATCGAAGGAGGCTGCTGATGTCCGGCCTGCTGATGCCGAAGCCAGACGACGCCACGATGCGCCGGCGCGACGAGATCGTCGCCGATATGCGCATCATCGTGCCGGGCGAAGGCGTCGTCGACGCTGCCAATTCAATGCGCGCCTTCGAGAGCGATGGCCTCACCGCCTATCGGCAATTGCCGCTGGTCGTGGTGCTGCCCGAAACGGTGGCGCAGGTCTCGCGCGTCCTGAAATATTGCAACGACCGCAACATCCGCGTCGTGCCGCGCGGTTCAGGCACGTCTTTGTCCGGCGGGGCGCTGCCGCTCGAAGATGCCGTGTTGCTGGTCATGAGCCGCTTCAGCCGCATTCTCGAGATCGATTTTCCCAACCGCATCGTCGTCGCTCAGCCGGGCGTCACCAATCTCGGCATCACCACCGCCGTCGAGCAGGACGGCTTTTACTACGCCCCCGATCCATCCTCCCAGATCGCCTGCTCGATCGGCGGCAATGTCGCGGAGAATTCAGGCGGCGTGCATTGCCTGAAATACGGCCTCACCGCCAACAACGTGCTCGGCATCGAGATGGTGCTGATGAATGGCGAGGTGGTACGGCTCGGCGGCAAGCATCTCGACGCGGAAGGTTATGACCTGCTCGGGGTCATGACCGGTTCCGAGGGCCTTCTCGGCGTCGTCACCGAGGTCACCGTGCGCATCCTGAAGAAGCCGGAAACGGCGCGCGCGCTTTTGATCGGCTTCCCGACCAGCGAGCAGGGCGGCCAATGCGTCGCCGACATCATTGGCGCCGGCATCATCCCGGGTGGCATGGAGATGATGGACCGTCCGGCGATCCACGCGGCCGAGGATTTCGTCCATGCCGGCTATCCCCTCGACGTCGAGGCGCTGTTGATCGTCGAGCTCGACGGGCCGGGGGTCGAGGTCGATCATTTGATCGGCCTTGTCGAAGCCATCGCCTACAGGAATGGCTCGACCACCTGCCGCATTTCGCAGTCGGAGCAGGAGCGGCTGAGCTTCTGGGCCGGCCGCAAGGCAGCCTTCCCGGCGGTCGGCCGCATCTCACCCGACTATTACTGCATGGACGGCACCATCCCGCGCAAGGAACTGCCGCGCGTGCTCGCCGGCATGCGCGAGCTCTCCGAGAAATACGGGCTCGGCGTCGCCAATGTCTTCCATGCCGGCGACGGCAATCTGCATCCGCTCATCCTCTATGACGCCAATATGCCGGGCGAGCTCGACAAGGCGGAAAGCTTCGGCGCCGACATCCTGCGGCTCTGCGTCAAGGTCGGCGGCGTGCTGACCGGCGAGCACGGGGTAGGGGTGGAGAAGCGCGACCTGATGCCGGAAATGTTCAACCAGATCGACCTCGACCAGCAGATGCGGGTCAAATGCGCTTTCGACCCCAACCATCTGCTCAACCCGGGCAAGGTGTTTCCGCAGCTGCGCCGCTGCGCCGAGCTCGGACGCATGCACGTGCATCGCGGCCAGACGGCGTTTCCGGACATTCCGAGGTTTTGAAGTGATGGGGTCTCGCCTCGCCATGTCGGCGTTCCTTCGCGCCCCCCTCTGTCCTGCCGGACATCTCCCCCACAGGGAGGGAGATTGGCCGTCATTTTCGCTTTCGGCAATCGCCAACGTTGCAGGAAGAGTGCCGTCCACGAAGCTGCCAATCTCTCCCCTTGTGGGGGAGATGTCCGGCAGGACAGAGGGGGGCGCGAAGGAACTCGGCCGATCTGCTCTCCCCCGCTTGGCGGCGGCGAGGAAATAGCCATGACCACCTTCACCCCCGCCACCGCCGCAGAAGTCCTCTCCACCGTTGCCTGGGCCGCCGCCGAAGACTCGCCGCTGGAAATCCTCGGCCACGGTTCCAAGCGCGGTATCGGCCGTCCGCTGCAGACCGAGCACACGCTCGACTTGTCGAAGCTGTCCGGCGTGACGCTCTATGAGCCGGCCGAACTGGTGCTGTCGGCCAAAGCCGGCACGCCGCTCGCCGACATCGAAAGCCTGCTTGCCGAAAACGGCCAGCAGCTTGCCTTCGAGCCGCTGGACTATGGCCCGCTGCTCGGCGGCGAATGGGGAAAAGGCACGATCGGCGGCGTGCTGGCCGCGAACCTTTGCGGCCCGCGCCGGCTGAAGGCCGGGGCGGCGCGCGACCATATTCTCGGCATAGCAGCGGTTTCCGGTCGCGGCGAAGCCTTCAAGTCCGGCGGCCGCGTGGTCAAGAACGTCACCGGCTATGACCTCTCCAAGCTCATGGCCAACAGCTGGGGCACGCTTGCCGTCCTCACCGATGTCACCTTCAAGGTGCTGCCATCGGCCGAGACCGAAGTCACGCTGGCTGTGCGCGGCCTGCTCGACGACCGTGCCGCAGCCGCCATGGCGCTGGCGCTCGGCTCCAGTGCGGAAGTATCGAGCGCCGCCCATCTTCCCGAACGCGTCGCCGCGCGGGTCGCGGGCGGCAGTCTCGGCAGCGACGCGGCGACATTGCTGCGCGTCGAGGGGTTCGGGCCGTCGGTCGCCTACCGCATTGCCGCGCTGAAAGACCTGCTCCGAAATGCCGGCCCGCTCGAGGAAATCTCGGGCGAGATCTCGCATTCCGTCTGGCGCGACATCAGAGACTGCGCGCCTTTCGACGGCCTGGAAAAGCCGGTGTGGCGCGTGTCGATGGCGCCGGCGCAAGGCCACCAGATGGTGCTGGCGCTGCGCATGCAGGCGGCCGTCGATGCCTTCTATGACTGGCAGGGCGGACTGATCTGGCTGCGCATGGAGCATGGCGATCCCGAAGCCGATCTTCTGCGCGGACTGGTGAGACAGTATGGCGGCGGCCACGCGACGCTGGTGCGCGCCGCGCCTTCGCATCGCGCCGCTTTGCCGGTGTTCGAGCCACAGGCGCCGCAACTGGCAGCGTTGTCGGCCAGGCTCAAAGCCGAATTCGATCCCAAGAATATACTCAATCCTGGCCGTATGGCGCCGGCTGCAGGCTCTGCTACTCTTGGCCCGGCAACCGAGGGAGCAGCATCATGAGCGACATCAATCCAGGCCCCACTGATTCAGGCCCGGCTGAGTCCAATAAGCCCGCACCGCGCCAGACCGACCGCTGGCTGAAGCCGGGTTCGACCAACGCACTGGTCATCTACATCCTTTATCTCGCCAGCCTCGTCATCGGCGTCACCGGAATTGTCGGCATCGTTCTGGCCTATATCAATCGCGGCAAGGCTGGCGGCTTCGTCGAGAGCCACTACACCTTCCTGATCCGTACCTTCTGGATCGGCCTGCTTTATGCCCTGATTTCGGTTGTGCTGATGATGGTGGCGATAGGCGTCGTGCTGATGTTCGCCGTCGCCGTCTGGTTCATTGCCCGCTGCATTCTCGGCCTGCAGGCGCTGCAGCGCGGCGAGCCGGTCAAAGACCCGGAAAGCTGGTTCTTGGGATTATAGGATTTTTGCGTGCAGACCAATTTTTCACTTGCTCAGCTTGCCGATCCGCATGTCGCGGAATCGGAGAAGATCCTGCGCAAATGCGTGCATTGCGGCTTCTGCACGGCCACCTGCCCGACCTACGTGACGCTCGGCAACGAGCTGGATTCGCCGCGTGGGCGGATTTACCTGATCAAGGACATGCTGGAGAACGGTCGTCCCGCCGACAAGGAGATCGTCACCCATATCGACCGCTGCCTGTCCTGCCTCGCCTGCATGACCACCTGCCCGTCGGGCGTCAACTACATGCATCTGGTCGACCACGCCCGTGCCCATATCGAGGAAACCTACAAGCGCCCGCTGCCCGATCGCCTGACGCGCACCATGCTGGCCTTCGTCCTGCCTTACCCCTCGCGCTTTCGCGCTGCGCTCAAGCTGGCGAGGCTCGCGCAGCCATTCGCCGGTCTGTTCGAAAAGATCCCGGCGCTGAAGCCGCTGGGCGCGATGCTCAAGCTCGCCCCCGCGTCGGTTTCTGCGGCCTCGCCAATGGCTTCGCCGGGCATCCATGCCGGGCAGGGCGCAGCAAAAAACGGCCGCGTCGCCATTCTCACCGGCTGCGCACAGTCCGTGCTCGATCCCGGCATCAACGACACGACGATCGCGCTGCTGACGCGGTTGGGCGTCGAGGTCGTGGTTCCCGAGGGTGAGGGCTGCTGCGGCGCGCTGGT
Organism: Mesorhizobium sp. M1312; assembly: GCF_040318115.1. Lineage (NCBI taxonomy): Bacteria > Pseudomonadati > Pseudomonadota > Alphaproteobacteria > Hyphomicrobiales > Phyllobacteriaceae > Mesorhizobium > Mesorhizobium sp. M1312. The sequence goes on along the minus strand of NZ_JAMYLQ010000006.1, from coordinate 71,966 downwards.
GCATCACATGGGCCGCGAGGAGGCAGCCCTTGCCTCGGCCAGGCGCAATGTCGATGCCTGGACACGCGCGATCGACCAGGGCGGGCTGGATGCCATCGTCATCACCGCGTCCGGCTGCGGCACCACGATCAAGGACTACGGTTTCATGCTACGCCTCGATCCGGACTATGCCGAAAAGGCAGCGCGCGTGTCGGCGCTGGCCAAGGACATCACCGAATATCTGGCAAGCCTCGATCTGCCCGAGCCGGTGCGCAAGCCCGGCACCATCGTCGCCTATCACTCCGCCTGCTCGATGCAGCACGGCCAAAAAATCACCCGTCAGCCCAAGGAGCTTCTCGCCAGAGCCGGCTTCGTCGTGCGCGAGCCGCGCGAAGGGCATCTGTGCTGCGGCTCGGCCGGGACCTACAATATCCTGCAATCGGAGATTTCGGCTCAGCTGCGTGACCGCAAAGTCAGGAATATCGAGGCGACGGATGCTGAAATCGTCGCCACCGGCAACATCGGCTGCATCACCCAGCTCGCCTCTGTCGCCAAGCTGCCGGTGATGCATACGATAAAACTGCTCGACTGGGCCTATGGCGGACCGAAGCCCGAGGGCGTTCCGATAGACAGGTCGGTCGTGGCAGCGGAGTGATGGGACAGTTCTGAGGCGAGCCCCCTCATCCGGCCGCTTCGCGGCCACCTTCTCCCCGCTGGGGAGAAGAGGTTGGCGCTGGCAAACCTCCTCTCCCCTCGGGGAGAGGTCAGGCGAGCGAAGCGGAGGCTGGGTGAGTGGGCCGTCCGCTACGTGCCTATTCCGCCGCCAACTTGTCCGCAGCCCCGTAGGTCGCCTGATAACGTGCGCGCTGGCGGCTCAGCGCCACCATCGTGTTGCGCAAAAGAATCGCCACGGTGATCGGGCCGACGCCGCCCGGCACCGGCGTGATCCAGGACGCCACTTCCTTGACGCTCTCGGCGTCGACGTCGCCGACGATGCGGCTCTCCCCGTCCGGTCCGATCTCGGCATTGATACCGATGTCGATGACGGCCGCACCCGGCTTTACCATGTCGGCCTTGATCAGCCGCGGCTTGCCGACGGCGACGAACAGCGCATCGGCACGCCGCGCGTGTGCTGCCACCGAACGCGTCATGTGATGGCAGACCGTCACTGTCGCGCCCTCGCTCATCAGCAGGAAGGCGATCGGCTTGCCGACGATCTCGGAGTGACCGACGATGACGACCTCAAGCCCCTTGAGATCGAGACCGGTCTCCTTGAGCAGTTCGACCGAAGCGGCGGCCGTGCACGGTGCAAGGTCTAGCTGATTGTAAACGATGTTGCCGATCGAAGCCGGATGCATGCCCTCGACATCCTTGAGCGGATGCACCGCCGCCTGAAGCGTCTTGATCGGGATATGCACCGGCACCGGCCGCTGGATGATGATACCGGTGACGCGCGGATCGGCATTAAGACCGTGGATCGCTGCTTCGAGTTCGCCGGCGGTGATGTCGGCGGCAAACCGCCTTTCCTCGAAGCCGATACCGGCCAATGCCGCCTTGGCGCGCTGGTTGCGGACATAGACATCGACTGCAGCGGTGTCGCCGACGGTGATCGATATCAGTTTGGGCGGAAAACCTTCTGCGGTGGCGATCGCTGCATCCTCGCGCACCGAGGCGATGATGCGCTGGGCGACCGGACCGCCTTTGAGATAGCGGCTGTCATCGGACAGGGACATGGAGATAGGCCTTTGTCTGGAAGCGTTGCAGCCGACGTAGCAAAATAACGAGAAGAATGGCAGCGAGAATGCGAACCGCCATACCTCTGGCGCGACGCACCGGTCAAACCCGACCCTGCCAAATCTATCGTGTCCCAGAAACAAAAAGGGCAGCGCGGCAAATCGCGCTGCCCTTTCGTGACTGACCGTATCCCAACACGGCCCGTCCCCCGTATTCCGATGATCCAGAGTCTTCTGGACAGAATCGGCAACAAAATCAACTGCAGATTACATCACTACAACCGTCGTGCCAACATCGACCCGCTCATAGAGGTCGACGACGTCCTCGTTGCGCATGCGGATGCAGCCCGACGATACGGCACCGCCGATCGTCCAGGGCTGGTTGGTGCCGTGGATGCGGTAGAGCGTCGAGCCGAGATAAAGCGCGCGCGCGCCGAGCGGATTCTCGACGCCGCCGGCGACATAGTTCGGCAGATAACGGCCGTTAGCGGCCTCGCGCGAGATCATCTGCGCCGGCGGTCGCCATTCGGGCCAGATCTTCTTCTGCGAGATCTTGTGCTTGCCGGCCCATTCGAAGCCCGGCTTGCCGGTGCCGACGCCATAGCGCCGCGCCTTGCCGTTGTTCTCGACCAGATAGAGAAAATTCTCCCTTGTATCGATGACGATCGTGCTCGGCTTCTCCGGACCGTCATAGGCGACTTGCTGCGGCAGGTAGATCGGGTTGATCTGCGGGCGTGCGAGCAGGCGCTTCTTTGCCGGCGCCTGCATCGCCGCCGTGTGCAGTTGAGCCGGTTGCGCCTGCCGTTGAGAACGGCGCTGCGGCTTTTGCATCTCTTGCCCGTTCTGGCGGACGATGCCCGGCGCACGGCCAAGCTGCAGCACCCAGGGCGCCGAAAGGTCGGGGCTCACCATCACCGGCGGCCTGTCGGCATAGCGGTCATTGGCGCTGGAAGATGTAGCGGCAGCGGCCAGTACGGCCGCGGCGCCGAGCAGCGGGAACAAAAATGTCTTCATCGGAACGCACCTTGATCGTCGAACACGCCGGGCGCAAAACGTCCCCGGTTTGCGGACATTGGGCGCGGAGCAGCAACCGAAACATGAATCGGAATGCGTAAAATGCTCCATTGTCAGTAAACCTTTCGGTGTGGTTACCGGCCGGTTCAGGAATCTGGTAAAGCCACGGTAAAGGCAGCGCTGAGGCGCGTTAACGAATGGAATTCTGCCATGGATGAGAAGACAGGCCTGCTCGCCGGCCCCGATGGTAACGCGCGCTGCGTCTGGCACGGCAATCTTCCGGATTATCTGCACTACCACGATTATGAATGGGGCCGGCCGATCACCGACGATCGCAGGCTGTTCGAAAAGATCTGCCTCGAAGGCTTTCAGTCGGGCCTGTCCTGGCTGACCATCTTGCGCAAGCGCGAGAATTTCCGCGAGGCGTTCGCCGGCTTCGATGTCGATAAGATCGCCGCCTTCACCGACGAGGATGTCGAGCGCCTGCTCGGCAATGCCGGCATCATTCGCCACCGCGGCAAGATCGTCTCGACCATCAACAACGCCAAGCGCGCGCGTGAATTGGCGGACGAGGCCGGCTCGCTGGCGGCCTGGTTCTGGAAGTTCGAACCCGGCCCGGACGAACGGCCCGAGATCGTCGATCTCGCCCATCTGCGCGCCAACCCGACCACGGCGGTCTCGGTGCGGATTTCCAAGGAGCTGAAGAAGCGCGGCTGGAGCTTTGTCGGCCCGACCACCGTCTACGCCTTCATGCAGGCCATGGGGCTGGTCAATGACCATCTCGAGGGATGTGTCTGCCGCGGGCAGGTCGAGGCGGAGCGCAAGGCGTTCAAGCGGCCGAAGTGAGCTCCCTCACCGCCGAAACGGGCGATAAACTCAAGCGCCGGCGCCGGCCAGAAAAAGCGCGGCAACGATGGCCGCCACAGTGGCAAAAGCCGGATAGATCACCAGCAGGCCGGTCATCAGCGCATCGCGCATGGTCGGTCCTTTGCGCTCGTCCGCGGCGACCTCGAATGGTCCCGCCGTTTGGCCTGCCGGCCTCGGTGCATGACTATCGGCCCGCCGCAGCCGGGGCAGATCGCGGGCGCCGCTGTCGATGATGTCGAATTGCCGTGCCGTGGTCATGGCCCGAACCCCTTGTTTCGGCGGGGTTTATCGGCTGCGATTGTGTCGGCACGATGCCGCGCTTATGGCGGAATTGTTTCGTTTATCGCGTGGTTTGTTTCAGGAAAGGTGCAAACCCTTGCCGGTCCGGACAGGTTCGGTTAGGACACGCCCACTTGAAATAAGTCATCGATTACTTAGCAAAAAAAGACCCATGCCATGGCCGACAGATCGGAAAAGATGAAAGCGCGGCTGCCGCGCGGGCTTGTTGACCGCGGCGCCGATGATATCCGCGCCGTCGAGAAGATGATGGCGACGATCCGGTCGGTCTATGAGCTTTACGGCTTCGAGCCGGTCGACCAGCCGCTGATCGAATACACCGATGCGCTGGGCAAATTCCTGCCCGACCAGGACCGGCCGAACGAAGGCGTGTTTTCGTTCCAGGACGACGACGACCAGTGGCTGTCGCTGCGCTACGACTTGACTGCGCCGATGGCGCGCTTCGTCGCCGAGAACTTTGAGCGCCTGCCGAAACCATATCGCAGCTACCGCTCCGGCTGGGTGTTTCGTAACGAGAAGCCCGGCCCAGGCCGCTTCCGCCAGTTCATGCAATTCGACGCCGACACGGTCGGCACGCCGGGTGTGGCGGCGGACGCCGAGATGGCGATGATGATGGCCGACGTCATGGAAGCGCTGGGCATCAAGCGCGGGGACTACGTCATTAGGGTGAACAACCGGAAGGTGCTCGACGGCGTGCTGGAGGCGATCGGCCTTGGTGGCCATGAAAATGCTGGCCGCCGTCTGCAGGTGCTGAGGGCGATCGATAAGGCCGACAAGTTTCCACGAGAAGAGATCGACCAGCTCCTGGGATCGGGTCGTTGGGATGGCGGCAAGGAAGGCGAGGGCGACTTCACTAGAGGCGCGGGCCTGAGCGTACAACAGACAGACAAGCTCCGTGCTCTGATGCTCCAGAGTGGAAACGCGGGGATACTCATCTCAAAAGATGAGGCCTCTCCCGCTGAGTTAGAAGCTGGGCCATTTCCAGGCAGTGCGAACTATTACTCCAATAGGCAACTTTGCCGCGACATGATGGCTGCTGCGGAAGAGAACGGAATGTCGGTCGCCGGGATTTATGAATTGAATGAAATTGCGGCTCTCGTGGATGCGGCAGGTTATGGCCCGAACCGGATAAGAATAGACGGATCCGTTGTCCGCGGGCTCGAATATTACACCGGCCCGGTCTACGAAGCCGAGCTTCTGGCCGAAATCCCCAATGAGGACGGCCAGATCGTGCGCTTCGGCTCGGTCGGCGGCGGTGGTCGCTATGACGGGCTCGTCTCGCGCTTTCGTGGCGAGCCGGTGCCGGCGACCGGCTTTTCCATCGGCGTCTCCAGGCTGATGACGGCGCTGAAGAACCTCGGCAAGCTCGACACATCTGACGTGATCGCGCCGGTCGTCGTGCTCACCATGGACAAGGACACGGAAAGCCTCGGCCGCTACCAAAAGATGGTGGCCGAGCTGCGCGCCGCCGGCATCCGCTCCGAAATGTATCTCGGCGGCGCCGGCATGAAGGCGCAGCTCAAATATGCCGACCGCCGCGGCAGCCCGGTCGCCATCATCCAGGGCGGCGACGAGCGCGCCAAGGGCGAGGTGCAGATCAAGGACCTGATCGAAGGCGCGCGTTTGTCGGCGGAGATCGCCGACAACGCCGAATGGCGCGCGGCCCGGCCGGCGCAGGTGACAGTGGCGGAAAGCGAGCTGGTTGGCGAGGTGAAGAAGATTTTGGCGGCGCAGGCGGCCGACCGAGCAAAAGGTGGCGCGTGAACACCCCCCTCTGGCCTGCCGGCCATCTCCCCCTCAAGGGGGGAGATTGGCAGCCGCACCGCCGGCACCTAGCTTTCAACCTTGAAAATAGGGTGAAAGCAGTGACGAAAGTAATCTCCCCCCTTGAGGGGGAGATGGCCGGCAGGCCAGAGGGGGGTGCCTCGCGCCTCGCGTTCCCATGACCTCCCGCTATCCGGCCATCGCCGCAGATATCGCAAATCTCTTCGCCGCGCGAAACACGCATGCGGTCGAGGTTGCGGTGCTGCAGCCGGCCGACCCGTTCCTCGACATGGCCGGCGAGGATCTGCGCCGTCGCATTTTCCTCACCGAAAGCGAGACCGGCCTCACACTTTGCCTGCGGCCCGAGTTCACCATTCCGGTCTGTCTCGACCACATCGCCAGTCAGGCCGGCACGCCGCGCCGTTATTCCTATCTCGGCGAGGTGTTTCGCCAGCGCCGCGAGGGCGGCAATGAGTTCTTCCAGGCCGGCATCGAGGATCTCGGCGACGGCGACACGGCCGCCGCCGATGCCCGTTCGCTGGCCGATGCGCATGCGCTGCTTTCGCTGGTGCTGCCGGGCCAGGCACTAACGGTCACGCTCGGCGACCAGACGATATTCGAAGCGGTGCTGCCCGCGCTCGGCCTGCCGCGCGGCTGGCGGATGCGGCTGGCGCGGGCCTTCGGTTCGGCGGCGATGCTGGAGGCAGCGCTTGCCGACCTCGCCAACCCGCCGCGCAATGGCCAGCTCTCCGGCCCGGTCGCTGCCCTTGTCCTCGATGGCGATCTGGAAGGGCTTTCGTCGCACATCGCCGGCGGCATGGAGCAGGCGGGTCTGTCGGCGTCGGCCGGACGTTCGCCGTCCGACATTGCGCGGCGCTTGATCGAAAAGGCCGAGCTGCGCAGCGTGCGGCTGTCGAACGAGGCGTTTTCGGCGCTGAAGACTTTTCTGGCGATCGACGTGCCGCTCGACGGCGCAGCAAAAGCGCTCGAAACCTTCGCCGCCGGTTCTGGCCTCTCGCTGGGCACCGCGCTGGACAGTTTCGCGGCCCGTGCCAAGGCGATCGAAGGGCATGGCCTGCCAGTCAAAAAAATTCGCTACGATGCCGCCTTCGGCCGTCCCCTCGATTACTACACCGGCCTGGTCTTCGAGATCGCGGCGCAAAACAGCGATCGGCCGCTGGCCGGCGGCGGCCGCTATGACCGGCTGCTGACGCTGCTCGGCGCGAAAACGCCGATCCCCGGCGTCGGCTTCTCCGTCTGGCTCGACCGCATCGAGGCGTTGCGGGAGAAGGCGCAATGATCACGCTGGCGATCCCTTCAAAAGGCCGGCTCAAGGAGCAGGCGCTGGAGGTTCTGGCCAAGGCCGGGCTTGCCGTCAGCCTGCCCGGCGACGAGCGCAAATACCGCGCCCGCATCGAAGGCATGGAGAGCGTCGAGGTGGCGTTCCTGTCGGCGTCCGAAATATCAGGCGAGATCGGCCAGGGCTCGGTCGACCTCGGCATCACCGGTGAGGATCTGTTGCGCGAAAGCCTCGCCGACTGGGAGGCGCGCGCGGAGATCGTCGCCCGTCTCGGTTTCGGCAACGCCGATGTGGTGGTGGCGGTGCCCGACATCTGGCTCGATGTCGATACGATGGCCGATCTCGACGATGTCGCCGCCGATTTCCGCCAGCGCCACGGCAGGCGGCTCAGGATCGCCACAAAATACTGGCGGCTGACCCAGCAGTTCTTTTCGCAAAAGCACGGTATCCAGGTCTATCGGATCGTCGAGAGCTTGGGCGCCACCGAAGGCGCGCCGGCGGCGGGATTGGCCGATGTCGTCGTCGACATTACCACGTCAGGCTCGACCCTCCGGGCCAATCACCTGAAGGTGCTGGCCGACGGCGTCATCCTGCGCTCGCAGGCCTGCCTGGTTGCATCGAGGAAGACGCGTGCGGCGGCCGACGAGGTAATCTTGCGCGAGATTGCGGCGAAGATGGCAGGCGCAATCCCTCCCCCTTGAGGGGAGGGTGCCTCGCGGAGCGAGGCGGGTGGGGTCGTCTCACGTCGAGCTCTGCCGCAACGACCCCACCCGTCCATCCGCCTTCGGCGGCTGTCCACCGTCCCTTCAAGGGGGAGGATCGCCGCGCTCCAGTACCATCAACGGGATTTCCACCACCCCGGCAGGCTGATAGACTCGGCCTCGTCTGCGGAGGAGACGGCGATGCCGATCAATCTCGACGAGTTGAAGAATGCCACCAACCTGCGCGGCCGCCGCCCGCGCAATGGCGCCACGTTTATCGCGCCGGTCGACGGCCGGGCGCATGTGTCGGGCGAGCGCACCATTCCATTGCTGCAGCAGACCATCCCGGCGCTGCTTTCGGACACCGTCAGCAAATACGGTACGCTCGATGCCGCCGTCTTCCTCGAACAGGACAAGCGCTTCACCTGGAGCGAACTTTCAGACACGGCGGATGCCCTGGCCGCAGGCTTCCTGGCGCTTGGCCTGGCAAAAGGCGACCGCGTCGGCATCTGGTCGCCGAACCGCTGGGAATGGCTGGTGACGCAATTCGCCACCGCGCGCATCGGCCTGATCCTGGTCAACATCAACCCGGCCTACCGGCTGACCGAGCTGGACTATGCGCTGAACAAGGTCGGCTGCCGAGCGCTGGTCACGGCGGTCAGATTCAAGAGCTCCGACTATCTCGGGATGATCGAGACGCTGGCGCCGGAGATCGTGACTGCGACGCCGGGCAAACTTGAGGCGAGAAAATTGCCGGCGCTGAAGATCGTCATCCGCATGGGCGAGGAGAACTCGCCCGGCATGTTCAATTTCGCCGACGTGCTGGCGATGGCCGGGCGCGACGAGCATGACAGCCTCGACCGGATCTCCGAAGGGCTGAAGCCCGGCGACGCCATCAACATCCAGTTCACCTCAGGTACGACAGGCGCGCCAAAGGGCGCGACGCTGACCCACAACAACATCGTCAACAACGGCAATTTCGTCACCTCGGCGATCAGGCTGACCGTCGACGACCGGTTGTGCATCCCGGTGCCGCTCTATCACTGCTTCGGCATGTCGATGGGCACGATCGGCTGCGTCACCAAGGGCGCGACCATGGTTTTCCCGGGCGAGGGGTTCGATGCCGGCGCTACGCTGAAAGCGGTGGCAGCAGAGCGCTGCACCGCTCTCTACGGTGTGCCGACCATGTTCGTCGGCCTGCTCGACCATCCAGATTTCCAGTCCTTCGATCTCACCAGTCTGCGTACCGGCATCATGGCCGGCTCGCCGTGCCCGATCGAGGTGATGAAGAAGGTGGTGTCGCTGATGCATATGGCGGAGGTGACCATCGCCTATGGCATGACCGAGACCAGCCCGGTCTCGTTCCAGAGCAGCGTCGACGACCCGCTGGAAAAGCGCGTCTCGACCGTCGGCCGTGTCCACCCCCATGTCGAGGTCAAGGCCATCGACGCCGATGGCGCGACCGTTGCGGTCGGCACGCCGGGCGAGCTCTGCACGCGCGGCTATTCGGTGATGGAGGGCTATTGGGGCGACGAGGAAAAGACCCGCGAGGCGATCGATCTCGACGGCTGGATGCACACCGGCGATCTCGCCACCCTCGATGCGGAGGGCTATTGCAACATCGTCGGCCGGGTCAAGGATATGGTCATCCGCGGCGGCGAGAACGTCTATCCGCGCGAGGTCGAGGAGTTCCTCTATCGCCATCCCAAGGTCAGGGAAGTGCAGGTGTTCGGCATTCCCGACCCGAAATACGGCGAGGAGCTTTGCGCCTGGATCGTGCTCAAGCCCAACCAGATCGCCACCGAGCAGGAGATCAAGGCCTTTTGCGCCGGCCAGATCGCCCATTACAAGATCCCGCGCCACATCCGCTTTCGCACGGAATTGCCGATGACGGTGACCGGTAAGCCGCAGAAGTTTCTCATGCGCGAGGCGATGATGGACGAACTGGGGCTGGTGGCGCCGAAGACCGCCTGAGCGGGCAACGGGCTCCCGTTCGTACTTACGCGTTTGAAGAACAGAGGCGTTGTTTCAATGTCGGGCGACAATGACCCGGTCGAACGCGGCCTCCCCGCTGAGATCTGCGACAACGGATCCGAGCCTGCACCAGTGACAGACCGCGATAAGATCGTACTGCTACCCGGGAAGCGTGGACGTGACCTCCCGCTTCGTCTTGCGCGCGGCGCGCCATTCCTCGAACCGTTGCAGGATGACGAAGAAGGACGGTACGAAGAGAACGGCGAGACAGGTCGAGGCGATCATACCGGAAAAGACCGTGATGCCGATCGACTTGCGCGCGCTGGCCCCGGCGCCTGTCGCCAACACCAGCGGCGCGACACCAAGGATAAAGGCGAAGGACGTCATCAGGATGGGCCGGAAGCGCGCTCGCGCCGCCTCGATCGCCGCTTCGACGATCGGTCTGCCGGCGGCGCGTAGCTCGCGCGCGACCTCGACGATCAGGATCGCGTTCTTGGCGGACAGCGCGATCAGCAGGATCAGGCCGATCTGCACGTAGAGATTATTGTCGATGCCGAGGCCGTTGAGGACCAGGACCGGACCCACCAGCGACAGCGGCGCGGCCAGCAAGATCGAGATCGGGGCCAGCCAGCTCTCATATTGGCCTGCCAGCACCAGATAGACCAAGAGCAGCGCCAGGCCGAACACCAGATAGATCTGGCTGCCGACGAGCTTTTCCTGGAAGGACAGCGCCGTCCAGTCGTAGCCGGTGCCGGGCGGCAATGTGTCGGCCGCGACCCCTTCCATCAGCTTGATCGCGTCGCCGGACGAGAAGCCTTGTGCCTGCACGCCGATAATCGATGCCGAGGGATAGAGGTTATAGAGGCTGATCAGCGAGGGGCCGACGCTTGGTGTGATCGTCAGCAACGTGCCGAGCGGGATCATGTCGCCGCTCTGGTTGCGCACGCTCAGGCGGGCGATATTCTCGGGCGTCAGGCGGAATTGCGCATCGCCCTGCACATAGATCTGGAACACCCGCCCGAACTTGTTGAACTGACTGACATAAGTCGAGCCGAGATAACCGGCGAGCGTCTGAAAGACCTCGTCCGTGGTCAGCCCCAGGGTTTGCACCTTCTCCCGGTCGAGCTCGACCGTGTATTGCGGGACATTGGCGCGGAACGGCGCCGCCACGCGCTGGATGCCCGACTGCGTCTGAGCGGTCCTAGTTATCGCCTCGACTGCTCCTTGCAGCTTGGCGAGGTCGAAACTGCCGTCACGCAGCCCGACCTGCATGGTGAAGCCGGCGGCGTTGCCGATGCCCTGGATCGGCGGCGGCGGCAGCACCAGCACACGTCCGTCATCCATGTCGGACAGGTTTTTGTTGAGCGTTGCGTAAAGCGAGGCAAGATCCTCGTCCTTGCCGCGCAGACCCCAGTCCTTGAGGATGATGTAGGCAACGCCGGCGTTCGCCAGCGTCGAGTTATTGTCGAGTGCCGAGACGCCCGCGATGGTCACGACCTGATCGACGCCAGGCGTGGCCTTGGCGATCTTCGAAACCTGTTGCAGCGTCTCCTGCGTGCGGCCAAGTGCGGCGCCGTCGGGCAGTTGGACCGAAGCGAGCAGGTAGCCCTGATCCTCGATTGGAATGAAGCCGGTGGCCACGCGCGATATGCCATAGCCCGCCGCACCGATGATCAGCAGCGCAATGACGCCCATCACCGCACTGTGACGCACCATGGAGCCGATCAGGCCGGCATAACGGTTCTCCATGCGCTGGTAGATCGTGTTGAAGCCGCGGAAGAAGACATTGCGCTGGTCTGGCGGCACCGGGCGCCTCAGCCAGGTCGCACACTGCGTTGGCTTGAGCGTTGCCGCGTTGATGGCGCTGATAACGGCAGTTGCTGCAATCACCAGAGCGAATTGCGCATACATTTTCCCTGTGAGGCCGGGCAGAAACGCAGCCGGCAGGAACACCGCCATCAGCACCAGCGTGATGCCGATCATAGGCCCGAACAGCGCGTTCATGGCGGCTATCGCCGCATCGTGGCCCGACATGCCGCGCTCCATATTGTGAGCGGCTCCCTCGACCACGACGATGGCGTCGTCGACGACGATGCCAATGGCGAGCACGATAGCAAACAGGGTCGACAGATTCACCGTGAAGCCGAGCGCCGCCATCGCCGCAAACGCCCCGATGATCGTCACCGGCACAGTCGTGGCCGGCACCAGCATCGCCCGCCAATCCTGCAGGAAGAGGAGGATGACGATGAGCACCAGGACGGCAGCTTCGATCAGCGTCTTGTAGACCTCGTGGATCGCCTGGCTGACGAAAATCGTGGTGTCGAAGGGGATCGAGTATGCCAGGTCTTGCGGGAACTCGCGCGACAGCTCCTTCATCCTTGTCTCGACCTTGCCGGCCACATCGAGCGCGTTGGCGCCCGGCGACAGGAAAACAGCCAGACCCGCCGCCTCCTGGCCATCGAGATTGAAGAGCTGCCCATAGGTCTGGGCGCCGAGCTCGACCCGGCCGACGTCGCGCACGCGCGTCATGTCGCCGTTCGCTCCGGTCTTGACGATCACGGCGCCGAACTGATCGGGATCGTCAAGGCGGCTGGACACCTCGATCGTGTACTGGAAGGACTGGCTCGCGGGCGTCGGCGGCGCGCCAATCTGGCCTGCGGTGACCTGTTCGCTCTGCTGCCCCAGCGCCTGGACGACGTCCTGCGTGGTAAGGCCGCGCGCCTGCATCTTCTCGGGATCAAGCCAGACACGCATGGAATACTGGCCGGCGCCGAACACATTGACATTGCCGACCCCCGGTATTCGGGAGAGCTCATCCTTCAGCCGGATGGTCGCGTAATTGGCGAGATAAAGGCTGTCATATTGCCTATCAGGCGAAGTCAGCGTGACGATCTCGAGGATCGAGGTCGACTTCTGCTGAACGGTGACGCCTTGCACCTGCACCGCTTGCGGCAGCGCTGCCAGGGCTGAGGACGCACGGTTCTGCACACGCACTTGCGCCTGGTCGAGATCGGTGCCGATCGCGAACGTGACGGTCAGGTTATAGGTGCCATCCGATGCAGCAAATGACTGCATGTAGATCATGCCCTCGACGCCGTTGACCTGCTGCTCGATCGGCAACGCCACCGTGTCGATCACCGCACGCGCGCTCGCTCCCGGATAGCGCGTCGTCACCGAAACGGTAGGCGGCACCACGTCGGGATACTGCGCCACCGGCAGCGCAAAGAGCGAGATGACGCCGATGACGACCATGAGGATGGCGATGGCATTGGCCAGAACCGGCCGCTCGATGAAGAATTTGGAGATCATTTTGCCGCGCCATCCGTGGCAGCCGCTTCCAGTTTCTTCTCTTGCGGTTCGATCTTCTGGCCGGGCACGGCCGTCAGCAGGCCGGAGACAAGGACACGGTCATCCGGTGCGACGCCTTTGGTGATCACTCGCAGCGCGCCGACGAGTTGGCCGATCTCAACCGGACGCTGTTCGACCACGTCGTCCTTTCCGGCGACGAGCACGTAGCGACCCTTCTGGTCGCTACCGATCGCCCGGTCGGGAATGAGCAGCATGTCCGGCTCTACGCCCAACGGCACGCGCACACGCACGAAATAGCCAGGCAGCAGTTCCCGGCCTTCATTGGGGAGCACTGCGCGGACCGCTAGCGTGCCGGTGGCAGCGGTAACCTCTGGCGCGGCGTAGTCCAGCGTTCCCACGTGGGGGTAACCCGTCTCGCTCTGCAAGCCAACCTCGACCGGGATTTTCTTGAGATCCTGCGCGGTTATTCCACGCTTCGCCATGGCGGCGCGAATGCGCAGCACATCCTGCTCCGAGATGTTGAAATTGACGTAGATGGGGGCGATCTGAACGATGGTCGCCAGCGTGGTGGCGCTGCCGGTGCCGACCAGCTGCCCCATCGAAACCTCCCGGGACGTGACGGTGCCCGCGAACGGCGCTTTGACCTCGGTGTAGCTCAGATTGAGTTGAGCCTGCTTGACGTCGACCGCGCTCTGCTTCTGCTTGGCGATGTCGACTTGGGCCGCCGCGGAGGACTGGTCCAAAGTCGATTGCGAGATGATTTTCTGGGACAGCAGCTCCTGCTGCCGTTTCAGGTCGGCACCGGACTGCTTCGCGGCGGCATCGGCTGAACCTTGGCCAGCCTCGGCTTGCTCGAGCGCCAGCTGGTAGGAATCGGGCTCGATCAGGAACAGCCGGGCGCCGGCCTTGACCTCGTCGCCGTCCTTGTAATCGATTTCCTGGATGAAGCCCGAGACGCGCGCAACCAGGGGCGTCGTGTTCACCGCCGCGGCAACGCCGGTGGCCTCGAGATAAGGGGTCACGCTCTGCTTCATCGGGAGCGCCACGTCGACCTTGGGCGGAGGTGGCGGTACGTATGTGTTTTCCTCGCTGCAAGCGGACAATAGTAGTGTAACGGCGAACAAGCCTGCCGCCTGCGCGATTCTACCCGATAGGAAAAGCATTTCCCCCCTCTATATACTTCCAGGTGTATATCGCATTATATAAAAGTGAGCTAATCTACATGTTTGAGGGGAGTTTGTCATGCGGATTGCGTTGCGCGTGCTTTTCTTGGCAACTCAGATGGCAACCACCGTGGCGCTGGCGCAGACGGCAGCCGAGCGTGAGGCCTGCCAGGCAGATTACCAGAAGTTCTGCAAGGGCGTGTTGCCGGGCGGCGGCCACGTCATCAAATGCCTGGCCGATCACATGAGCGAGCTGACGCCCGAATGCCAAAAGGTCGTCAAGGCGAACACGCCTGGATAGCACCACTGTGCCTTTCCGAGCCGCAGATGAACATGACGTGTCGGACTGGAGCGCCGGTGGGCGAGGTCTGCGGGCGCCGGATCGTGGCCTGTCGTCTGGTTAGGGGTCGGAAAGTTGGTCTGCTTTGCGGATTTTCCAGACATTCCCGACGTATTTCAGGGGGGGGCCTTCGCTTATCGTCCGGAACCCGGGCCAAAGCGACAGCGACGTTAGGGTAAGCTGCTCTTTGCGTTCGCCCGGGCGAGACGGACGCTTCCGGGGTGGAGAAAAGCGGTTGGCTAACTATTTCGGAAGAGAGCGGATGGGGAAACAAGGCCGAAATCTCGGCCCCAAAGCGAAAGGAACCCGCAATGGCAAAGAACACGATTTGCCTCTGGTACGATAAGGACGCCGAGGCTGCCGCCCGCTTCTATTCCGAGATCTTTCCTGACAGCGTGGTGAGTGCCGTGCACCGTGCACCCAGTGACTACCCAGCCGGCAAAGAGGGCGATGTGTTGACGGTCGAATTCACAGTTGCGGGCCTTCCTTGTATCGGCCTCAACGGGGGTCCCGAGTTCAAGCACAACGAAGCCTTCTCGTTCCAGATCGCCACCGACGATCAGGAGGAGACCGACCGCTACTGGAATGCCATCATCGGCAACGGCGGCCAGGAGAGCGTGTGCGGCTGGTGCAAAGACAAATGGGGGATTTCCTGGCAAATCATTCCACGCGTACTGACTGACGCCATGGCGGCTGGCGGCGACGAGGCAAAGCGCGCGTTTGACGCCATGATGACCATGGTGAAAATCGACGTCGCCGCGATCGAGGCGGCGCGGCGCGGTTGACGCTCCATCGGGTCTTGCGGCCAAATTGCTGCCAGAGCGTGTCGCTCGCCACCCAAGTGCTCCGTCCAGCCGCCAGCTTTGCGTTGCGGCGACCATTAGTCGCTTACGACTAAAAAAGGTCTGATTTCTCGGTTCGAGGCTCAAGCGGGACCACTATCCTGCTATTGTGCATCGCGTATGCTGCATCTTCGGTATCCCTTCGATGATTTGACGAGCGCGAGCCGTGCCCCTCAAAACCCGACTGACCGAGCGTTTTGCGATCAGGCATCCCATCCTCCTTGCTCCGATGGGCGTGATGGCAGGCGGGCGGCTTGCTGCTGCGGTGTCGCATGCTGGCGGGCTTGGTCTGATCGGCGGCGGCTATGGCGATGAAGCTTGGCTGGACAAGGAATTTGCCGCCGCAGGCAACGCCCGTGTCGGATGCGGCTTTATCACTTGGTCGCTGGCAACCAGGCCGCATCTGCTCGATCGCGTGTTGGAGCGGCAACCCGCGGCGCTCATGCTTTCATTCGGCTCGCCTGCACCCTTCGCCGCGCATATCAGAGAAGCGCGAGTGCCTATCATCTGCCAGGTTCAGTCGATGTTGCACGCCCGTGAGGCGCTCGACGTCGGCGCAGATGTCATTGTGGCGCAGGGCAAAGAAGCCGGCGGCCACAGCGGTCACCGCTCGACGTTCACGCTCGTTCCCGAGGTTGCCGATCTTCTGGCGAAACAGGCGCCGGAGACGCTTCTCGTGGCGGCGGGTGGCGTTGGCGACGGTCGAGCGCTTGCCGCGGCATTGCTGCTCGGCGCCGACGGCGTGCTTGTCGGCACGCGGTTCATTGCGACTGCAGAATCCGCTGCGCCACGCGGGATCCAGGAGGCTATCATCGCCGCCGATGGCGATAAGACGATCAAGACCACAACCGTCGACATTGCCCGCAACTATCGTTGGCCGACAGACGAATTCGTCGCGCGCGTGCTGAGGACTCGATTTGTCGCCGCCTGGCATGGCCGCGAAGGTCAGTTGGCTGAAGCGCCGACGCTGGCCATCCAGAGCAGCGACTATTGGGACGCTTTTTACGCTGGCGATGCTGAGAACACCGGCGTGTTGATGGGGGAAGTGGCCGGAGTTATCCAAAGCGTGGAGTCGGCTGGACGCGTGATCGAGGACATGGTGGGACAAGCCGAGCGTCTGCTCGCGGACGGCCCGCGACGTATTGTCGATTGATTGCTCAGTTTTTCTTCGACCCTACCGGATTAATTGCACACCGCCTCAGCCAATGCGCGGATGATCTTTGCCACTTCGATGCTCCAGATCGCGCAATGGCGCTGGCTGGTCTTGCCGCTATTTCCGGGATGAGCGTGACGCCGAGCCCGTGCGCCACCATCCGCAGCAGCGTCGGGTCGCGGGCGATCAAAGCGACCTTCGTACACTTGTGCGGAGCGCACGCCCGATGCCAGCAGAAGCGCCGCTGATCACCTCTGTCTTTTCCGCTTCAATCCGACTGCGCCAGGTCGGTGCTGGCAAGGCTAAACCGCCGGTCCTTCGAGCCCGCTTCTCTCGTGCGATTTCCACAGGTACCAGCCGAGGACGGTACCGAAGAAGAATGTATGGGCAATGAACTGCACGACCGGGCTTGCTTGCAGGAACCAGGGGAATGCGATCGGCGCGATCACATAGAAATTGACGAGCCACAAGACGAGGCCAAAGACGCTGCCGAGACCAATGAAGGCTGCTCGCCCACGCAGCATTGCGGCAATCTCTCCGAACACGATCCCATAGGCGATGGCCAGGATCAAATGCACGATCACGCCAGCGATGCTGGCCGTCAGGAGCGGGTAGCCGGGATCGAGAGCTTCCGGTCCAAGCGCGATGGCGCCGATCATGCGCAGGGGCATGAAGAAAGCTTCCGCCCCCATCATGAACGCACTCGCCGTCATTTCGAACGCCGCAAAGACGAGGCCTGCGACAATACCCGCAACGGCACCCTGCTGGAGTCCCCATCGGATGTCGCGCGGCGTCACTGGCGTATGGATGTAATCACGGTAAGCCATAACACTGCTCCCTATTCTGGACGCAGATTCCTCCGGAAAATCAAAGCCGGGAAGGCGTCGGCGGTTCCGGGCATTCGGTGCAATTCACGAGGATTTGATTGAAATTGATGGTTCTCAGGCCGAGCGGACGGTTCGGCCCTTTGCCCGCATCGACGCTGCAGCCAAGCAGCTTCCCCGCGACCGCCCAATCCGGCGATTACCTCGCGCGAGACCTCAGTTGGCTCCATAGATCGTAGCCCGCAAGGAGGACGCCGATGCCGACCGCAACGCCTAGATCGGGATGCGGGACGAACCGGATTACGACGCCGAAAAACGCCAGAAAGACAACAAACGCCAATACGGCCAGGAAGCGGCTCAAATTCATCTATTGTCCTCCATTCGCCGCGGCATCCCCGTCCTCAGCCCCCGTAGATCAGGTTGGGCAGCCCGTACACGATCTGCGGGAAGATGTAGATGATGACCATGCACAGGATGACGATCAGCATATAAGGCATCATTCCGCGGAAAATATCCGAAAGCTGAACATGCGGCGGCGCAATGCCCTTGAGGTAGTAGGCCGACATCGCCATGGGCGGCGACAGAAAGGCCGTCTGAAGGTTGACCGCGACGAGCACGCCGAAAAACAGCGGATCGATCTCGAAATGAGCCAACAGCGGCAGGAAGATCGGAACGAAGATCACGATAATCTCCGTCCATTCCAGCGGCCAGCCCAGGATGAAGATGATGATCTGGGCGACGATCAGAAACATCAGCGGCGACATGTCGAGGCCGGTGACGAAATCGCTGATCAGTTGCTGGCCTCCCAGATAGGCAAAGACCGAGGCGAAGGTCGCGGAGCCGACGAACAGCCAGCACACCATCGCGGTCGTGCGCGCTGTCAGATAGACGGATTCCTTCAGGCGTTGCCACGTCAGGGCCCGGTAGGCGGCGGCCAGCACGACGCCGCCGAGCGCGCCGATGGCGGCAGCCTCCGAAGGCGTGGCGAGGCCGAAGAGAATAGCGCCGAGCACCGCGAGGATCAGGACCGCCAGGGGGACGAAGGAAGTCAGCAGCATCCAGCTGATTTGCAGGACCGAATAGTGCCCTACCTCGTCTCGGGTCGGCTTCGGCGCCAACTGCGGCTGCAGCACCGCCTTCGCCACCACATAGATCAGATAGAGGCCGGCAAGCAGCAGTCCTGGAAGCAGGGCCGCCGCATACATGCGGACCACCGAAACACCCGCCGTCGCGCCATAGACGATGAGCAGAATGGACGGCGGAATGAGGATGCCGAGGGTTCCGCCCGCGCAGATCACTCCCGAGGCATAGCTGATGTCGTACCGCGCCTTCAGCATGGCGGGAAACGCCAGCAGGCCCATGAGTGTGACGACCGCGCCGACAATGCCTGTAGCCGTTGCGAAAAGGGTGCAGGTGATGAGGGCGGCGACTGCCATGGAGCCGGGAACGCGCCGGGTGGCGATATAGAGGGTGCCGAAAAGACGCTCGATGATATTGGACCGCTCGACGATGTAGCCCATGAACAGGAACAGCGGGATGGCGGTCAGCACGTCGTTCGAGATCACAGAATAGGTCTGATTCACGAACAGATCGAAAATGCGGTTGTTGAAGAAGCCGCCGATCCAATGCTCCGTAAGCGTCCAGCCGTCGGCGCCATCCTCAACCGCCCGTTCGTAGGCGCGCCACATCCGTCCCGGATTTAAATAAGCGTAGTAGCCAAAGGCGACCCCGAGCGCCATCAAAGTGAACGCAACCGGGAAGCCAAGGAAGATCGCCAGAACCAGAATGAGCAGCATCGCGACGGCGACCTGAGGATCGCTCATCTGTCTTCTCCGTCGCGGTCGGGTTCATTGTCGGGGTGGAGGAATGGGAGGTCGACTGCTTCCGAACCGTGATGCAGAACATCGAGCGTCTTGGCT
The DNA here is from genome assembly GCF_040318115.1 of Mesorhizobium sp. M1312. Taxonomy (NCBI): domain Bacteria; kingdom Pseudomonadati; phylum Pseudomonadota; class Alphaproteobacteria; order Hyphomicrobiales; family Phyllobacteriaceae; genus Mesorhizobium; species Mesorhizobium sp. M1312. The sequence goes on along the minus strand of NZ_JAMYLQ010000006.1, from coordinate 52,787 downwards.
TCCATCAGCACCTTTTCGGTCTCTTCCACATCTTCAGCTGCGCGCGGCCATGTTCCGATTCGTAGACAGACGACGCAGCGGAACACCTGAGCAATCCCCTGCACGAAGAGCAGGATGCCTGCCGCCACGATGACGGCCTTGAACTGAAAGATCGGAATCCCGGCTGGGCTGTTCGAGCTTACTTCGAGATAGCCAAAGCTGCGTGCGGCATACTTCCAGCCGGCCAGAATCAGCGCCGTGACGCCTGGGAAGAAGAAAATGAAGTAGAGGACAAGTTCGACCGCCGCTTGCACGCGCGGCCTCCACAGACGGTAGATGAAATCGCCGCGCACATGCCCGTCTCGCGACAAGGTGTAAGCGCCGGCCATCATGAACATTGTGCCGTAGAGCATGTAGCTGAGGTCGAATGCCCACGCAGTCGGCGCGCTGAACAGGTATCGCACGACAACCTCATAGCTCACGCCGAGCGTCATGACGACGACGCTCCAGGCGAACACCTTTCCAAACCATGCCGAAAGTTCATCGGCGAACGCAATGTAACGGAGCATCTACTGGGTTCCGTCAGATACAATCCGGCGGTCCGCAAGACCGCCGGATTTGCCGAAGCGGAGGCGCGAATTAGAGCTTCAGCTTGCCGGGGAAGTAATGTTCGTATGCCAGTGTCAGGTCGGCTGAATTCATAAGCTCGTAGTAGACAACGCGTTCGACCCATTGGCGCTGGCTATCGAGCACCCGCTTCATGAACGCATCCGCCTCCAGCGTCGGGATGATCTTGTCCCAGGCCTGGAGTTGTGCGTCGAGAATCTCCTTGGAGGTGCGGTGCACGGTGACACCGTGCTCGCTCTGCAGTTTCTGCAGGTCGGCCGAATAGTTGTCGAGGGCGACTGCGGTGGTCGCGGTGCTGGCCGCCTCCACGCCATATTCGAGAATGGCCTTCAGATCGTCGTCGAGATCGTCGAATACGTCCTTGTTGAACAGGTATTCGAACGACTCGCTCGCCTGATGGTAGGACGACAAGATATAGTTCTTGGCGACGTCCTGCGAACCGAAGCGAAGGTCGGACGACGGATTGTTGAATTCGAAGGCGTCGATAACCCCGCGCTCCATGGCCGGCACGATTTCACCGCCGGGCAGCTGCGCCACGCTGAGGCCGAGGTTCTGCATGAGATCGGCGGCAAGACCCACCGTCCGATACTTGAATCCCTGCAGTTCGGCGGGGGTCGTGACAGGATTCTTGAACCAGCCGAACGGCTGCGCCGGCATTGGGAAGCCGTAGAAGCCGACGACGTTGAGGCCCATGATGTCCTGCGTCAGCTCGCGGTAGAGATCCTTGCCGCCGCCCTGGTGGAACCAGGCGAGCATGGTTGTGGCGCTGCCGCCAAACACAGGGCCGGTTCCGAAAAGCGATGCGGCCTTGTGCTTGCCGTACCAGTAGACGGGGACGGTATGCGCGGCGTCGATGACGCCGTCATTGACGCCATCCAGCACCTGGAACGCGCCCACGACCGCACCCGCGGGCAGGAGCTCGAACTTCAGCCGGCCGCCCGACATCTTTTCGACGCGCTCTATGTATAGCCGCGCGAAATCCATCCAGATGTCCGACGCAGGCCAGGAGGTCTGCATCTTGATGGTCACCGGCGCCTGCGCCAGTACGGCCGGGGCCGAGAGCGTCGTTGCTGCAGCCGCACCGGCCGTGATGGCGGTTGATTTTTCCAGGAACCCGCGACGCGAGATTTTGCTGTCGGACATTTACTCCTCCCACTGTTGTAAACTCTTCTGCCACAACCAGAATATGCGAACTCGCCCTTCACGCAACCAGTTTCGCTGCCGGTGACATCTGACCTCGCCACTGTTTCCGCATCCGACTTTTTAGCAGTCGGCGCAAATCGTTCATCTGGCTCACATGACGAATGTAGGACTGCTGCGCAGCATGCCAAGGCGGTCGTAACGATCCCCGGGGTTGGCAGGCCGCGGCAGACCCCTGTTTGTGGTGGCATTGGCCCTTGCTCGCAGCTTGGAAACGAGATTGAGGTCACATTCAGACCCTCTGACCAACATCCTCGACCTCACGCCGCCAGCACCGCCTCATCCAGGCCCCGGATGATCTTCGCCAGTTCAACGCATTCGTCATGCCGGACCTTGTTGCGTCGCCAGGCGAGGCAGATCGTGCGCTGCGGCATCGGCTCCTGGAACGGCACGATCTTCAGATCGCGCATGGCGCTGGCCGGTCCAGCCGCCATTTCCGGGATGAGCGTGACGCCGAGCCCGTGCGCCACCATCTGCAGCAGCGTCGTCAGGCTGGTCGCGCCATAACTCGCCATTGCCACCGGCCGCACGCTGCCGCAGACGGCAAGCGCCTGTTCGCGCAGGCAATGGCCTTCCTCCAGCAGCATCAGCCTTTCCAGCGCCGGGCTTTCCGGCGGAACCGGCGGCGAGGCGAAGGCGGGATCGCCGGCCGGCACGGCAAGGAAGAACCGGTCGGAGAAAAGCGCCTCGGTGATCAGCCCGGGCTGGTCGAGGGGAAGGGCCGCGATGAAGGCGTCGAGCTTTCCCAGGGCGGTGTCCTCGACCAGCGACGCGGTTACCGCTTCGCGCAATTCGAGCTGCAAGGCCGGAAAATGCCGTTTCAGCTCTGGCAGTACATGCGGCAGAAGGTAGGGCGCCACCGTCGGAATGATGCCGAGCCGGAAGCGTCCCTCCATGGCCGGGCGGCCGCGCCGGGCCGTGGTCTCGATCTCGCGGATGTCGGCAAGAATGCGCTCGATCCGCGGCAGCATGGCCAGTGCCTCGTCGGTCATCCGCACCGATTTGCCGCCGCGCTCGAATAGCCGGCAGTTGAGCCGTAGCTCCATCTCCGCGATCTGCGAGGACAGCGCCGGCTGGCTGACGCCGGCCAGCTTCGCGGCGCGGCCGAAATGCAGCGTCTGCGCCAGTGCCTCGAAATATTGCATCTGCCGGACGGTCAGACCAATCATAAGGAAAGCCTATCGCAACAAACAGGAAAGGCAATTTGTTTTTATCGGCAATGCGGCCTAGTCTGGAACCATTCCAGAATGACGTGGCTCAAGGCCCGTCGGGAAAATCAACAAATCCCGAAAAAATCAACAAATCGGAGAGAACGATGGACGCAAAGACCGATGACAATAGCGTGGGAAAATGCCCGGTCGCGCATGGATCGGCCGGCAGGACCAACCGTGACTGGTGGCCAAACCAGCTTGACCTTGCCGTTCTCCACCAGCAGTCGAGCCTCTCGAATCCGATGGGCGAGAACTTCGACTACGCCGAGGAATTCAAGAGCCTCGATCTCGATGCGGTGATCAAGGACCTGCACCAGGTGATGACCGATTCGCAAGATTGGTGGCCGGCCGATTTCGGCCATTACGGCCCGCTCTTCATCCGCATGGCCTGGCACAGCGCCGGCACCTATCGCATCGGCGATGGCCGTGGCGGCGCCGGCGCCGGCCAGCAGCGTTTCGCACCGCTCAACAGCTGGCCGGACAACGCCAATCTCGACAAGGCACGCCGGCTGCTGTGGCCGATCAAGCAGAAATACGGCAGGAAGATCTCCTGGGCCGATCTGTTGATCCTCACCGGCAACGTCGCGCTGGAATCGATGGGCTTCAAGACGTTCGGCTTCGCCGGCGGGCGCGCCGATGTCTGGGAGCCCGAGCAGGACGTGGACTGGGGGTCGGAAACCAAGTGGCTCGGCGACGAGCGTTATTCCGGCGACCGCGAACTTCGGGGCCATCTCGGCGCCGTGCAGATGGGGCTGATCTACGTCAACCCGGAAGGACCGAATGGCACGCCCGATCCGTTGGTCTCGGCACGCGACATCCGTGAAACCTTCGCACGTATGGCCATGAACGACGAGGAAACCGTGGCGCTCATCGCCGGCGGTCACACCTTCGGCAAGACCCACGGCGCTGGTGACGCATCGCTGGTGGGGGCGGAGCCGGAAGGCGCCGGCATCGAGGCGCAGGGCCTCGGCTGGTCGAGCAAGCATGCCACCGGCATTGCCGGCGACGCCATCACATCGGGCCTCGAAGTGACCTGGACCACGACGCCGACCAAGTGGAGCAACAACTTCTTCGATAATCTGTTCAACTACGAATGGGAGCTGACCAAGAGCCCGGCCGGCGCCCATCAGTGGACCCCGAAGGGCGGCGCCGGCGCAGGCTCGGTTCCGGACGCGCACGATCCGTCGAAGCGCCGCGCGCCGGCGATGCTGACCACCGACCTCGCGCTGCGAGTCGATCCGGCCTATGAGAAAATCTCGCGGCGTTTCCATGAGAATCCGGATCACTTCGCCGATGCCTTCGCGCGCGCCTGGTTCAAGCTGACCCATCGCGACATGGGGCCGGTTGTCCGCTATCTCGGCCCGCTCGTGCCGAAGGAAGAGCTGATCTGGCAGGACCCTATCCCGGCCGTCGATCACGAACTGATCAGCGAGCAGGACATCGCCTCGCTGAAGGCGAAGATACTGGCCTCTGGCCTGTCCGTTTCCGAACTGGTCTCGACCGCCTGGGCCTCGGCTTCGACGTTCCGCGGCTCTGACAAGCGCGGCGGCGCCAACGGCGCACGCATCCGCCTGGCGCCGCAGAAGGACTGGGACGTCAATCAGCCTACCGAACTATCGAAGGTGCTTGCGCAGCTCGAAGGCGTCCAGAGCGAGTTCAACGCCGGGCAGACAGGCGACAAGAAGGTCTCGCTTGCCGACCTGATCGTTCTCGGCGGCGTCGCCGCGATCGAGAAGGCCGCCAAGGACGGCGGCCATGACGTGGAGGTGCCTTTCACGCCAGGCCGCATGGACGCCTCGCAAGAACAGACGGACGTCCAGTCCTTTGCCGCGATCGAGCCAAAAGTCGATGGCTTCCGCAATTATGTCAGGGGCAAGCAGCCGATGTCAGTCGAAGCGATGCTGGTCGATCGGGCGCAGCTGCTGACCTTGACGGCGCCGGAGATGACGGTGCTCGTCGGCGGGTTGCGTGTGCTTGGCGCCAACACCGGCAAGTCGAAGCACGGGGTGTTCACCGACAGGCCGGGCACGTTGACCAACGATTTCTTCGTCAACCTGCTCAGCATGAACACGGTCTGGGATCCGGCCGCCGGCTCCGATGAAGTCTACGAAGCGCGCGACCGCAAGACCAAGGCGGTCAAGTGGACCGGCACCCGCGCAGATCTGATCTTCGGCTCGCACGCGCAGTTGCGTGCGCTTGCCGAGGTCTACGGGTCGGCGGACGCCGGGCAGAAGTTCGTTAGGGATTTCGTCGCGGCCTGGACCAAGGTGATGAACGCCGACCGCTTCGATCTTGCCCGGGGCTGAGGCGGCAAGTGATTCTCTAATTTAACAAAAAAGGCGCGGGCCTTGACCCGCGCCTTTTTTGTATTGAAGCTTCGACTTTCAGTCCTTCTCGAAGATGCGGGTCTTGGCAACCACGCCGGCAATGGCGCCGCCGATCAGCGGTGCGACGATGAACAGCCAGAGCTGGCCGATTGCGGTACTGCCCGAAAACAGCGCCGGGCCGATCGAGCGGGCCGGGTTGAGCGACGTGCCGGTGACCGGAATGATGGCGAAGTGCAGTCCCGCCAGCGTCAGGCCGATGACGAGGCCGGCAAAGGCCGTCGCGTGGCTGCCGCTGGTGACGCCAAGGATCACCGTGACAAAGGTGAAAGTTCCGATCAGCTCCCACAGGAGCGCCGAGCTGACGCCCCATTTCGTCGTATCCCAGCCATTGGCGCCGAAGCCGCCGGTGTGTCCGCCGACTTGTCCGGAGACGATGATCCACAGCGCCAGCGACGCAATGATGGCGCCGATGACCTGTGCGATCCAGTACGGGATGACGTCCTTGGCCTGCATTCGGCCGGCGAGGAACACGCCGAGCGTCACCGCCGGGTTGAGATGGGCGCCCGAGATCGGGCCGATCGCATAGGCCGCCGCAATCAGGCCGATGCCGAATGCAAGACCGATGCCTTCCTGGCCGAGCGGCAGCGCGCCGCCGAAGCCGCCCGTCACCACCGAGGCCGTGCCGATGAACACCAGTAGAAATGTGCCTAGAACTTCCGCCAGATAAGTCTTCATTGCCCTCTCCTCGTAATTTTCTGCCGATCCGCTTGCTGTTCTTGGCGAATCACGCAGCGGAAGACTACCGCAACTTCAAAAGTTTGAAAGCACAAGCAATGCGCGATTGAAGTCTCGGATGCCGACAAGGCGTTCGATCTGATATCCAAGACTCTCCCCGCTTGTGTGCGCCAGTCGCGCGCTTTAGAGCAGGGCCGGAAATAATTTGCTGAGTAACGGAAGACAAATATGAGACTGGGAGGACGGCTGGCAGCGGCCATCGAAGTGCTGGAGGATATCGGCCGGCGTCACCGGCCGGTGGCCGATGCGCTGAAGGATTGGGGCCTGTCGCACCGCTTCGCCGGCGGCGGCGATCGCGCCGCGATCGGCAACATCGTCTACGACGCGCTGCGCCGGAAGCGCTCGGCTGGTTTTTTGCTGGGCGAAGATACGCCGCGCGCCATCGCTTTCGGCGCGCTGCTGCTCGAATGGGACCAGACGGCGCAGTCGCTGAACGAAGTGCTCGACGGCGACAAGTTCGCGCCGCCGCTGCTGAGCGACGATGAGTTGAAGGCGATCGCCGATCGCCAGCTCCACGATGCGCCGCCCGCTGTACGGGCCGATATTCCGGATTGGTGCGAACCGCTTTTCGAGCAGGCCAGCGGTGCCAGCTGGGTCGATGAAGGTGCCGCTCTCGCGACCCGCCCGCCGCTCGACCTCAGGGTCAACACGCTGCAGGCCGATCGCGGCAAGGTGCTCGCCGAGTTGGCCGAGATCGGCGCCAGGGCCGCACGGATCGCACCGCACGGCATCCGCATCCCGCCGATCGCTGGCGACGGCAGGCACCCGAACGTGCAGGCGGAACCGGCCTTCCAGAAAGGCTGGTTCGAGGTTCAGGACGAAGGTTCGCAGATCGCCGCCATGCTGGCTGGCGCGGAGGCCGGAATGCAGGTTCTCGACTTTTGCGCCGGAGCCGGCGGCAAGACGCTGGCACTGTCGGCGGCGATGGACAATCGCGGCCAGGTGTTTGCCCATGATGCCGAAAAGGCGCGGCTGGCGCCGATCTTCGACCGCATCCGCCGCTCGGAAAACCGCAACGTGCAAATCGTCACCAAACCGACGGAGCTCAGCACCCTCTCGGGCCACATGGACATCGTCCTGGTCGACGCGCCGTGCACCGGCAGCGGCACCTGGCGGCGCCGGCCCGATGCCAAATGGCGGCTGACCCAGAAGCAGCTCGATGCACGCAAGGGCGAGCAATCGGCGATCCTCGACGCGGCCCAAGCCTTCGTCAAACCGGGCGGGTTGCTGGTCTACATCACCTGCTCGGTGTTCGACGAGGAGAATGGCGAGCAGGTCGCTGCCTTCCTGGATCGTAGCAGCGGCTTTGCCCCGGTCGATCATCGCCAGCTCTGGGACAGCCGCTTTCCGGGCCACGAGACGGCCGCGCGTATCGGCGCAGCAGGCGGCATTTCGCTGTCACCGGCGCTGAGCGGTACCGATGGGTTTTATGTCTGCGCACTACGCAAGGGAGGCTGAACCTTGCCGGCGGGCCTGATTGCTGCAGTGCAGCAATAGCGATTGCCTGCCGCTCATGCCTCTGCAATAAGATTTATTGACAGGAGCGTGACAAGCCATGGCAGCAGAGATCGTACCCGCCCCCAACTATGAGGATCGCATCAGGACGTCCTTCGCGCGCCAGGCCGCCATGACGACCATCGGCGCCGAGTTGACGCTGGTGACGCCCGGCATCATCGAGATCGAGATGCCCTATTCGGAGGCGCTGACCCAGCAGCATGGCTTTCTTCATGCTGGGGTCATCTCGACGGCGCTGGACTCGGCCTGCGGCTATGCGGCGTTCTCGTTGGTGCCGGAAAGCTCCAGTGTGCTGACCATCGAGTTCAAGGTCAATCTGCTGGCGCCGGGCCGGGGCGAACGCTTCCTGTTCCGCGGCTCGGTGACGAAGCCCGGCCGCACCATCATCGTCGCCGACGGCCAGGCCTATGCTTTCGCTGTCGACGGCGAGGCCAAGCTGATAGCCACCATGACTGGAACGATGATGACGGTGGTCGGTCGCGATGGCATTGAAGGCTGATCCGATGCGCAAGGCCGTCAGAATTGCGGGCAGGGACGTCCTCTTCGTGATGGCGGCGCAGGCCGAATACGGCCCTCATCTGCAGCGGCTGTTCACCCCTGTCATGACAGGGGTGGGGCCGGTCGAGTCGGGTGTCAGATTGGGCGCGGAACTGTCATGGCTGAAGTCTGAAAAGGCGCTGCCGGACCTCGTCGTGTCGCTCGGCTCGGCCGGCAGCCGGGCATTGGAACAGACGGAAATCTACCAGGCGGTTTCGGTCGCCTACCGCGACATCGACGCCTCGCCATTGGGCTTCGAGAAGGGCGCGACGCCGTTTCTCGATTTGCCGGTGACCGTGCCGCTGCCATTCAGGATTCCCGACATAAGAGAGGCGACGCTGTCGACCGGCGCGGCGATCATTTCCGGCAGTGCCTATGATGCGATTGTCGAGGACATGGTCGACATGGAGACTTTCGCCTGCCTGCGAGCCTGCCAATTGTTCGGCGTGCCGCTTGTCGGCCTGCGCGGCATTTCCGACGGAGCCGCCGATCTCCGGCATGTCGGCGACTGGAAGGAGTATCTCCACGTCATCGACGAGAAGTTGGCGGATGCCGTGATGCGGCTCGAACAGGCGATCGGGTCCGGCGCCCTGCAGTTTGGACCGTCGCATCAAGACGCGAAATCGGATTGACGGAGACACCTCGCAACCCATTGCGCCGACTCGTTTCTTTCTCTAAACGCTCGCCATGAAGATAGCCAATCATCCCGACACCGTCCTGATTGTCGATTTCGGCAGCCAGTTCACGCAGCTCATCGCCAGGCGCATCCGCGAGGCCGGCGTGTTTTCCGAGATCGTGCCGTTCCAGTCGGCCGAGGCGGCGTTCAAGCGCATCAATCCGAAGGCGGTGATCCTCTCCGGAGGCCCGGCCTCGACCGGCGACATCGGCAGCCCGCGCGCGCCGCAGATCGTCTTTGATGCCGGTGTGCCGGTGCTCGGCATCTGCTATGGCCAGATGGCCATGTGCGTACAGATGGGCGGCGTCGCCGAAAGCTCCGACCATCGCGAATTCGGCCGTGCCTTCGTCGAGATCCAGAAGGACAGCCCGCTGTTCGAGGGCCTCTGGGCGCCAGGCCAGCGCCACCAGGTGTGGATGAGCCATGGTGACCGCGTCATCTCCCTGCCCAAGGGATTTGAGGTGTTCGGAAAATCGGAAGGCTCGCCCTTCGCCATCTTCGGCAATGTCGAGCGCAAGATGTACGGCATCATGTTCCACCCCGAAGTGGTGCACACGCCGGACGGCGCCCGGCTGCTGCAAAACTTCGTCCACAAGATCGCCGGCATCGAGGGCGACTGGACCATGCGCGCCTACCGCGAGCACGCGGTCGAGACGATCCGCAAGCAGGTCGGCAAGGGCAAGGTCATCTGCGCGCTTTCGGGCGGCGTCGATTCCTCGGTCGCGGCGCTGCTGATCCACGAGGCGGTCGGCGACCAGCTCACCTGCATCCTTGTCGACCACGGGCTGATGCGCAAGGACGAGGCATCAGGCGTGGTGGAGATGTTTCGCCAGCACTACAATCTGCCGCTCATCCTGGTCGACGCCTCGGACCGTTTTATCGGCGCGCTCGAGGGCGAGTCGGATCCGGAAAAGAAGCGCAAGACCATCGGCCGGCTGTTCATCGAGGTGTTCGAGGAAGAGGCCGAGAAACTCGGCGGCGCCGATTTCCTGGCACAGGGCACGCTCTATCCCGACGTCATCGAAAGTGTGTCATTCACCGGCGGCCCGTCGGTTACCATCAAGTCTCACCACAATGTCGGCGGCCTGCCCGAGCGCATGAACATGCAACTGGTCGAGCCGCTGCGCGAACTGTTCAAGGACGAGGTGAGGGCGCTCGGCAAGGAACTCGGCCTGCCCGACAGCTTCATCGGCCGGCATCCGTTTCCCGGCCCTGGTCTTGCCATCCGCTGCCCGGGCGGCATCTCTCGCGAAAAGCTGGAGATCCTGCGCGAGGCCGACGCCATCTATCTCGACGAGATCCGCAAGGCCGGCCTCTACGACGCCATCTGGCAGGCCTTCGCCGTGCTGCTGCCGGTGCAGACCGTTGGTGTGATGGGCGATGGCCGCACCTATGAATTTGTCTGCGCGCTGCGCGCCGTCACCTCGGTAGACGGCATGACCGCGGATTTCTACCACTACGACATGGCCTTCCTAGGCGCCGCTGCCACCCGCATCATCAACGAAGTGCGCGGCATCAATCGCGTCGTCTACGACGTGACGAGCAAGCCGCCCGGCACAATCGAGTGGGAGTGAGGGGGCGCCCACTTGGTCTCCTTTCGATGTTGGCTGCTCTTACGCCTGTCGGAGAGGCCGTGAAATTTCGTTCGGCAATTCTGCTCATGCAGTTACGTTTGCCCGCCTAAGTCCTTGAATGCGAGCCCGGCCTTTTTGAGCGAACCGAGGAAGAAATCGACGTCCTCTGGTCGATGGATCCGCATCGCTACCTCCTGCCGGAGGTTCTTGATCAAGCCTGGCGCGTTTTCTTCAAGCCAAACACGTTCGCGCCGGGCCTCCGCTTCATATCCGCCCTCGGCAAAAATGGCGGCCGCGATCGTATGATAGTTGGCATTGCCGGGAACCGTTGCTTTCCTGATCCACATGGCCGCCTGCGGATAATCGCCGCGAAAATAGGCGCAAAGGGCAAGCGCGGTCTCGTAATAGGCTAAGGGACCCGGATTGCGTGTGCGGGCTTCCTCGACCAGCGGGCAACCGTCGTCCCAGCCTCCTGAAAGCGCCAGCCGATATCCGTACTCGCCCATCAGTTCGGTATCGTTGGGGTTGATGGTCAAGGCACGTTTGCCCACGGACAGCGCCGCCTCGATCTCTTGGCTGAAATAGAGCGCGAACATTTCCGCCTGCAGGCCGCGGATGTTGAGCGGGTCTAGTTCCACGGCCCGCTTGGCCGCGGCAAGAGCGCGAGTGATCGAGGCCGACGTCGCGCCTTCGTCTGAAGGATAGAGGAACCGAATCTCGTCGATATAGGCCTGCGACAGCAGACCCCAGGCCGTGGCGTAGCCCGGGAAACGCTCAACGGCCTTCTCCAGGCAGACACGCACTGCTGGAAGTGCCCTTTGATCGAGCTTTGCCCGGTATGCGTAGAAGGAAAGCGTGCAGGAATAGGCAGCCCAATCGTCGGGAGGATTCGAGACGTTGAGCGAGGAGTCAGCCTGAAAAATCACGCCGTATGTCTGGGCGAGGCTCGTCGCCACCTTCTGAGCGATGTTGGCCTCGGTCTCAAGAAGCGCGGCGACTTTCATCTCTCCATCATAACTGTCCGCCCACAGCAGGAGCCGTCGGCGCGGTTGATAAACCTGACCCGAAGCCGGAAGGCATCTGCCGACAGGTGAACGCTTCCCGCAAGAACAAAGCGCGATGGCACGACCGAATCTTCGGGAGACTGGACGACGATGACGTCCTTGAACTTTGAGAGTTGCCCGACAATTTCCTGTGTCAATCCACTCGCAATCGCACTGGAGGCTTCCGTTCCTGAAAGATCGTCAAACGTCTCGACCAGCAGTCGCGGGATCTCAGGCGAAGTCGGGCGAACGCCGCTCCTCGCCAATCCCACTGCCAGAACAGCCAATGCCGCGACGAATGCCGCAAGAGCCACCGTCAGCCATGATGCCTTCATCCATCTAGCAGGGGTCGGGACTTCCTCTGCCCGGTTGACCGGCAAGGCCGGCTCAATGGTCTCGGGGGGCGATCGCACCGCGAACGTTGGAACGTAACCGCCTTTCGGGATCGTGATGAGAATAGGATCGTCGTGTCCGGCAGTCAGGTAGTATCGCTCGAGCCCGCGCCGGAGGTGGCCAGCCTCGATGCGGACAATCGGATCCGTCTGCGGGTCGAAGGACATGTCACGGCCGAACACTTCGACTGCGATCGAATAGGCCTTGATACGATCACCGCGACCCGCCAGCGTCTCCTCCACCACATGGCTGAGGAAGCGGCGCTCGCGACCGGTTGCATCGAAGTCCGCACTGTTGAGGATCAGGGCAAGCTGGGTACGACAGTCCTCTGGGGCGAGCCTATACCCCCGCCCTGCGGCTGGTTCCGGCCGAATCACCTTGGTTCCCTCTCCTGACGTTTTGGGGTGACTACTCCCAGTTATATTTCATTTTTGCCGGTCACCTCTCGCTGCGCAATTTATACGCGCGAGCCAATTCTTGCAATACTCTTGGTAATCTGAACGGATAACACTCGGATGACAGCGACGATTTGTGCAATGCAGCGGCGGACGACAACGGATCAACTGTTAGGCGGGCCTCACCGGCAACCGCAATTTGAATTTGCGATTTTGTAGGCTTGGTCCCGACCGCACTCGCTATGGATGCAAAGAAATTACCCTGTTGCCCACGTAACTTACATTCCGCAGCCGCCTCCATGGGATAGGCTACGGTGGTCTCGGGATACGAATTGCGCCATGAGGATGGACGGCGAACCGGCTGATAGACAAAGAGCGGTCTTAGCGGCGGTGCGTCGGTTCCCGCAATTCGAATTGACGATCCATCGGCTGATGGACCGAAGTGAGGGCTTTCAGGATATGTGCGAGGAACTTGCAGAAGCGGAGCTCGCACTGTCGAGGATCGATAAGGTCCCGCCGGCATTGCGCGAGTCCAGACGAGCCGAATGGCAGGAACTGGTGGACCGGTTGGTTGGGGAAGTCGGAGCCGTTCTGCACACGGACGCTGCCCGCAAATCGCGTGTCATTCCTTGGCCGCCACGCCAGAACTAAGCGGAGGCTGCTTGGAATTTCTGTCATGCAATCGACCTCTCCAAACTATAGCAGCCATGCTCCCGGCCCTGCTTGTCGTCACGCTAAGCCCCGATAGCGGACCCCACGGGCTCGATTGCGCACGGGAATTAGCCTGCGGTTCCCAGAAGTAGGCAACGAAGAAATAAACCGCTGTCGATATGAAAAACGATCGGAATCCGATATCCATTAGCTGAGCGGCGCGAATACAGATATGTTGTTGTCACTGCGGGCGCGAGACGATCGCATCGGACATGAAGTAAAGACAGACTTAGAGGGGACTTCGATATGGGAATCATCCGAGCTCTCGTGTTGGCTTCGGCGGGAACAGCGGCAGCGCTGTTTGCGGTGCCGGCGATCGCTGCGGACGCTGCGACGCAACTTCCTGAAGCCGCACCCGTGCCTGCTGAAGCCGCGCCGGCCTGGACCTTCACCGCAGACCCCTATTTCTGGATGGCAGGCATGAAGGGGAGGGTCGGCGTCAGGGGCCTGTCGCCGGTCGATATCGACGTCGATTTCGGCCAGATTTTCGACCACATCGATTGGTCTCCCCCGCCGGTCATGCTTGCCGGTGAGGCTCGCAATGGCCGTTACGCGCTGTTCACCGACTTCATCTATCTGGGACTCGAGGCCGATGGCACGTCGCCTGGCCCGTTGGCTCTTTTTTCGGCCGAAGCGAACATGAACACGGTGGTGTGGACCTTCGGCGGCTCCTATCGGGTCGTCGACAATGGCACCGCGACCCTGGACGTTCTGGCCGGCGGACGGCTTTGGTACCTCGATGCGGATCTGACCGTTACTGGCCCTCTAGCCGTAAGGGAGGCCAGCGGCAGCAAGACTTGGGTCGACCCCATTATTGGCGTGGCCGGCGATGTCGCTCTCGGTAACGGATTCGGACTCCATGGCGAGGCGGATATCGGTGGCTTCGGCCTTGGCGCCGACATCGATTGGCAAGTGCAGGGCACGCTTCAGTATCGGTACAGTGATTCGGTCACGCTGGAAGCGGGCTATCGCTACCTTGCCGTCGACTACGACGACGACGGATTTGTGTTTGACATAGCAATGCAGGGACCAATCATCGGCGCCAGATTTCGGTTCTGATCGGATCTGAGCCGGGGATTCTAGATAGATCACGGCCGCGTGTCTGAGGTTCGCGCCAGCAGTGCAGTGCCGATCGTTTTCGCTCCCGGTAGGGGGGCGCCTTTCGCGACCCGAGATCGCTTTGGGACGACTTCGAAACGGGAGAAGAGTTTGGGAAATTGTTTCGTGAGCCCGTCCAAAGTCAGGCGTATCAGCAACGTTTTGTTGGCATCGGCGTTGGTTGGCCTGCTGTGGGGGTGCGCGTCCCGTCCGACGAATGTGCTGCTGCCCGTGGCCGATACCTCCCCTTCCTCCAGCAAGGTGAAGATGCTGGTCACAACGACACGCAGTCGTTCCTCCAATCCGGCACAAATGTATACGGGCGAGCGCGGACTGGCCCCCTCGTTCGCGGAAATTACGGTTTCGATCCCTCCGCCATCGGTCCGCAAGGTTGGAGAGGTCGCATGGCCCAAGAAGCTGCCATCAAACCCGGCGACTGATTTCGCCGTCGTGCAGGCCCAGGAATTGACGCTCCAGACAGCGAAGGGGTGGCTTAGCGCCTCTGTCAGGAAGAGCCCGGATCACAGTGTCCTCGTCTTTATCCACGGATTCAACAATCGCTTTGAAGACGCGGTCTATCGCTTTGCGCAGATCGCGAAGGATACGGACACGCAGAGCGTCCCGATCCTGGTCACATGGCCCTCCCGAGGCAGTGCGTTGGCGTATGGCTACGATCGTGAAAGCACCAACTACACGCGAAATGCGCTTGAACTGCTGTTCCAGTATCTTGCACGCGATCCCGAAATCAAGGAAGTTTCGATCCTCGCCCATTCGATGGGCAACTGGCTTGCGTTGGAAGGCTTGCGCCAGATGGCCATCCGCAATGGCGGCCTTCCGGCGAAGTTTAAAAACGTCATGCTGGCCGCGCCTGACGTCGACGTCGATGTTTTTCGCACTCAGATTGCCGACATGGGCAAACAGCACCCGCAGTTCACCCTCTTTGTTTCGCAGGACGATCGCGCGCTCAAAGTTTCGCGACGGGTCTGGGGCGATATCCCCCGGCTCGGATCGATTGATCCGGAACAAGCTCCATACAAGGAAGACCTCGCCAGCAACAATATAACCGTCATCGATCTGACGAAAGTCAAATCCGGCGATCCTTTGCATCACGGCAAGTTCGCCTCGTCACCGCAGGTCGTGCAACTGATCGGGGCGCGAATGGCCGGCGGCCAGACGTTGACCGACAACCGAATAGGCCTGGGCGACACGATCATCCACGCAACGACCGGCGTGGCGGCAGCGGCGGGCAGCGCGGCAGGGTTGGTGATTGCGGCACCTGTTGCAGCGGTCGATCAAAACAGCAGAGAAAATTTAGGCAATCACATCGGCGCCTTGACGGGTTCCCAGACCAGCCGGAAATCGAGTGCTGGCAATGATTGCGCTGTCTCGTCTCCGAGTATGAAAGACTGCAAGAAATAATCATTCGTCGAAGCCAAGCGGCAGCACTGAAGCCGATGACGGGGAGAGCCAACCTATCCGCAGGAATGTTGCCGCGGTCCCGTCTGGGCTGAAAAGGGGAATGAATGCGTCGCATCGCTCGGATCTCGCTTGCCATTATCCTTTCGCTAGCCGTCGCAATCCTGACTGCCTGGGCCGGACTTGCCATGTGGTATCGCCTGCCCATGGCTGAGCTTGGACGGGCTCTGGCCGGCGTCCTTTTCATCTTGTTCGGCCTCGCCACCGTCATCGCGCTCTTCAGCCGGTTTCGCATCAGGGCGTTTGTCCTGTTTGCAGCTGCTTTTGCTGTGGTTCTGGTTTGGTGGAGCACCATCAGGCCTTTCGATCACGCGGACTGGGCGCCCGAGGTCGCCCGTCAGGTGACCGGCACCCGCGACGGGAACCTGTTGACGCTGACCGATGTGCGCGACTTCGAATGGCGTAGCGCTACTGATTTCACCGAACGCTGGACAACGCGGACCTACCACCTCTCCAACGTTCAGACGGTCGACCTCTTCATGTCTTATTGGTCCGGGACCAAAATCGCCCATGTCATCATAAGCTTCGGCTTTGCAGGCGGTGACTATCTTGCCTGGTCGATTGAGGTGCGACGCCAGGGAGGCGGCAAGTTTTCTCCCATGGCAGACCTGTTCAAGAGCAATCCCCTGGTCATCATCGCGGCTGACGAGCGAGACGTCGTCGGTGTCAGGTCAAACATTCGGGGAGAGGATGTCCAAATCTATCGGCTAAAAGCGTCACCGGACGCTGCCCGGGCGCTCTTGCTGGAATACGTCTTGGACGCAAATGCACTTTCCACGACTCCAGAGTTCTATAATTCCATCACGACGAACTGCACGACCACGATCGTCAAGATGATGCGAGCGGTCGGTGACGTGGTGCCTCTTGACTGGCGCCTCATCGTTAACGGCTATCTTCCCGAATATGCGTATGCACGGGGTGCGCTCGATGTCAGCTTGCCGATGTCGGTTTTGAGGGAGGCAGCACACATTGACGGCCGTGCGCGGGAGTCGGGCCTTTCGCCCGATTTTTCGCGATTGATCCGTGTTGGCGTACCGTCTCCCATCCCAAATGCGCATTGATCTGCATCATGTCCGGCGAACGCGTGCGAATCGTCACGGAGGAGTCCTGGACACCGGCGCGAATGCCGGTGGCCCAATGATGTCGCTTCGAACTGCCCGCTAATGCTGTGGGCCCGCGAGGAATAACCGGGTTGTCTGCCGACATGGAGGGGGCCTCATTGCAGCGCGTGCCGCGGTGCTCTCGGCCGTCGCAGCGATCAATGCCCAGAAAATGGCCAAGTTCCGCGACCTGCGGCCGACTGATGACGATCCCCGGCGTCGGCCATCTCACCGTGCTCGCAGTTACCGCCGCCGTGGATGATCCCGGCAGATAGTGTCCTGAAGGTTCTGCAAAAAGCTTTGGAGAGGGAACGGCCTTGCTCTGACGCGAGTGGCGGCCATGGCACGCTGGTGACGTTCGATCACCGATTCCCGTGGAAGGGGAGTTCTATGACCAAGCGAGAAGTTAGACTGAGCAGAGGCGAGTTGAAAGAGTTGCTGTTGTCGGATGAGGACGGCTTCCCGCAGAGTTTTGCAGACTGTGGCCATTCCTTCTCGGCCTCGACGGTGAGCGAGGCGACGGCGCGGCTGGATGAAGCTCTTAAGGCGTTTGAGCAGCGGCTTGCCGAACCTTACCCGTACCTCATTCTGGACGCGCGCTATGAGCGGGCGCGCGAAGCCGGCGTGATCGCCAGCCAGGCGGTCTTGGTGGCGATCGGCGTCGACTGGGAGGGCCGGCGCCAGGTGCTCGGTGTCGAGCTGGCCAACCGGGAGAGCCATTCGAGCTGGCGCGCGTTCGTGACAGGGCTCAAGCAGCGCGGGCTCGCCGGCGTCGAGTTCGTCGTCTCCGACGACCATCCGGGGCTCAGGGCGGCGATCCGCGAAGTCCTGCCCGAGGCAGTCTGGCAGCGCTGTTACGTGCACTTCCTCAGAAACCCGCTCGATTATGTGCCGCGCAAGGTCGATGACGACTGTCTGATGGAGCTCAGATGGTTCTATGACCGGCGCGACCTAGCCGAGGTCAAGCGCGACCTGGCGCAGTGGATCGCCAAATGGCAGGCCAAATACCCGAAGCTGGTGGATTGGGTGGAGACCAACATCGAGGAGACGCTGAGCTTCTACCGGCTGGGGCTGCCGCATCACAAGCACATGAAGTCGACGAACATGCTCGAGCGGCTAAACCAGGAGATCAAGCGGCGCACCCTGGTCGTTCGCATCTTCCCCAACCCGCAGAGCTGTTTGCGGCTGGTTCGGGCATTGGCGGTGGAGATCCACGAGAACTGGCTCGAGGCGACCCGCTACCTCAACATGGATCACCTGCGCGAGCACAAGAAGGAGAACCTGAGGGCACTGGCCGCCTGAGACGCGGCCCGCCATGTCCGCCGCTCCGCTAAACACGGGGGCTGCGCGGTGGACACGCCAACGTCACCCGCTGAATGCCACGCCATTTTTGCAGAACTTGACACACACACAACTTGCATTCCCAGCGAGGGTTTGCTTCACCTCCGTGAACTTTGCGGATCAATTGACGTGGCGGAACGTAACTAACTGTATTCTACTCGGAGAATTAAGCGCGGCAGGTCCACGAAGTCAGCAATCGGCGTCTCCGATAGCGGATGGAGGGATCACGCAGAAGCAGTTTGAGCTGGCACGTGTGCGCTCTAGAAAGAGCGCGAGTATCCGAGAGCGAAGCCGACGGTGTCGGGATGCCAGTCCTTCCAATTGTATTGGATCTTGCTCGAGATCGAATTGTGATCATCCACCTTGAAGGTAACGCCGGTCGCAAGTTGCGGCGTCAAATAGTCGTCACTGGATTCGAACGCATCACGGTATCGAAAGGCAACCGCATTCCAGGTTACTTTCTCACTGAGCTTCAGGTCCGCTGCTGCGCGCAGCACGTAGTAGGCAATGTCACTGCCATCGCCGGATACCTGCAAACGATCGCCAATTCCCACGCTGCCGATCACCGAGAGGAAGTCGTTGAAGCCAAGACGGTAGCCCACCGTGGCTTCGAGGTTGGCGGTTGCCGAGTCGCTAAAGGCCTTATTGGAATATTGGGCCGAGGCACCCAAAATGACTCCGGTATCG
The DNA here is from genome assembly GCF_040318115.1 of Mesorhizobium sp. M1312. Taxonomy (NCBI): domain Bacteria; kingdom Pseudomonadati; phylum Pseudomonadota; class Alphaproteobacteria; order Hyphomicrobiales; family Phyllobacteriaceae; genus Mesorhizobium; species Mesorhizobium sp. M1312. The sequence continues at coordinate 34,102 of NZ_JAMYLQ010000006.1, read as the reverse complement.
AAGGTGTGTGAGGCACTGACTTCAAATTGGGTGCTCTGCGGTTCGCCCAGGTTTTGCTGATCGCGATCAGACGTAAGCGATACACCGATGGAACTGCTGTCGGCCATCGCGTCAGAAGTCACAGCCACCATAGCTAGGGCGATCAAAAGCGGGATTCCATGGGTTATCGACACCGCGTCTGCTCGGGGTGCGCTCCTCATTGAAAATCTTAGCACACTACGTCCCCTTGCGCCTGCCGAACATTGATCCGTTCAGTGGTGGAACCCGTTTGTCGTCGCCTCGGGAAGGGAGACAATGCCGTCCACTGACCTGTGGTCATGGTTCTGGCTCAGTCCCTTTAGGAAGCCCGCGATCCCTCAAGTCCTTGGCCCGCACTTTGTCGAGTTTGCCAAAATCGGTCATGATGCTTACCAGGGCGCTCCCCGTCCAACCGAATGTGAACAACCCAGACATCGCTATGATCGGTCCGACCAGACGCCATCGATCAGGCAAACTAATGCTGCCCTCGCCGAGCGTCGTATAGCTCTCCAGGACGTAGTAATAGCTATCACGCATTGACGGGATTGATTCGGCCAAAAATATAGGGATGGCCCAGAGGAGCGTTTCGGCGAAATGCAAGGCTGCCAGAGACCCTATCGTGATGGCGAGCAACAGATTGAGGCGCCAATATGCCGTGGTGTCATTCACCTGAACCCAAGACTCGCTGAAGCGCTGATGGATTGTCCGAATTCCCGCGCCATGGACGAATATAATGACAATCATTATCAATGTGCCGAAAACAATTTCCAATACCGGCTTGGGAGTTGATCCTTCGTCCATCGAGTTGTCTTTCTAGCCTAATGAATGCGAGTTCGATTGCTTGAAGGAAGCACAGCACCTCCCGATCCCCCGCGGAGCTACTTGACCAACCCAATATTGAGCAATTGAACCCGACGGTTGTCCGCTGCCTTCGGATTGGCGGGGTCGACCGGCATCTCTGATCCCACTCCGATTGAGAACAAGCGATTCGGTGCCACCGAAAAGGTCGTCCCCAGAGCTTCCGCAATGGCTCCAGCGCGCCGTGCGCTGAGGTCAAGGTTGTGCTTGGCATCGCCTGTGGCATTGGTGTGCCCAACGACAAGAAATTTGTAGCGGAGCAGCAGCGGATGGTGGAGCGCGTCAGCGATCAAGCCAAGCGTCCTATAAGACCCGGGTTCGATTGCGACGGAGTTGTTCTCGAAGTTGATCTCGACAAAGAACTGCGGGAGGGTCGCCAACTGGCTCCAGTGGGGCAGACTGGCAATCCCCTTGCCCGGATTGGCAGCCAATTCTTGCGCAAGCATCGCGACGTCGATCGCTGTTGCGGCTTCGGCGACCTGTCCTAACGTGTTGACGAGTTGATGTTCACTCAACTGCTGAGCCCCGGCGTCGCCGGCGGCGGCCAGTAGAACGGTCAGCGCCAAGGTATTGCGAAATCGACGAATGGACATTTTCTTTTCTCCCGGTCTCAACATGGGTCACCGCCATCCGGCATCGGTGATGGCCTGACTGCATTTCGCGCCGACGATACGCGTCGCCTTCAGGAGACATCCAAGAATGTGCGCCTTCCCCGGGACCACGCCTCTGCAGGCCCGGGCCGCATCACGAGCACAGATCTTGTCGACGCTTGCCTGCGCCGCCAGTCGTAGCTGGATCGAGGCGATTACGCCGGCCATGGTCGAGGTGCAGGCCGGTGAGACCTTCGCCTGATGCTCCTCAAGGCAGTTCTTGATTCGCCCGTTGCCGAGATTGAGGCCTTTGCAGAATTTCTTGACGTCGGCGCCGCACTCCTTGGCAAGCAATGTTGCGGCGTCGGCATAGCTGATGGTTTGCGTCTGCCCGGCCCCGGTTTGGACAAGAACGGCAATCAGGACTGTTCCGCTAAGAACGCTCAGTCTGTTGGCCATGCGGCACTCCCATCTCACTTGCTTGCTGTCGTTCAAAAACTTCGCCTACCCGGCGATCGCCAGTTTCACGGCGCCGGTTGGCGCATTCCAATGACGTTGCCCCATTGCTTGAGCCGACGGAACGTAACTAACTGTATGCTACGGGCAGAATTGCAGTACTTCGGCAAGGGCGAGGCGGGCGCACGCCAGAATTGCGTCCACCCGCGCTTCTGCCTAGCAATAGTACATACTAACCGCGCAGCGCCGTACCGTGCGCCGCGCTACGCCAGTCACGCTGAACGGCGTGAGCGGCCGCCCGATCCTGGCTTCGGCGGGCGACACAAGACCGCCAAAGCCGGGAAGCGCTCCCTGCTCGTTCCATAGCCGGCAAAGTAGACTGCGAGTGACCCGGGCGGCGATCATAATGATCGCCCAACAAATCAGCGTTTGTTCTCCGTTAGCGGTGTTTAATGCGAACCTCTCAAACATGGACACCGAGTTAAGCGCGGCCGTCCAAGTTACATGACGCGGAAGCCGGTCCAATCCTTTCCACATATGCTCTGCCAGATCGTGCTCACCGCGCGCCTCCGATCTTAGAAGATATCGGGCCTTGGGCCGGCGATCACCTTCCCTGACCGTAGGATACCGCATACAGCCAGCAGCGCCCTTTCCTCAGTCCGGCTGGCTCTGTCGTGGGTCGCGGTTACTGCCGTCCATTCGTGGATTGCCTTGCCTAAGGCCGTGTACCCTGCCTTGTGCGCCTTTTATGGGCGTTCATGCCGACCGCGCTCGCTGCGGGATGTTCAGCAAATACCCTGTCACCCACGTAACTTACATTCCGCTACCGCCTCCATACTATTAGGCTACTGCTGTCCCGGGAAAACACGAATTGCGCCATGAGGATGGAAGACGAACCGCCTGATAGAGGAAGAGCAGTCTCGGCTGCAGTGCGCCAGTTTAGGCTTTCGCCGCCTTTTGAATCAGTTTGGGGGCACGGAGCAGCGGCGCTTCGGGAAACTGCGTGCCGCGTGCCAAGGAGAGCGCAATGAATAGCCGTCCAAGATCGTTGTGGATTCGATCCCTCGCCACGCGCGTTCTTTTATCGGTCAGTCTCGGAGGTCTTATTGCGACCGCCACAGCCCAAGACCAGAGCGCTGACGTAAGGATCGTTGGCGACCAGGTCCGAAGCCAGGCCTTTCCTTGCGACAATCCAAGCTCGGCTGAGCGTATCGAAGCGGAGTCCGCCCCCAATCACACCGTCTACCTGCTGAAGTGCGAGGGCGTGACCTACCGGGTGGTTCTGATACCAGATCAAGCAGCTCAAGTGACAGAAGCTAAGTAAACCCGCCCCTGGCGCGCTCCTGCATGGATCGATGCTTGACCGGATCGTAGTCGCTACAAGATCGTACACGCCTTGCAGATTGAGGCCTCGAAGATCTCGCGGACATCGAACTGACTGTCATCAAGGCTGACTGTCTTTGTCCCGCCTGCAATTCCACCTGTAGGATACAGTTAGTTACGTTCCTTAAAGCAAAGCAATCGGCCAAGGTGACGCGTTCCTGCATGGATCGGTGCTTGGACGAAGTTAAAAGCAACCAGGAGAAATGATCATGAATCTCAAGATGCTTTGCACGGGCGCGATGGCGCTTTCGATGATGACCGGCGCCGCACTTGCCGAGCACGGCGGCGCCCTCGACGAGCCGACGAAAATGGCGCCCTTCTACACCGCTGCTGACATGAAGACCTTAAAGTCGGAAGCCGACTTCAAGGCCTCGTGGACGGCGTTGAAAGACGAGGATCGCGCCGCGATAACGCAGGAATGCGGCGACATAGCCACTGATGACCAGGGGCATGGCGACTTCTGCACGATGGTTGGCCACCAGTAAACGCTGCCGGTTTGGTGAAGTCGGAGATGGCGGGCAGAGTTGCCTGCCATTTTTCCGTGACCGGACCTTTTCCCTCAGCGCTCATGAGATTACTGGCGGGAGCGTTCATCCGGGTGACATTGCGGCTGACTAAACGACGCTTTCAGATCGGCCCCCGAAACTTCCGCTGGGCGCCCCTAGAACGAAGCCGCTCGCGCGGCACTGGCGCGCGTGGCGGTGGCGATGTCTCTGACCATGTCCCGCGCGTCCTCGTGGGTGGAGCGCTTATTTTATTGGCATTCTGATTTACAACACGGCCGTCTCAATTCTCTTCGTCTACGCGGGTGCAGTCCTAACGACGATCGGCGTCATGCTTTGGCCCGCGGTTGCAGTTCACTCGCTTCTTGCCGTCTGGAGTTGTCTGCTTCTACGTGGCGTTCCGAGCGAACTCCGCCGACAAATCGGTGACAATAAGGCTCCTGGAAAAAGGACAACGTCACGTTGCTTGTGGGATATCGTGCGGTTTCGCTGCGATGCAATAGTATTCCATCTGCACATTGCGAACAAGTCCGCGACTAAGCCAAGTAGGACGCTTGCGCCGACCGCGCCCGGCGGACCATGGTGCTCCGCGCCACCCAAGAAAACACCGCGCCCGGCGCCCGACTAGGCGTCGGGTGGAACAGAATTGCCAATTCTGTTCCACCCGCCAACCTCGCGTTCCGGACCCATGAAAGGCAAATGAGTGGTCAGAGCGGAGGTCATTGCGTGAGGCACTTGCGGCCCATTGCCATTGCCTTGAAAGTCCCCTTCAGATCGACGACAAAGGTCCCCTCGGTTTCCGGAAACACGATCATTTCATATTTTTTCGCTACGTCGCGCTTAAAATTCGGGTCGTCGGTCAAGATGTAGCCGCCAGAATATCCGCCCTTGAGTTCGCCGCTCGTGCTGGTGGCCACACCCTCGTAGAGACGGCCGCCGATGGAGACGAAGATTTCCGACTTGTTCCCGTTCTGAAGGCCGATATCCTCCTTCGTGAACACGCCAAGATACCCGACCTCGTGATTTGCGGTAACGCCCATTTGCACTGAATTTGGGCCATCTGAGTGCACGATCAAGCAATCTCCGCGCGTTTGATTGGCATAGACGGTCCAGCCCTCGACGTCGTCCCCGTACCGGACAAGCACATCGCTGGCTTTGGGAAGGGGGTTTTGATCTTGTGCGTAGGCTGCCATCGTAGACAAAAGTGCTACTGACGTTGCCGCGATGAGTGTCATGAATTTCTGCATTGGTATTCCCCTTGTGTCAGGCTAATTTTTCGTTGGTTATGGTACCTAGTCGAATGCTCCAGAGGCAGCTGTCATCCTGCGGGGCAACGCTATTGCGCGCTGTAGTGACCTTGGCCGATCGGCTCACATCCGGGAACGTAAATAACTGTAACCTACGCACACATACGAACGCCGCCCAACGTCTTGCCGTGCGACTATGTTCGTCAGAACATCCGCAACGAGGGCATGATGTCCGGTTTGACCCCATGGCGACCGTTTCTGAGAGATAACCGCAAGTGCAAGCCGTCTACAAAGTGTCCCGCAAGTTGCTCGAGACCTGTCGTGAGCGATGTCATATCCGCGTCCGCCATTGGATTGTCGCTCACAATGGTCGTTCCATTTGCTGCCCAACGCCAATTCTGGTGTAGCCCCTTGCGAACGGTCGTCTCGTTTCCGCTCTTCGGTTGAAGCGGATAGTCGGCGTCGTTTCGCGCGTGTTCAGGTCGACTGCGGCAATGGGGCGGTCGTCAACATTCCGGCAACGCCGCCGACCGTCGCTGCAGCCCCACTCGTCGTAGCGCTATTCGAGACCCTCCTCGCTTTGGGCGGCTACGGTCAATCCACGTAGATGACGACGTAACGGCCGCCATAGGGCTGGTAGTATGTCCCGCCGCACTGCCAAACCGTAGCGCCGTTGATGCTAGTCCTGACGCAGGCGGGGGGGAGCGCCGCCACATAGATCGTCGAGCGGCGGACGACCCGGCGCGTTGTGCGCCGTGCAACGCCGGCGACGCTACCGGGCGTAAGCGGCCTGCCGACGCGCGCTTCCGCGCTGGAGATGATTGAACCTGCCGAAATGAAGTAACCGCCCACCAGGCCATCGGTTGCAAGAAACGCGGTCATAACAGCGGCGACCAAGAGATGTTTGCGGAACATGCGCTGCGCGTTCATTTGCTGCCCTCCAGTACAAGTTCGCCGACCTCATCGGAGTCTATCCGTTCCAGCTTTTTCGCGTTGGCCGGAGGCTTGAACGAAAACAGCTTGGCGTCGAGCCCACCGGCTTTCCAGTTGCTGAACCGCAACGAATATTGCGGCGCGCCCGTCACCCATTTCGTCGTGACCACATATTTGACAGGCAGTTTCTGGTCGCCTTTGCTGATCCAGATCTGCCAGTCCACGTCGTCATTGCGAAAAGCCAGTTGATCGCACTCGACGCCACCGACAAAAGCGTCGCCGACCAATCTCCCCGACGTAACGCCTTCGGTCAAAACGGCATAAGGATCGGTGACCAGAAAATCGGCGCCCGCGACGTCGAGCCCGGTCGACACCCTGAATTCCTCGACCGCCTCATCAATCGACGCTCCAGGACTGTCCAACTGTGCATAGACGTTCATGCCCTTGCCGTGGACAGAGATTACCTTGCCGTCAAAGGTGAGTTCTACTTCGGCAAAAGGGCCTTTGCGGGTCATGTGAAAGCCGTCGCCGCGGGACGCCTGGACGGAGCCGGAAGCGCTGTACTGCAACTTCTGGCCAGCCAGGTCGACGATCTCATGATCGGTGTCATAGTCTACCGTGAACGCCTGCAAGCCTTTGAGCTGGTTCGTCATGGCCACAAGGATAGCGTCAGCGTCGGCGTCGATCACGTTCTGACTCCACGACGGCGAAACGGAAAGCGCTAGCCCGATTGAGACTGCCGCTATTCCGATAAATCGCGGTCGCGATCTACCGTGGGACTTTATTACTTGGCTCATGTTTCATCTCCAATCCAGCATCCGGCGATTCTTATTCGGAAACAGCAGCGTGATCCGGGTGCTCAAGCAAAATCCATTCACTTCAGCCCAACAGCGTAGGCCTATCGGTGGTTACAATCATCGACGCCGTAAAGTTGAGGCGATCGATTCGACCGGTTCTTGGCCAGTTCTCTACGGCTCAGCAATTTTCGGCAAATTCGGCATGCAGAAGGGCGTCGCCGGATAGGCCTGCTCCCTGCCAGGAGGTTTGCCGTTTGCTGCCATAGCGCCGCCCCTTATGCGCTAGAGTGCGCATAGTCTTGTTGATGGTGCCAGTATCAGTATGTAAGTTACGTAGTCGGGGCTGTTGCTGGCGAAGCTGTATCCGCGAACAGCCGATTGACGCGGTAATGTCACGCGAAGCTTGATCCCCAAGCGTTTGATGATCTGACCGGAGCCGAAGCCGCTGCGCCATCATGGTGCGATCGCGGCTGCGACCATTGCTCTTGCGAAAAGCATGTACATAAACGCGGACTGCGCATCCGCTCTGGCGGGCTAATTAGGCGAAGCTCCGTTCAGCACACCAACGAGGGCCTTCCCGTCCGTGTAATACGGATCGCCACCGCCGTTGCGGCCGTCCTTGGTGGCGCCGGCACCAGGGATCTCGTAACTGGAGGAAAGCTGTCCGGCCGCCGTCAGGTCGCCGATAACCATATTGCGTTCCGCGTCGACATCGGGGCCTATGTGGTGAGTGATCTGGCCGGTGTCATGGCTAAGTCCGACGCCGCGATCGAAACTGGCCGAACCCAGCCAAAGCGGACGGCCATCGCTGCCCAATTTCTTAGTCAGCCAGAAACGCACATGATTGCGCTGGTCCGCGCTGTCTCCGACCGGTTTTTCGAAAGCCAGGTCTTGCTTCCGCCCCTCAAAAAGCAAGGCACTGACAGGGGCATCCAGATCGGGTCGACGGAGCACGACGCTGAGACCGATATCGATGGAAGAACGGAGCGTGATGGGGTCGGCGGGGTCCCAGTCGGCTGCCACGAATGCACGAATGACCTCTTCCTTTGTTCCGACGAGCCCGACGTTGATCGGATCGCCCGGGATATCCTGCTCGGTATGCGTGAGCATGCTGCCGAAGTCCGCTACGCGTGAGGCATCTCGAAACACCCAGATTTCCGGCACGACAAAATAGGCGAGGAGCAAATAGATGATGGCGAGAGCTAGTACGACCGTTGTGGCAGTCCGTGTTTTGGTTCGACGCGGCATGGGCAATTCCATCCTTCAATGCGCAACGGTCTTCGATCAGCTCAATAGCAGGCGGCTAAAGTGAGCGCCCGTAAGCCGGACGAGGAGGTGCTTGTGTCGCCCGCAGCGAGATCGGAGGCCGCCGGTGGGGCTCCGTCCTGTTGGTCATTTTCCGATCCTTTGCCTGCAGTCCCAGCGAGGGTTTGCTTCACCTCCCGTGAACTTTGGCGGATCAATTGACGTGGCGGAACGTAACTAACTGTATTCTACTCGGAGAATTAAGCGCGGCAGGCCCACGAAGTCAGCAATCGGCGTCTCTCCGATAGCGGATGGAAGGATCACGCGGCCCGCAATTCTCGAGTTGCCGAAATCGGTCATGAGGCTTACCAGGACGCTCGCGTCCAGCCGAATATGAACAACCCTGACATCGCTATAGTCTGTAATTCTATCTGTAGGATACAGTTAGTTACGTTCCCTAAAGCAAATCAATCGGCCAGGGTGACGCGTTCCTGCATGGATCGCTGCTTGGACGATCTTAAAAATCAAACGGGAGAAATGACCATGAACCTCAAGATGCTTTGCACGAGCGCGATGGCGCTTTCGATGATGACCGGCGCCGCACTTGCCGAGCACGGCGGCGCCCTCGACGAACCGACTAAAATGGCGCCCTTCTACACTGCTGCCGATATGAAGACCTTAAAGTCGGAAGCCGACTTCAAGGCCTCGTGGACGGCGTTGAAAGACGAGGATCGCACCGCGATAACGCAGGAATGCGGCGACATAGCCACTGATGACCAGGGGCATGGCGACTTCTGCACGATGGTTGGCCACCAGTAAACGCTGCCGGTTGGTGAAGTCGGAGATGGCGGGCAGAGTGATCTCAGCGGCTGACGCATCCCGCGTTCCCACCTAACATCTTCCCAGGCCCCGGAGACTCTGGCCGCGCAGCCCAAGGCAAACGTACGCTCCAGCGCTGGCTGGGGAGCGAGGGCCCCCCGGTATACCGCTGGCGATCCGGTGGAGTTGGGCACGACATTATTCCGCAGGGGGGATTGAACTTCCTTCCTGCGGAGGCATCCGCCCGGATCACCGTACCCTCTCGTGTTGAGGTTTTCGACCCGCCGCCGCGCCTGGTTTCCTCGTCAATTACGGGTTGGTCCACGTAACTTACATGCTGCGGCTGGCACGTCACGAATGCCGAGCCTAGGTTGCTTTGATAACGTGGCGCAATGCTGGCGAGTATCGGGCAAAAGGCACAAAAAGGCAGTTTCAGCGGCAGCGCGTCGGTTCCGCAGTCGGAATTCTCAATCCGCTGTTGGATGGACCGAAACGAGACCGTTAGTGAGATGTGCGAAGAACTTGCGAAACGGAAGACGCATTGTCGAAGGTCTACACCGTTGCGGTGAAATTGCACGAGACGAGGGGAGCCGAATGGCAAGAATTGATAAGCAGGTTGAGCGAGGAAGTCGGAACCGCATTGCGGGACACCGACCGGCTCGTGAAGCCGCGCCCGGACCGCTGATTAGTCGGTGCCTGCGAGCGTCATCCTTTCTGGTCCCAGCCTTGCTCTTTGCAGGCGCGGCGTCTGCCCAGGACGACACGCAGGAACTCGCCAAGAAGCTGTCGAACCCGATCGCGTCACTGATCAGCGTGCCGTTCCAGTTCAATTACGACAGCGGCTACGGGCCGAACGATGGCGAAAAGGCCTTCGTCAATGTGCAGCCGGTCATCCCGATCACGCTCAACGACGACTGGAACCTGATATCCCGCACCATCCTGCCGATTGTCTGGCAGGAGGACATAGCGGGCCCGTCAGGTGATCAGTTCGGCCTTGGCGACATCACCCAGAGCCTTTTTTTCTCGCCGAAGGCCCCGACCGAAGGCGGCATCATCTGGGGAGCCGGTCCGGTCTTTCTGTTCCCCACCGCAACCGACGATTTTCTCGGCGGCGAAAAATGGGGCGCCGGCCCGACCGCGGTCGTGCTGAAGCAGAGCCACGGATGGACGGTCGGAATGCTGGCCAACCACATCTGGTCGTTCGCCGGCGACAACGACCGCAGCGACATTAGCTCGACCTTCCTGCAGCCTTTCGTTTCCTACACGACGAAGGACGCCTGGACGTTCACGCTGAACACCGAGAGCAGCTACAATTGGGAGGCCGAGACATGGTCCGTTCCGGTCAATTTCCAGGTCTCGAAGCTCGTCGTCGTCGATAAGCAGCCGATCAGCCTCTTCGCCGGCGTCCGCTACTGGGCTGAAAGCCCCGACAGCGGCCCGGACGGGTGGGGCTTTCGCACCGGAATTACACTTCTGTTCCCGAAAAAATGAGAAGACCGGCGCAGCCTGCCGGCGCGAAACTTATGAAACGAACGAATTCGATAACTCATCGAACAATAAAGGAGTACGGCAAATGTTGACAAAGCGAGATCTACTTCGCTCAGCCGCGGCGATTGCCGCTTGCGCCGCGATTGCGAACCCAAGCCTGCTGATGGCGCAGAGCTACCCCGGCATCATTGAGGCCAAGGGCATCGCCGAGGAAGGCTTCATCTACGGCTTACCGCTCGTGATGAATTATGCAGTCATGAACGAGTTCGCAGTCGATCCGAAGTCCAGCCAGTTCAAGGCGCCGTTCAACGAAATCGACAACATGCACCACGTCGCGACCTAGAAGACACGGCGATCGTCACGCCGAACAGCGACGCGCCATACTCCATACTGTGGCTGGATTTGCGCGCCGAGCCGATGGTGATCTCGGTGCCGGCGGTGGAGAAGGAGCGCTATTATTCGGTGCAGCTGATTGACGGCAATACCTACAACTTTGGCTACATCGGCAGCCGGGCGACGGGGAACGATCCGGGCTCCTATCTCGTTGTCGGACCCGACTGGAAAGGCGAGAAGCCCGCCGGCATCAACCAGGTCTTTTCCTCGACCACCCCGTTCGTATTCGCCAACTTTCGCACCCAGCTTATCAACGTCGAAGATATGCCGAACGTGGAAAAGGTGCAGGCCGGCTACAAGGCGGAGCCGCTGTCGACCTTCCTCAAGCAGCCTGCACCCCCAGCCGCCCCGAAGATCGATTTCCTGCCGGCCACAAAGCAGGGCATCAAAGAGAATTTCTTCGACTATCTCGATGCTGCCCTCGAGTTCGTGCCGTCCACGAAAGAGGACGAGGCCATTCGTGCCGAGCTCGTACGTATTGGTGTGGGCCCGGGTAAATCATTCGATTTCAAGGACCTTCCGATCGCTCACAAGCTGGAAATCGGCCTTGGCATGAAGGATGGCGATGACAAGGTCGCCAAGTTTGCAGCCAGCGGGAATGAAATCATCAACGGCTGGAGCGTCGGTTCGTTCTTTGGCGACCGCAATTTTTACAAGGGTGATTGGCTAAAACGCGCCGCCGGTGCCAAGGCGGGTCTCTACGGAAACGATGCCGTGGAAGCCATGTATCCCCTTACCCGCACGGATGCGAAAGGCGAAACACTCGACGCCAGCAAGCACAACTACACCATCACCTTTCCCGTCGGACAACTCCCGCCGGTGAACTCCTTCTGGTCGGTGACGATGTATGACGGCAAGAGCCAGCTCCTGATCAAGAACCCGATCAACCGCTACCTCATCAACTCGCCGATGTTGCCCGGCATGAAGAAGAACGAGGATGGCTCGCTGACCCTCTTGATCCAGAAAGACAGCCCCGGCGCGGACAAGGAAGCTAACTGGCTGCCTGCACCCAACGACACGATCTATCTCGTGATGCGCCTGTACTGGCCGAAGACGGAAGCGCCTTCGATTCTGCCGGCTGGCAAAGGGACGTGGCAGCCGCCCGGTATCGAAGTGGCGCAATAGTTATCCCGACCAGGCTGACGCGTGGTGCCGATGAGGGCGCCGTCAACGAGGAGAGAGCAATGATACGTACGATGAGACTGCTTTGCGCCACAGCCGCGGTGGTACTGATGGGCTTGGGCACTGCGTCCGCCGAAGCGCCCAAGATGAAGATGACGACGCCGATACCGGATTCGATCATCACGCCGGAGAGTTTGGACACCAGGCTTGGCAAGCTGAACTTTTTCGACGGCTTCCCGGATGACGCCACTTCGGAGAAGCTTTACGACAACCTCGACTTCATGCGCGGCGTCGATGCCTTCCTCAACGCCATGCCCGGCGCATCGGTTGAAGCCCTGCGGGTTGGACTGGCCAGTCAGGGCGCCGACAACAACCAGACCATTCTGATCTTCGAAAACCTCATGGACTCGCATTCGTTGTACCTGACCGGCAACACCGAAAGCATCTACAACCTGATGTGGCTGGACACCAAGGCCGGTCCGCTGGTCATCGAGACGCCGCCCAATATCCTGGGCATGATCGACAATCACTGGTTCCAATATGTCGGCGATGTCGGCAATGCCGGTCCGGACAAGGGCAAGGGTGGAAAATACCTGCTCTTGCCGCCGGGCTACGAGGGCGAGGTCCCCGAAGGTTATTTCGTATTGCGGACGTCGACCTACGGAAATCTGTTCTTCTGGCGTGGCTTCCTCGAAAATGGCAGCACCGCAATTGCGGTCGAAAACACCAAGAAATTCGCCAAGGTGTATCCTCTTTCGGACGTCGGCAATCCGCCGCCAATGAAAATCATCAATACGTCTGACAAGGAGTACAACACCATCCATGCCAATGATTTCCATTTCTACGAGGAAGTGAACAACATCGTCCAGTATGAGCCGAACGAGGCCTACCACCCGGAAGTGCTGGGACAGCTCGCCGCCATCGGCATTGTAAAAGGCAAACCCTTCGCACCCGACGAGAGGATGAAGAAGATCCTCACTGAGGCAGTGGCCGTCGGCAACGCGACAGCGCGCACCATCACCTTCAAGACCCGTATGAAGGACGCCTATTATTATCCGGACAGTGCTTGGTTCACCGGCTTTGTCGGCGGCAGCTATGAGTTTCTTCTGCAGCCTGGCGTTTGCTACCTGGATGCCCGCGTCCTGTTCCACTAATATGCGACGGGCATCACGCCGGCCATGGCGATAAAGCGCGTCGGCATCGGTTCGCAATACGCCGGCGCCACGACCGACAAGGACGGCAAGCCGTTCGATGGCGGCAAGACCTATAAGATCCACCTGCCGCCAAACATTCCGGCAAAAGAATTCTGGTCGTTCGTTGTGTATGACAACCAGACGCGTTCGATGCTGCAGACGGACCAGCAATTCCCCAGCATCGGCAGCGACAAGAAAAACATTGTGATCAACGCCGACTCCTCGGTCGATGTCTGGTTCGGCCCGACAGCGCCGGAAGGCCATGAGGCCAACTGGATCCAGACAGTTCCCGGCAAGGGCTGGAACGTTCTTCTTCGCCTCTATGGCCCGCTGGAATCATGGTTCGACAAGACCTGGAAGCCGGGCGAGTTCGAACTGGCGCAATAGGGAAAACAGTCGAATCGAGCGGGTCCTCCATCCGCTCGCTCGATCTTCAGGCGAAGGTTCAATGACTTCGGTAAGCGATTGCCGCTCAAAACCGGCAATTCAGATTGTTCGTCGCTGCGTTGATGCTTATCGTGCGCAACTGGCGAACCCTGATGAAAACCATCACCGCGTTCACCGTCGCGCACTCGATCACACTCACGTTCGCCACGCTCGGGTGGGTCGCCCTGCCTTCGGGGCCAGTCGAGATTATGATCGCCTTAAGCATCGTTTTGATCGGCGCCGAGATCATCCGGATGGAGCGGCCGAACCAGTCTCACGATAGCGTGGCCGTGGGCCGTGGCATTCGTGTTCGGATTGCCGCACGGCTTCGGGTTCGCCGGTGCTTTGGTCGATCTCGGCCTGCCCCAAGGGAACATTCCGCTGGCGCTGTTTTGCTTCAACGTCGGCGTCGAACTTGGCCAGCTGATGTTCATTGCCGTCGCGCTGCTCGCCATCCATCTGGTCCGGCGCGTTTATGAATTGCCGCGGCAGGCGGTTGTCGCCTCAGCCTACGTCATCGGGACGATCGCAGCGTTCTGGACCATTGAGCGCTTTGATTCAATGTTCATGTAGCGGGCGTGGAGGGACCCAAGGGTACTATGGAATCCGAGCAGCGACCCACGCGAAGGCTCACCCATGGTGGATGCTCGCCCCCGCTTCGTGGCAACCGCTGAAAGTAATTCACGGGGCTCCTTCAGTTCGAAGCGTGCTTCTTCTTTGGCGTTATGTACCGTTCGCGATCGTTGTAGGAGACCGCGACGGCGCCAGTGGCCTTTGTCGAGAGCCTGTTCAGATAGTTGTCCATATGGTGATCGGCGAGGTCAGCAAAGCTGATCGAACGCCAGAACTCTCCAACGGAAATGCGGTCGGCATTATGGCTTGGCAGGAACACATAATGAGGGCCGTCCAGCAAGATCACTTCCGGCCCGACATGCTCGTAGGATCCTTGGAGGCGGTTGATTAGCGCTGTCACAGGCGGCAACATCGGCACCATATCGTTTTCGTCGACGACACGTGTGATCGAAAGGGACCCTATTCGCTCGACGCCGACCGCCGTGGTGAATTTCGGCTGGCCAAAGGTGACGACCCGAGCAACGTCGTAGCCATCCCGAGCAAGGTATATCGCAAGGATCGCTGCGATCGCGCCGCCAAGCGAGTGTCCTGTCACGAACGTTTTGTAGTTCTGTTTGAGGGAGGGCTTCATGTCGAGGTAGAGGGCGTGCGAGGTGGCGTCGAAGCCTGAGTGGATCGGCAGGCCGAGTTCGAGGTCCGGGCGAATCCTGATCTCGATGTCTTCGAAAATATTCTTCCTGTTGGCTGTCCCCCGGACCGCGATATATTGGGTCCGCGTCTTGTCGTCCCGCTCCACGAAATACTGGGCATCGGTGGCGCCGGGCGAGCCGACGCGCACCGTGGCCGGATACTTGGCGCGGATGACTGCTTCCGTCGCATAGGCCGTTTTCGCTCTGCCGGCATAAGCGAAAAGCTCTGTGAAATCGACATCGGCGGGCGTCACCGTCGATCCCAGCGCCTGCAATTCTTTCGATGACACGCCGACGCACGCCGTCAGCGCCATCGCGCAAAGGGCGATCACTGCGAGCAGTTCAAAGCGACTTTTCACGCGAACCATCTCCTGGCAATTGCTGTGCGATCATGCTGGAGCCGCCGCATCGCCGGTCAGGGGGCTTGGGCACGGCCCGAATTCCGTTTCGCGGAATGCCTTGTGACACCGGCTTCAGCGCCGCGAGGCGGATCATCGATTGCTTGCCTGGCTCGGCTGTGAATTTCGTCTGGATGATCAGCGTCCCGTACTCGACGTCCCCGATCCTGGCTCTTGAACGGGCGATGAGATCGGGCGCCAGTTCGGGGTCGGCGGCAATCTCCTCACCGATCTTCTTGAACAGCTTGCGGATCGGTTCGACATCCGTGTCGAAGGCGACACGGATGGCGACGGCGCAGGGTTTTATGAGTTGGACCGCTTTCAATTGCATCAGTAGCAGGGCGGGTAGGGATAGTAGCCGCACGCCGGGGGCGGGTAATAGGGCGCAGCAGCAGCGGCTGCGCCAATAGCAGCCCCGGCAACTGCGGCTCCCGCGACAGCGCCAGCACCATACCAAGCTCCATGATAGACGGGAGCATGCCAGTAGGCGCCGCCGCCGTATCCACCACCATGCCAGACCGCACCACCGTAGCCGCCCACATGGGCGAAGCCGCCGCCGCCCGGTCCGCGAAACGCAAAGGCATCAATGAAAAGTGCTGCCGGACCGCTCGCGTTGTTCAGACTACCTTCCAAGACGGCAACGTCGAATGTGAGCGTGGTTCCCTCAAGCTTCGGAGCCTTGAGGGTAACCACGGCATCGTTCACCTCTGAACCGTCTCCCCCAAGGACTGAGAGCGTTGCGTTCGGGGGATCGATAGCGAAACTGTCCTTGCCTTCATCCCATTGCATGATGAATTGCTCGGTGGTGACATGGCCGGCGGCCCGCACCGGCCGATCGGCAAATACGATCGAGTTTTTCGAAACGCCGGTCAGGACGAGCTTGCCGCCGTCAAGCTTGGCGCTCTGCGAATTTATGACGGCGAGGGATGGGACGGCGCCTGTCGCTTTGACCTGGCCGATGGTCTTTTCCAGCGGCACGTGAGGCTTCTTGGCGGCTTCTTGCGCCATTGCACCCGCAGTCGCGAGGGCAAGGCCTCCAGCAAAAAATATCATACTCGTTATGCGATTGGCGTTCATACTGAAAATCCTCCTTAGAGATGAGAGCAAGCGGCGTCGCAGACTACAGCGCATCTAGGATGGGCAAATGAAATCCGTGCGGGACGGCCCGTGCCGGGTCAGCTCACCTTCTTGACGGGCGGCACAGTCCAGCTTCCGTCGTTGATGAGACTTCCCTTCGGTACATCCGGAGCACGGGATGAACCCGCCCTTCTTGAGAGAAGTTATGCGCATTTGGCTTACGACGTGAAACGTAACTTACAGTATCCTACAGGCAGATTTTTGCGCCTTCCCGTGTGGCCAAGCAGCTAGTCCTCGATGGCGAGGGCGACCACCGCACGCTGAGCGCCGGCAAGCTGCTAAAGTACCTGAGCAGGTAGCGCCGTTACGCAGGAACTGGTCCATGCTCTGTGCCGCAGGTCATGATCGGCGAATTTCAGAAGTCATGCCTGCCCTTGTCATCACCAACCATAATCGATTGGCCCCAAATTCGGCTTCCTTTGGTTTTGCTTTCGCAATTGGACCTTCGAGCGCGCAGCTCTATGGCGAGTCGCTCACCGCCTCCAAGAGGGCCTTGCTCTTTTTCAGGGTTTGGTTTGCCTGATGAGCAGCGGCCGCAGTCTCCCCGCCACTCTCGACGTGAACGGTGGGAACCGCGATCTTGATACCGTTTTCCGCGAATGCCGATTTGATCATCATGTATGCCCGCCGCTTGATGCCGAATTGGGCCCCGGGTTTTGTCGTCAACTTTATCCTCAGAACGATCGCATAGTCCCCGAAATTGTCGATGCCCTGCATCTTGAGCGGCTCGATCGTGTCAGCCGCAAATTCAGGATCGGCTGCCAGTTCCTGGCCGATCTTCTTGATCAGCTTGCGCGCCAGGTCCACGTCGGAATCATAGGTCACGCCAATCGTGATCTTGTCGATCACCCAATCCCTGCTCATGTTCTGGACCGCCCCGAGCTCACCGAACGGGACGGTATATATGGGGCCGCGATGATGCCGCAGACGCACCGAACGCAGGCTGAAGGATTCGACCGTGCCTTTGTAGCTGCCGCTCTGGATGTATTCACCGACCCGGAAGGCGTCGTCCATCATGTAGAACACGCCGCTCAGCACGTCCTTGACCAGGGTCTGCGAGCCGAAGCCGATGGCGATGCCGAAGATGCCGGCGCCGGCAATCAGCGGGAGTATATGCACGCCGAGCCCAGCGAGGATCGTCAGCACGGTGACCGCGGCTATGAACACGGCAAGGGCGTTGCGGAATATCGGCAACAGCGTGCGCAGCCGGCCGCTGCGGGCCAGTTGGTCGGCGCTGCTCCCATCCGCCGGCGCGAGGTTCGTGTGATATTCGATCAACGCCCTCGACAGTTGCCAGAGCAGGTCGGCGATCAGCAAAATGATGATGCCGTGGAGCAGCCCGGTTATCAGGAAGCCGTCGGTTTCGCTGAAGGTGAGGCTCGCGGCCCTGATCCGCCAGATATGGGCGAGCCATGCGACCGCCGCGGCAATGACCGCCGCCCTGGCGCCCCTGACAATGAGCACGTTGAGTACGACGCCCATCGCGCCGCTGCGCTTCGACCTGCCGGCGAATGCCTGTGCCGCGGCGCCGACGCCGCGCAAGGCTGTCGGCAGCACCAGGGCGAAAATTCCAAGCCACAGGACGCCGAGCAAGCCGGCGACCCAAGCCACCCAGAGCACGATCAGGAACAAGGTGAGAAACGATTGCTTGACCAGAGAGCCTCGCCCGTCGGGCCGTTGCCAGACGACCTCGATTGCGGTCGCCAGAATGCCAAGCCCGAACAGGAAGGCGGCGAGCTCCGCGACCTCTTGAGGGAAGCCCAGGCCAGGCATGAGGCTGGCGATCGCCCAGCCGAACAACAGGAACCCGGCCACAAGGCTGACTCGCCACCGCCAGAAACGGGTCGAAGCTTCGCTTTCGAAAAGCGGAACCGGCCTGTCCGAGGGGTCGCTCGTCGGACCGCCGAACGCAAACAGCAATCGGGCTGCCGCGCGAACGATACGGAACGCGATGAACGCAAGAAGCAGGGTCAGAATGATCCTGCGGAGTAAAGGTGGCCATCCGAATGCCAAGAACGAACCGGCGCTGGCGAGCGCAAAAGTCAGCAGGGCGACAGTCTCGAAGAGGATCGCTTGTCCGGCGTCTTCCTGAGCAACCGCGCTCCTCGTCTTGGCGAGCGCTCGTCGGACCGCCCACTCGGCTCCGAATCCGACCGCGATCAAGGCCGCCAAGATGCCCATAACCAGCCCTGGCCTGCCGGAGTTCACGTCACGCGAGACAATTTCGGCGGCGCGCGACAGTTCTTCCGGAAGGCGCGGGACCGCGGCGCCGAGCGCACCGATACGGGCACGAATACCCGCCTCCAGGCTCAAGATGTCCTCGGAAATGGACAGGCCGGGCTTGTCCGTGGCCGCTGGAATCTTTCTCTCGAGCCATGCCTTTAGTTGCGGATCGGACAAAAGCTCGAGGAACTGCTTTGCCTTTTCGGGCGGAAGATCGGGGGAAGGCTGTTGCGCTAGCGAAGTTCCCTGCAAGAGCGCTAGCAAGAGCACGACGACAACCGGCAAGAACCTGAGCCGTAGCTTGTTCTTCATGAGTGCCTCGAGTTTTGAATGCCGCAACTGCACATGTTGGCTCCTCGCCCTTTTATGGGCAACTGTTCTGCCCGCATGCTACGTCTCCGGGGAGCGTGGCTGCAAGGTAAGGGCGCAGTCAAAATCCATCGGATTCCTTGTGCCGTTGAAACCGGACCACGAGTCCCAGAATCGGACCTGCTGCAGGACATCGATAACCGTCGTCGTTGCTGTAGTCGACGCCCAGTGCCCGGTACCGGATGACCGATGAGATGCGGTCGTTGAAACGGTAGCCGATCGCCCCGGCGACATCCCAGTCGATGTCGGCTTCGCCGGCGCCGACGAGCCCCATAGGTCAGATAGACCTTGGGCGTGACTGAATGGTTTCCGCGAAGACCGGCCTGGCATCCACCCAGGTTGCCGTCGCTTCGCGAGACAACCGTTGAGAAGGCTGCCGCTAATTTGCGGATCGCAAATTCGGCATGCGGCAGGCGTCGCTTGCCGCCGAATATCACTGCTCCCCGCCAGGAGGTTTGCCGTTTGCTGCCATACCGCCCTCCCTTATGCGCGAGAATGCGCATAGTCTTTTTGATGGTGCCAGTATCAGTATGTAAGTTACGTAGTCGGACTGTTGCTCGGTGCAGCTTGTATCCGGCGATGGCCGAGATTGACACGCTTGTGGCAGCGGTCCTCAAAGAACCCGCAATGTCTTGCCGATCCAAGCCAAGGCTATTGCGCGATATATCGGCGCCGGGAATTGGATCTCCCTACGGTCATTTGTCCCGTCGAGCTAGACCGTATCCTGGATAGCCCCGCTTTCGATGGAACCGGGCGGATTCTGCCTGTAGGTTACTGTTAATTACCTTCCGCCCCGAGCGGCAATAGGCAAACCTCACGAAGGACGATTTTGTCGAAGGCATGGCTGAAGCGTCCTGCTCCGAGTTCGTCTCGTCGACAGAACGCGGAGCATGCCGGGGAACCGAAAACTCGGCTCATCCTGGAAAAGCGGTACAATCAAAGGAGGACGTCAGGTGAGTGACAAGCAAGCGAATCCAGACCGACAACCGAACCGGCGCGACATTTTGCTGACCGGAGGATCTGTGCTCGCCATTTCGGCGGTCGCATCCGGAATATCCACTAGCGCGAAAGCTCAAGCAGCCGGCGCGAAGCCCAACATCGTCGTCATCATGGGGGATGACATCGGCATCTGGAACATCGGCGCCTATCATCGCGGCATGATGGCAGGACGCACGCCGAACCTGGACAAGCTTGCCGCCGAAGGCATGCTCTTCACCGACTATTATGCCGAAGCGAGCTGCACGGCGGGCCGGGCGGCCTTTGTTACGGGCCAGCTTCCGATCCGTACCGGCATGACCACGGTCGGCCAAGCCGGTTCCCCGGTCGGCCTGCCAGCCGCAGCAATGACGATCGCGACGGCCCTAAAGCAAATGGGCTATGCCACGGGTCAGTTCGGCAAGAACCACCTCGGTGACCTCAACGAGTTCCTGCCGACGGTGCACGGTTTCGACGAATTCTTCGGCTACCTCTATCATCTCGATGCGATGGAGGACCCGGCTCACCCCGGCTATCCGCAGGAGCTGCTGAATACGGTCGGCCCCCGCAACATGGTTCACAGCTGGGCGACCGACACAGACGATGCGACTGTGGATACGCGCTGGGGCAAGGTCGGCAAGCAGAGGATCGAGGACGTCGGGACGCTCTATCCCGACCGGATGGAAACCGTGGACGACGAAATTCGCGACCTCGCCTTCAAGTTCCTGGACAACGCCAAGACCGAAAACAAGCCGTTCCTGCTGTGGCTCAACCCGACCCGCATGCACATCGTCACGCACCTATCCCCGAAGTACGAGGCGATGCGCAATTCGGAGAATGGGTGGTCATTGCAAGAAGCGGGCATGGCCCAACTCGATGACATCGTGGGCGCGACCATGCAGAAGCTCGAGGATCTGGGCGTCGGCGACAACACCATCTTCCTGTTCACGACCGACAACGGCACCGAGACGTTCACCTGGCCCGACGGCGGCAACACACCCTTCAAAGGTCAGAAGGGCACCATCTATGAAGGTGGCTTCCGCGCGCCGGCAATAATGCGATGGCCCGGCCAAATCCCTGCCGGAAAGGTGGAGAACGGCATCGTCTCAGGCCTCGACTGGCTACCCACTTTCGTTGCCGCAGCAGGCAATCCGAACATCAAGGATGAATTACTGAAAGGAAAGCAGATCGGCGAGCGGACCTACAAGAACCATCTCGACGGTTACAACCAGTTGGACCTGATTACCGGCAAGGGACCCTCGGCCCGTCACGAAATATTCTATTTCGGCGAAAGCACGCTCGGCGCGGTGCGCATCGATGACTACAAGTATCGCTTCATCGATCAGCCCAGCGGCTGGATTGGCGTCAAGAACAAGCTTAACGCGCCGGCCCTGACAAACCTGCGCCTCGATCCGTTCGAGCGTTTTGGCGATCCGGAAAACGGAACATTGGAGGGCGCTCAAGGAAGTTTCATGGGCTGGTTCGTGTACGAGTTCTGGCGTTTCGTGTTCGTCCAGCAGGAAGTGGCCAAGCTCGCCAAGACGGCAATCGAATATCCACCCCTGCAGGCGGGCGCGAGCTTCAACCTCGAAGCGGTGAAAGTACAGATCGAGGACGCCATGAAGCAACGCGCAGGGCAATAGGCGCTCTCGTCAGCGGCGGCGGGGGGGGCCCCCCGCCCCCCCGCCGCTCGAACCAGCGCAGGCCGGAGCATGCTGTCCGCGAGTATTGGAAAGGCCGCGACACTCCGCTTGCGGCCCTCTCACGAGGCGGCCGGTTCCTTTGAAGGCAGTAGTAACATGCCGATGGCAACAGCGAACAACAATCCTTCGACCGAGACCATTGCCCAGAGGGCGAAACAGGAGCTGCGAGAGTATGCGCTGCTATCAGTATATCTATTCGTCTGCTTTGGTGCGCTCATTCTCTACAAGACAGCGATCCTTGGCGACGAGGGCATCAGCTATCTGCCATCAGGGCTGGCGGCCATCAAGGCACTGATCCTGGCGAAGTTCATAATGCTCGGACACATGATCCGATTGGGCGACCGGCGTCGAAGCAGGGTAGTCTACGTCATAGCCTACAAGGCCTCACTCTATCTGATCCTGCTTCTCGTTCTCTCGGTCGTCGAGGAGGTCGTCGTCGGGCTGGTTCACGGGCGAACGATCGCCGCTTCGCTCGCTGATTTCGGAGGAGACAAGCTGCCGCAGACGCTCGCGACAAGCCTGATCATGCTGCTGATATTGATCCCATACCTGGCATCCAGGGAACTCAACGTCGCGCTTGGGGAAGGCAGGCTTTGGACGCTGCTGATCGAACACCGTCCCGCTCAAATTACAGAAAGCAAAGGTGTCAAGCCATGACCGTTCTCGCTCGCGCCGCCAGGCGCTATTTGCTGCCCCTTGTTCTGTTGATGGCGATTGCGCCTTCCGCGCAAGGCGCGGAAGTACTCGCGTCATGGAACGAAGGCGAGGCGAAGCAATCCATCGTGCGGTTCGTCGAAAGCGTGACCAAGGGAGAGTCGGCGGATTTCGTGCCTGTCCCCGAACGCATCGCGGTGTTCGACAATGACGGGACGCTGTGGGGCGAACAGCCTATGTATTTTCAGCTTCTGTTCGCGCTCGACCGGGTCAAGGTGCTCGCTCCCCAACATCCCGAATGGAGCACGCAGGAGCCCTTTGCCTCGCTGTTGAAGGGCGATGTGAAAGCGGCGCTAGCTGGCGGAGAACACGCGATCCTGGAGATCGTGATGGCCGCGCATTCGGGCATGACCACCGACGAGTTCGAACAGATCGTCCGCGACTGGTTTGCGAGCGCCAAGCATCCGAAGACAGGCAAACCCTACACGGAGATGATCTACCAGCCGATGTTGGAGCTGCTGGACTATTTGCGCGCCAACGGTTTCAAGACATTCATAGCCTCGGGCGGCGGTATCGAGTTCGTGCGAGTATTCAGCGAGCGGGTTTACGGCATTCCCCCCGAGCAGGTGATCGGCAGCAGCGGCAAAATGAAATTCGAGTTGAAAGGGGACCAGATGGTTCTCAACAAACTACCGGAAGTCGATTTCATTGACGACAAGGCGGGCAAGCCGGTGGCCATCCAAAAGCATATTGGGCGGCGGCCGATCGCGGCCTTCGGCAATTCCGACGGCGATCTGCAGATGCTGCAATGGACCTGCGCCGGACCAGCCCCGCGCTTCTGCCTCTATGTCCATCATACAGACGCGGAGCGCGAATGGGCCTACGACCGGCTGTCGAGCATCGGCCGTCTGGACAAGGGTCTCGACGCCGCAGCCGATTCTGGTTGGACGGTTGTCGATATGAAGAAGGATTGGAACCGGGTGTTCGCCTTCGAGAAGTAAGGATTCGGAGCAAGACGATGAGTCGAGTTGTGGAACGCCAGGCCCAATCTACACAGGTCGAAGAGCCGTCCCTGAACATGGTCTGGATTCCTGGCGGTACATTCCTCATGGGATCGGACAAGCACTATCCCGAAGAAGCCCCGGCGCATAGGGTGACAGTGGGCGGCTTCTGGATGGACGTCTGCACCGTCACTAACAGCGAGTTCGCTCGCTTCGTCGACGCAACTGGTTACGTCACCTCGGCCGAACGTCCCGTAAATCCCGACGATTATCCCGGAGCGAAGCCGGATATGCTGGCGCCATCGTCGGTGGTGTTCAGCAAGGCCAAACAGCGTGTCGATCTTCGCGATCATTACAATTGGTGGGTGTACGTTCGCGGCGCCAATTGGCGCCATCCGCGCGGGCCGGCGAGTTCGATCAAGCGGCTGGCCGACCATCCGGTCGTGCATGTGAACTTTGAGGATGCCGAAGCCTACGCATCGTGGGCAGGCAAGGAATTACCCACCGAGGCCGAGTGGGAATTCGCGGCGCGTGGCGGGCTCGACGCGGCCGAATTTGTCTGGGGCGATGAAATGGCGCCCGATGGCCGACACATGGCCAATATCTGGCAAGGCGAGTTCCCGTGGCAGAATCTCTGCGAGGACGGCTACGAGGGGACGTCACCCGTCGCCTCCTTTGCCGCCAACGGCTACGGCCTCTACGACATGGCTGGCAATGTCTGGCAGTGGACCACGGACTGGTACCAGGAACACGGCAAGATCGACAGCCCGTGCTGCACGGTTGACAACCCCCGCGGTGCCAAACGGGACGACAGCCTCGATCCACGGCAGCCGCAGATCAGAATCCCACGCAAGGTGATGAAAGGCGGATCGCATCTTTGCGCGCCCAGCTATTGCCGGCGCTACCGTCCGGCCGCCCGAATGGCGCAGCCCGTCGACACCTCAACGTGCCATCTGGGGTTCCGCTGCATTGCACGCAGAACGTGACAATATTGCAAAAAGCCCGGCCTTAAGGCTTTGCCGAGACAGACAGGGAGGATCGAAGCATGACGGGCAATGATATGTTGAAGGTCGGCGCTGCGGCGCTGGCGCTACTGCTTGCCGGGTTTGGTTCGGCGCATCCTGTCTTTGCACAAGAACAGGTCGCGGCGGCTGACCCATCCGGCGATGCGGCGGCCTCGCCGGAGCCGTTGAGCGCCGACGAGATGGAGGTGCTGGTCGCGCGCATCGCGCTCTATCCGGACGAGCTGGTCGCGGTGATTACGGCGGCTGCGCTTTATCCGCTGGAGATCGTCGAGGCGGCGCGCTTCCTCGAGCGGTACGAGAAGGACAAGAGTTTGAAGCCGAAGGAGAGTTGGGACGGCTCCGTGGTGTCACTGCTCAACTATCCGGACATCGTCAAGATGATGAGCGACGACCTCGAATGGACGCAGGCGCTCGGCGACGCCATTGCCTACCAGCAGAAGGACGTGCTGGTTGCCATCCAGCAGCTGCGCGACGAGGCGGTCGCCAAAGGCGTCATCAAGACCGACGACAAGATCCAGGTGGTCAAGGAGAACGACAATTTCGTCATCAAGTCGGCGAGCCCCGACGTGATCTACGTCCCGCAGTATCCGCCGCAGATGTTTTATGAGCCGGATTACGTGTGGGAACCGATCCGCTATTATCCCGATCCTTACCCCAATTATTGGTATCCGGGAGCGACCTTTTTCGCCGGGGCGGTGACCGGCGCCATCTGGGCCGCCGCCGTCGACTGGGACGACTGGGGCGTATGGGGCGGTGGCTGGGACGGCAACGACATCGATATCGACTGCAACAACTGCTTCAACAACCGCGACTTCAACGGCAAGATCAATTTCAACGACGTGGATTGGAAAAACATCGACCGCGACAAGATCAACATCGACCGCAACCAGTTCAACAAGTTCGACCAGAACAACATCAAGAACCGCATCGAGAAGGACGGCGACAACGCCATCCGCGACCGCGCCCGCGACGTCAAGAAGAACGACAAACTCGCCAACAGGGTGCCTGGCAAGACGGCTGCAACGAGAGACATCCGCAAGAGCACGCTGGACGGGCTGAAGGCCAAGCCCGCCAACGTGACCCGCCCCGCCAAGCCCGCCAACATCCAGAAACCTGCGGCCAAGCCTACCGCCAATCGCCCGGCGGCGAAGCCGGCCAAGGTGGACCGCCCGGCTGGCAAGCCGAAACCCGCGGCCAAGGTCGACAACCGGCCGAACAAACCGTCGGGGGTTGGCAACGTCGATCGCGGCAAGGCGACCAAGGTCAGCTCCAACCGCGGCCACCAATCGATGGGTGGCGGCAGCCGTGGCGGCGGCCACAAGCAGATCAAGCGCCCCAGTGGCGGACGCCAGCGTTAACGGAACGCGAGGACAGGGTCATGACACAGATGTTCAGCACCACCCGTCACAGGGGAGTTTTGCGTACAATCCTTCTCCGCTCTGTCTGCGCCGTGGCGCTTGCAGTGGGCATCGCTGTCCCGCAGTCAGCCGCCGCACAGGATGCGCCGGAGGCGCCGGAGATCACCGCGTTTGCGGCCGCCGCCGAGCCGCCCGTCTTCGACACGCCGGAAGCGGCTGTCGAGGCGTTCAAGAAGGCACTGGGCGACGCCGGCAACGGTGCGGTTGCGGCCCTTCTCGGCCTCGATGCGGAAAAGCTGAAGGCCGACGAGAACTCGGACGAGACGCTGGCGGCGATCAAGGAGGGTGTGGCCAAGCAGCTTGTCGTCGATGGCGAGGACGACCGCCGCACGCTGCAGATCGGCGACAAGCTGTGGCCGCTGCCTTTTCCGATCGTCAAGGGTGAGGACGGTAAGTGGGCTTTCGACACCTATGCCGGGCTCGAGGAGATCGTGAACCGGTATGTCGGCGAGAACGAGCTCACCGCGATCGAGACGATGCGCGCCTATGTCGACGCGCAGGAGGACTATGCGTCGCAGGACCGCGACGAGGATGGCGTGGAGGAGTTCGCGCAGAAACTGATCAGCTCGGAAGGCGCGACCGACGGTCTCTACTGGCCGACCGACGACATCAACGGCGAGAGCCCGGCCGGTGGCAATATCGATCAGGCCGAGCTTGAGGATGCGGCCAAGGGCGAAGGCTATTTCGGCTACAAGTACAAGCTTCTGACCGGCCAGGGCGACCATATCGCCGGCGGCGCCTACGACTACGTCATCAACGGCAACATGATCGCCGGCTTCGGCCTCATCGCCTGGCCTGCCAAATACGGCGAGACAGGCGCAAAAACCTTCGCCGTCAACCAGCACGGCGTCGTCTACGAGACCGACCTCGGCCCAACCACCGAGCAGATCGTCAAATACATCGATCGCTTCAACCCGGATGACACCTGGCAGATCGTGGCCGACTGAGAGAAAAGCGTTCTAGTTGTCTGCGGACAACTGGAGTGACAGTCGCCCGCGTCACCGGCGTCGCGCTGCTCGCGCTGGCAGTAAGTAGTTGGATGGGCCGGCAGGATCAGGGAAGGAGCTCGCCGCTGGCGGGAATGCTGACCTACAACGTCCTTGCCGCCATCTATCTCGCCTATCTCAGGACGGAAGGTGCCCAGGTCGGAAACTATTGTGGCCGACGGTTGTTCTCCATGCCGCACTGGGCCTGCATTTTGTTCACGCCTGGTTTTCCTTCCAACCTGGATCACTTCGGAAATTCTGAGGGTGTGGCCCATGAGATCCCACCCCAACGAATTCCGCCTGTAGGATACAGTTAATTACGTTCCGTGCCGCCGAACAATGCGCGAGCATCACCAAGGGCAGGCAAAGCCCCTCGGAACGGCCAGCCCGGCTGGACGACGCGACCTTCCTATTAGGTGGGAGCACTATGAGAGTTCTAGCGTTGAGAAAGTCCGGCGTTGTCTGGCTAACCCTGATGGCGGGGGTGATGGCTCCCTCTTCGGAAGCGGTCGCGTGCGGCTACGACAGCCCGCAGTCGGTTTCGCGCGGCGTTTTGAACTGGGCCTATCCGGATTCGCTTCATGTCATCGGTGCCATATCGCGGGAGGTCGCGGCGCGGCGGCTGCCCTTGGCGAATTTCAATCGGGCCGGAACAGATTTGTTCGGGCAGCGATTTCGCGTGACCCGGACGGCGCTCACCGGGTTCGCCGAATTGCTCCGCGCCGCTTCATCCGAGCCATCGCAGCCAGCCTTTTCCCTTGTCCTTGTCGAGCCGGTGCTTTGGACCCGCTTCGAGCCGAGCGCCGATGGCTTGCATGCCAAGGTCCATGTTGCCTCCGCCGAACCGGGCGATCTGGTTCTAGTAACCGGCGAGGCTGTCATCAGCGAGATCGCGCTCGGCCGGCTGGCTGTCGGCGAGGCCGGCGAGCGCGGCCTCATTCGCTTCTACGGATCCGAGAAGCAGAAGTCGGACTTCATCGGCACCTATCGACACGCCGGAGGCCAACCTATTGCCAAGTGGGGAGCGAGCCATGCGGCGATGCCGCCTGCCGCCCAGCTCATCATTGACGCAGTTCAACCTTCAGGAGGGAATCCATGACGAAGACATTGCTGTACGGGACGGCACTAGCAAGCCTGATGGGCTTCGCGCTTCCGGCGATTGCGCAGGACGCCGGGGCCCTGGACAAGGGAAAAGCCGACGCCGCGCACCATCACCCGCCGGCCTACTCGCCATACGCGGAGCGCGACTTCCCGACGCGCCCATTCTTCGGCGATACGCATCTGCACACCGCGTTTTCTATGGACGCAGGCGCATTCGGCGCCAAGCTGACACCGCGGGACGCTTACCGCTTCGCCAGGGGCGAGGAGGTTACCTCGTCCACCGGCCAGCCGGTGAAGCTTTCCCGCCCGCTCGACTTTCTCGTGGTCGCCGATCACTCCGACAATATGGGCTTCTTCCCGGATCTGTTCGCCGGCAAGCCTGAGGTGCTGGCTGACCCTACCGGCAAGAAATGGTACGACATGATACAGTCCGGCAAAGGCGCGGATGCGGCGATCGAGATCATCGTCGCCTTCTCGCACGGGACGTTCCCGAAGGATATCATGTATTTCCCGGGCACGCCCGCCTACAAGGGCGCGTGGCAGGAAACGATCGCCGCCGCCGAGGATTACAACAATCCCGGCCTTTTCACCGCCTTCATCGGCTTCGAGTGGACGTCGAACACCGGCGGAAACAATCTGCACCGCAACGTCATATTCCGCGACAATGGCGACAGGGCGAGCCAGGTCGAGCCGTTCACCGTCTATCCGCCGTACGGCAGCGACAACCCGGTCGATTTGTGGAAATGGATGGGCGCCTACGAAGTGAAGACCGGCGGCGATGTGCTCGCGATCGCGCATAACGGCAATCTCAGCAGCGGCCTGATGTTCCCCACCGTCGAGCAGTTCGGCAAGCCGGTCGACCGCGAATATGTCGAGCAGCGGGCGAAATGGGAGCGGCTCTACGAGACCTCGCAGACCAAGGGCACCGGCGAGTCGCATCCGTTCCTCTCACCGAACGACGAATTCGCCAGTTTCGAGATCTGGGACAAGGGCAATCTGGACGGCAGCGTTCCCAAGACCAAGGAGATGCTCGAGTTCGAGTATGCCCGCTCGGCCTATAAGAACGGACTGAAGCTCGAGCGGGAGCTCGGCACCAACCCCTACAAGTTCGGCCTCGTCGCCAGCAGCGATGCGCACACCGGTCTGACCGCGATGGAAGAGGACAATTTCTTCGGCAAGACCACACCGCAGGAGCCGAGCCCGGAACGCATCGGCGCAACCTTTGTCAACAATGCCCAGACCGGTGTCAAAATCATGGACTGGGAGGTCGGCGCCTCCGGCTACGCAGCCGTCTGGGCCAAGGACAACACCCGCGAATCGATCTGGGATGCCATGCAGCGCAAGGAAACTTACGCCACCACCGGCCCGCGCATGGCGGTTCGGTTCTTCGGCGGTTGGGAGTTTGCAAGTGAGGATGCGCAAAGTCGGCTGCCGGGGCAGATCGGCTACACCAAAGGCGTGCCGATGGGCGGCGATCTTCGCGCAGCCCCTGAAGGCAAGAAACCGACCTTCCTGGTCGCCGCCTTGAAAGATCCGCTCGGCGCCAACCTCGACCGCTACCAGATCGTCAAGGGCTGGCTGGAGGCGGACGGCAAACTGAACGAGAAGGTCTATGACGTGGCGTGGTCCGGCGACCGGAAGCCCGACGCGGGTACCGGCAAGCTGCCATCGGTCGGCGACACTGTGGATGCCGCGAACGCCGGCTGGACCAATACGATCGGCTCCCCGGAGCTCAGCGCGGTGTGGGAGGACCCGGATTTCGACGCGAGCCAGCCGGCCTTCTACTATGGACGGGTGATCGAGATCCCGACCCCGCGCTGGACCGCCTACGACGTCAAGCGGTTCGGCGTAAAGGCCTTGCCAGGCACGGCGATGACCATCACCGAACGGGCCTACACCTCGCCGATCTGGTGCACGCCAGGCACTTGAAGAAGGAAGCGACGCATCAAGACAAGGCAGACGCCCAGAGGCGTCTGCCTACCGCTCGCCAAGGCGGCACCAACTCATCGACACCGCCTAGCTAGCAAGGACGCCGCCCAATGAAACTTTTTCATGAACCCTTGCTGCATTTTGTCGTGGCGGGCACCGTGCTGTTCGCTGCCTTTGCATGGCTTGGCGACAGCGAAGAGCAGACGAAAAGCATCGAGCCGGTGCGTGTCGGCGACGGCGAGCTGAAGTGGCTCACCGAAACTTTCAAGGGCCAGTGGCAGCGTCCCCCGGATGGCCAGGAGCTGCAAGCCTTGATTGCTGAACTGATAAAAGAGGAACTATTCGCTCGCGAGGCGCGGGAAATGGGTCTCGAAGAGCACGACACGATTGTCAGGCGCCGGCTGGCCCAGAAACTGGAGTTCCTGCTCAAGGACACTGCCAAGGTCGTCGAGCCGACGGTAGCCGATCTTAGAAAATACTATGAAGCCAATCTCGACCTGTTCCGCGTCGCAAGCAAGGCAAGTTTCCGACAGGTCTATTTCAATCCGGACGGCCGCAAGGACGCTGCCGCCGATGCGGCCGATATGCTCGAACGGCTCCAGGCCGGCAATGCCGGCGACGTGGCGGAATTCGGCGACAGATTTCTGCTCGGCACCGAGTTCAAGAACCTCGGGGAACAGGAGGCGACCGGGATGCTCGGCGAGGAGCTTTCGCGCGAGATCTACGCCGCGAGAACGGGAAGCTGGGCCGGCCCGTTCAAGTCCGGCTATGGCTACCACCTGATCAATGTTTCCGAGCGGAACGAACAGGGTTCGCGTCCTTTCGAAGAGGCACGTGAGGCCGTGTCAGCCGAATGGCTCAGAGATCGCCAGGACGAAGTCAGCCGCGACTACATTGCACGGCTGCGCGAGAAATACGGTGTCGTCTATGGTGACGAGGTGGCGAAGCTGCTTTCTCCTGGCCCGAAAGCCGATGTGGCGTCGCGATGAGTCCGGTCCGTTTCCTAGCCTTACTCCTGCGGTTCGGGCGCGCTGCATTGCTTTTGGTTGCGGCATGCGTTGGGGCCTCCCCGGCCCTGACACACGAGATGCGCCCGGCGTTTCTAGACCTTCGAGAGGAAAAACCGGGTGAGTTCAGCGTAACCTTCAAGACACCGATGCAGGGCGACTTCAGGCTCGCACTTTCGCCGCGCTTTTCTGGCGCGGTCGAGAATCTGACGCCGGTGGTGTCGCGCGCGACGGGCGACGCCATGGTTCAGACGTGGCGGATTGCAGCGATCGAACCGCTCGCCGGCCAGAAAGTGAGCATCGAGGGCCTATCGCAGACCATGACCGACGCGCTGGTGCGCATCGAGTTCGCCGATGGCGGCACATGGGTCGAGCGGCTCACCCCTAGCGCGCCCGACGTGGCGCTCCCCGCGACGCAGAACCCTTGGGAGGTGGCCGCGACCTATTTTCGCCACGGCATCGAGCACATCGCCTCCGGCATCGACCACCTCCTGTTCGTCGCCGCGCTGATGTTGATCGTGCGCGGCTGGCGACAGATAGTCGAGTCGATCACTGCGTTCACCGTCGCCCATTCGATCACGCTGACTCTCGCCACCATCGGCTGGGTCACTTTGCCGTCGGCGCCGGTGGAGGCAATGATCGCCCTCAGCATCCTGCTTGTCGCGACCGAAATCGTTAGGATGGAGCGCGGGCAGTCGAGCCTGACCATCCAATGGCCTTGGGTCGTCGCCTTCGCTTTCGGCCTGCTGCACGGCTTCGGCTTCGCCGGCGCCCTGGTTGATCTTGGGCTGCCGCGCGGCGATATTCCGCTCGCTTTGCTGTCGTTCAATATCGGCGTTGAAATCGGGCAGCTCCTATTCATCGCGGCGATCCTGCTCGCCGTTCATTCGATACGGCGCATCATCACGATACCGCGGCGAGCTATCGTCGCTTCGGCCTATGTGATCGGAACCGTCGCGGCGTTCTGGAGCATCGAGCGGCTGGACGCGATGTTTCTATGAGGGAGGCATGAACACATGCGTGATCGGTCCAGGCGGCAGCGGTCTTCTGCGAGTCAGAGTTGAGTCATGTCTTCTACAGATGTGACCGGCTCATCTCGACCCGCACGCTGGGGCTTGGCCGCGAAGCTGTTTACAACCCTCGTCCTGCTCGGCGCTATCGCGGTGCTGGTGACCGGGGTGCTCGGTTACTTCCGCGCACAGAATGCTCTCGAAAAGGCAGTCTTCGACCAGCTCACGGCCGCCCGCCAGACCAAGACGCGCCAGGTTGAAACCTACTTCCGCACGATACAGGCCGATCTGCGCCTGCTCGCCACCTCCAAGATGGTGGTCGATGCGACGCGCGAGTTCCGGATCGCAGTCGACCAGCTCGACCGGGCGGGTGTGCCGCCCGAACTGCAGAAGAAGGTCGGCGACTGGTACGTCGCGAACTTCATTCCCCAAATGACGCGCATCCTGGGCAGGGAACCAGCCCTGTCGGACTACCTGCCAGTCGGTGGCGCCCCCTACCATCTGCAGTATCACTACATTGTGGAAAATCCGAACCCGGCGGAGCGGCGCAAGCTTCTGGACGATGCCGGCGACGGGAGCGACTACAGCAGGCTGCACGCCGTGTATCATCCATTGATGCGCGCCGCGGCTACGACCGTCGGCTTTTTCGATTTCATGATCGCCGATCCCAAATCCGGTCGCCTGATCTACACCGTCCAGAAGGAGGCCGACTTCACCACGTCCCTCCAGTTCGGTCCGTACCGCCGCTCCAACGCCGCCGCCGTCGTCGCCCGCTGCGCGGAGAGCGCCGACCGATCGGCCGTCTGTCTCGAGGATTTCGCTCCTTATGCGCCCTCTGGCGGCGCGCCGATTGCCTTCATGGGAGCACCGGTGATCGACCAGGGGATCGTCATCGGCGTGCTGATCGCGCAATTGTCGAACGAGGAGATCGACGACGTCGTGACCGGCGGTCGCCGCTGGCGGCAGGAAGGATTCGGCCACACGGGTGAGGCCTATCTCGTCGGTCCCGATTATCTGGTGCGCTCCGGCCCGCGGGCGTTTTACGAGAATCGAGACGGCTACTTCGCCGAACTAAAGTCCGTCGGCGCCGACGACGAGGAGCTCGACGCAATTCAGCGTTACGGGACTCCGGTGCTGCATCAGCGCATCGACACCAAGGCTACCCAGGC
Organism: Mesorhizobium sp. M1312; assembly: GCF_040318115.1. Classification (NCBI taxonomy): domain Bacteria; kingdom Pseudomonadati; phylum Pseudomonadota; class Alphaproteobacteria; order Hyphomicrobiales; family Phyllobacteriaceae; genus Mesorhizobium; species Mesorhizobium sp. M1312. Next base: position 1,264 of record NZ_JAMYLQ010000006.1, on the reverse strand, counting down.
GGCACTGGCCGGTGTCGAGGGTACCGGCGAGATCATCGGATACCGTGGCGTCCCGACGCTCGCTTCGTGGGGGCCGCTGGCGATTCCCGGCGTCAAGTGGGCCCTCGTCGCCAAGATCGACAGCGCCGAGGCCTTCGCGCCGATCGCCCGGCTCCGCCAGGATCTGCTGCTCGTAGGGGGACTGGCGCTGCTGGTGGTGGCCGCCACCGCCGCGTGGCTGTCGCGCGCGCTGCTCGGACCGCTGCGCGAGCTCACTGCCGGAGTAAAACGCTTCGCTGCCGGCGACTACGGGGCCAGCGTGCCAGTGCGCACGCGCGACGAGATCGGCCAGCTGTGCGCAGCTTTCAACGGAATGGTCGAGGAACTGCGTGAAAAGAATGTCGTCATCGAGAACAAGAACCGCGAGAATGAGGAGCTGCTGCTGAACGTCCTGCCGGCGCCGATCGCCAACCGGCTGCGGGCCGGCGAGGACAAGATCGCCGACGGCTTCGCGGAGGTCACGGTGGCCTTCGCCGATCTTGTCGGTTTCACAGCTCTCACATCGGAAATGCCGCCGCAGGAGGTCGTGACGTTTCTCAACGGGCTGTTCACGCGCTTCGATGCCGCGGCCAACGATCTCGGCATCGAGAAGATCAAGACTGTGGGCGACGCCTATATGGCGGTGTGCGGCCTGCCCGTGCCGGTCGCCAACCACGCCGAGCGCATGGTGCGCATGGCCATCCGCATGGTCCACATTACCCGCGAGCACGCCATGGAGCACAACGTCCCGATGAAGCTCAGGGTTGGCGTCAACAGCGGGCCGGTGGTGGCCGGCGTCATCGGCAAAAGCAAGTACATCTACGACCTGTGGGGTGACACGGTGAATCTCGCGAGCCGCATGGAATCAGGTAGCATTCCCGACGCGGTTCAGGTGACGCGGGCCGTCTACGAGCGACTTAAGGACCAGTTCGTTTTCGAGCCGCGCGGCGCTATAGAAGTCAAGGGCAAAGGGAAAGTAGAGGCCTGGCTCTTGAGGTTGTAGAGTCGTGGGCATCAGCCTGAGCCGGCCCCCGTCCAATTATCCGCCTGAATGCTTTGAAAAAATGCAAGCATCCCCGGGGCGTAAAGGGTGATTGGCGGTTCGCCGGATGCTAATGCAAATGGCTCACGAAAGTCAGCAATTGGGTGGGATCGCGACCTTAGAGCGGGATGAATTGAGTCTGAATCGAAAGGGGATTCCCAAAGGCGAGCAAATCTGATTCAACCTGCTGGCTGGGTCAGGAGG